>NZ_NHML01000028.1:0-115642 GCF_002165735.1 Rhodococcus sp. NCIMB 12038
GTCTTCTTGCGCCGATCCGACGGAGAGGGTGACGTGGTGGGAACCTTCGACGTAGGCCATGGTGTTCTCCTCGGGGTGGGTACCCGGATGGGGGCTGGTTTTTCGATCGGTGGCAGTTGTCCCGGGCTGGTGTATCGCGTTGAGCGTCTGCGCTCACCTTTGGTGGGGGCAGCCGGACCGCGAGTGCCTGGGCGACTGGCGTCACTGACGAGACTATTCAGTGGGTCAGGTCACTGTCATCGACTGAGTGTGAAGTCGGATAGCACAAATGCGAAGTTGATGAGCGGTCTCTTGGCGCTCGACGGCTGATAACACCGCGTCGCGGTGAGAGGGGCACCCTTCGAGTACTCGGGTTTCGCATGTTCCACATGTGCCTTCGAGGCAAGACGTCGCAGTCGCAACGCCGGCTTCGTCGAGTGCTTCCACGATTGTTTGGTTGGCGGCCACCGCCTCGAGGTGATCGAGCATCGAGGTTGGACCGCATGCGTACACGTCCGCGGTGTGCCAATGTTGCGGGATTCTCGATCGGACCGGAAGTGCCCCGCAAGTGACAACTCTCTCAGCGCTGGGAGCGCGTCACAAAGTCGTTGACCTTTCGCGTCTTGGAGGCCGACCTGTTGGTCAGCGGCGAACCGGTTGTCTTCGAGGTTGGTCGGGGCGAGAATGACGTACTCGGCCGGCTCGGGGGGACCCGACGGTACCCGTCTGTCGAGCGATCCACCGCTGGCTTCGTTATCGTCCCGGGTCGACGAGTTCACGGTCTCGCTGTCGACTTCTTCGCCTGTCTCACTTCCTGAGTTACACAACTCGATGTGAGCGGACTTCGTTGGCGACCTCGATCACGAGGCGTTCGAAGGTAGATACGAGTGAATTGTGCCTGTCCCGGCGCGATACGAGCCCGATGTACCCCGGAGGACCGCGACCGCGCGAAGCGGGCACTAGCCGACGGGCATACCCACACCGCGCACCAGTGGTACCTGTTCGCGTCGGCGTGTTATCGAGCCGGGCAGGTCCCGCTCGCCGACACGGACACACAGAAGCGCCGAATGTATCGGAAGCTGATCGACACCTTCGGCGCCGCCGGCCGCCTCGCGACTCCGAGGTGGGAGCACGTCCAGATCCCGTTCGAAGGTTCCGCATTGAGCGGCTGGCTACTCATGCCGTCCAACGTCATCGAGCCTCCGCCAGTGGTCATCGTGACCGGTGGCTTCGATGGCTGGCGCGAGGAATATGCCAAAGGAGCCGAACAACTGCTGGTCCGTGGACTTTCCTGCCTGCTCGTCGACGGTCCCGGACAGGGCGAAACCCGGATCTTCGGAGGACTGCACATGGGCTCGAATCCGGCCGAAGCGTTCTCGGTTGTCGTGGACTATCTGCTGGCTGATCCTCGCGTGTCTAATCAAATCGGGTGTGGGGCAACAGCATGGGTGGTTCTCTTGCTGCGGCCACCGCTGCGGCGGATCCCTGAATATGGGCGTGCTGCGTCAACGGCGGCACCGTCCGGCCGGTGGAGCTTCCCGAGCGGTACCCACGCTTCGAAACCAAACTTCAAGCCGTCTATGGGATCGATGATCCGGGTGAGGCGATGCGAGCGATGGAAGATGCAACGATCGGCCCCACCGAACTCGAGCGGCTTCGTTGTCCGCTGCTCGTACTCCACGGCACACCCGATCAGGTCTTCCTGGTCGAAAACGCTTGGGCCCTCTATGACGCTGCGGCCAGCGTGGACAAGACCTGGCGCGAATGGTCTGACGGGGACCACTGCATCTATAATCACACCGCCGAAAAGCACGCAATTATCGGCGAATGGTTCACCGACAAACTGAGGCAACACGCGCCGACGCACGGCTCTGGATGGATGGCCATGGAGTCGTGGATGGGGTCGGGTGTGTTCACCTATTGCCCGGTCACAGCACGGCGGCCGTTCGCGAAGTGCTGTACTCGGTGCGGCCGCCGGTTACACAGACGCCCATCGTGGATGGCGGCTGACACGACAGGGTGCCTGATGCACGTGTGCTCGACCCGGCGTTTCGGTCCTCGGGACTGACCGCCCCCGGACTAGGACCTACGCCGGATGCCGGGCGCCCTCGTGGGCGGTGAGCAGCAGGTGATCGAACTGGGTGCGCAGACTCGCGCCGGTGTCGCACTGGCCGAATCCGGCGACGAGCAGTTCCGCGAGGATGCGGAGCCGGGTGTTGGTCTCTTGGGAGCGCCAGATGAGGATGTCGAATGCCCGGTCGGCGGGATGCCGTAGACCAGCATCAGCGCACCCTTGGCCTGCTCGATGATCGCCCGGGACTGCGCGAGTTCGGCGACCGCCTCGTCGACGGACTCCTTCACCTCGTCGCGGTTGGAGTCGGTGAGGTCGATGTAGAACCCGGTCGTCCCGATCACGGCCCCGGTGTCGTCGCACAGTCGGTCACCCACGACGACGACCTGGTGGACCTGGCCGGCGGTGTCGACGATGCGGTGTTTGCTGCTGAACGGCTCGGCCGCGTTGATCATCCGGTCCAGAACCCGCGCGACGTGCGGGTGGTCCTCGGGATGCTTGTGGGAGAGCAGCAAAGCGGTGGTGGGGACGATTTCGCCGGGTTGGTAGCCGTGCATCCGGGCGACGGCATCGGACCATTCCCACCGCTGCCCGTCGAGGAGGAACCGGAAGCTGCCCACCCGCTGCGGTTCCCCACCGAACACCTGATCAGTAGTCACGCCCTATTTACTAGCGCATCGCGATAACCGACAAGTTGCCATGGTTGTGCGGCCGTGCCGCCCGCGACCACGCCGCGGCCCGGAGTCGCGGAGAGCGTCAACCGTGCTGCGGCAGGGAAGAGTTGGCGTCAACGGTGTGAGTGATGTACAACATTGGAGGCAGAAAATGTGAAGCGGATCACATCACTGTGACGGTGGTGCACACCAACCTGGTGTGCCGGGTCCGCGGACACGATGAAAGGTAGGGCGCGCATGACCACCGCCTCGATGATTCCGGCGTCTTCGATCACCTCGCGGCCGCCGGTGCGGCGCAGCGGCGCGATGAGCACCGCGGAGATCAAAGCGAGGATCGAGGCCATGTTCGCCGACGACCGTCGACCAGTCAGCCGGACGGGTGCGCGCTGACGTCACGAGAGGGAACACGATGAATGTGCTGCTCCTACTGGGTTTGCTGATCACCGCGTTCGCTGCCGTCCTGGCGATGCACACCGACGAACAGTCCCGCTCTCGCCACTGACACCGGCGTGGCACCGGTGATGTCGGTGACCGACCGCCGGCGTACCGGCAGGAGTGAGTCCCGACCGTGGGTGGGGCGCGGCCCCGAGTTGTCGGAACAGACGGTGGCCCACATCGCCGGGGCGCTCGAGGCGTCACACTCGGCGGGCACCCGCCGCGCCTTCGCCTCCGATTGGGCGCCGCTTCCGCGCATGGTGCGCCAGGAGCCTGTACCCGACGGACGTTCAGCCGGCGATCGTGTGCGACAACTACTCGCCGCACCTGACCGCGCGTAAGTTTGCCGAGTCGCCGACTGGGCGGAGGGAACAACGTCGAGATCGCTTACGACGGCACCGACCATGCCTCTCGCCACGAGCAGTCCCGGCTCTAAAAGGCTGCTCCCGCACGCTCTTCCTCGTCACTTCGGTCAGGCACCGTTGGCGGATGCGACGAGGGCACAGTGTGGCCCGGTTGCGCCGACTCGAAGGTGCACATCTGGAGCCAACGCATCTGGGCCCGGACGTACGCGATCTCCTGGACCATCTCGCGGAAGCTGATCGTCAACCTGCCTCCGTGAAGGAGGCGGAGCAATGCGATGACGGCGTGGAGCATGAGCGTGGGCATAGTTGCCTCCTACGGGCAGTCGGCGCAGCACTCGGGCGCGTACCGAACGCGAGCACATCAGGGCACGCCGAGATATCGAAGTGTTCTGGTAGAGGTTCGTTCCGCGGCGATCGGAGGGTCAGAATTCGACCCTCAGTGTCGGGCTGGTCGGCTTCGCCGGGCAGCCGAGGATGTAGTCGTCGGGATCGAGGGCGTCGATGACTCCGGGATCGACCGTCCCCTCCAGGAGGGTGCAGGCGCAGGATCCGCATTCGCCTTCGCGGCAGGAGTAGGGGGCGTCGATCCCAGCGTCGACTTCCGGCAGAGCTTCGAGTTCCCCGCTGGTGGGCGTCTTGCGGCTGGTGGCCTCCGACAACTCCTGCAGCCCGGTGTGCATGGCGGCGAGGAACACGTCGTCCAGGTCGGTGAAGTGCCGATAGAAATTCCCCTGCGCGGTCTTGGCACGGTGGGTGATGCCCGATGACCGCTACGGCGAAGAGCTCTGCGCATGGATCCGGATGAAACCCGGGCGCACCCCGCTCGACGCCGACACCGTCCGCGGGTTCGCGACCGGCAAACTCGCTCACTACAAGATTTCACCGGCAAGATCCGCAAGGTCGACATGCGCGAGGAGAGCATCACACTCCTCGGTCTGTGACCGTGGTGGTCGATGTCCAGTGCGCCGGCTCAACCCACAGAGCGGTGACGGTCGAGGGTGATGTCGCTAGTGCACCGCACGCGCACGCGCGTGCGACTTGCGCCTGCCGGGGCGTGCGGGCGTGAGTTTCGTCGTGCACAGTTCGTCGAGCCGTAGCCGGACGCTGTCGTTGACGGTGGGGTGGTGGCGGAGGAGACGTTGCAGGCGGCGGTAGAACACGTTCGGAAACACGCCGAATTCGGGCAGGATGTGTTCGTCGCCGCCGCCGAAGGGTGCCCATTTGACCGCGAATTCGAGCATGGCGAGTTCTTCGTTGGTCACCGGCGTCTTCCGTTCTTTCGTTTGGGTGTGGGTGCGGCCGTGCGTGGTGTCGCACGGCCGCACCCAGGGGGTCATCGAACGTCGAGGTAGATGCTCTTGAGCTGCTGGTAGCTCGCGAGGCCCTCGGGTCCGAGCTCGCGGCCGAGGCCGCTGTTCTTGATGCCGCCGAAGGGGGCCGTGGGGTCGTTCGAGTAGCCGTTGATCCCGACCGTTCCGCTGGCGACGTTGCGGGCGAATTGTGCGCCGCGTTCGGGGTCCGCGGTCCAGATGGAGCCGCCGAGTCCGTAGTCGGAGTGGTTGGCGATCGTGATGGCTTCGGCCTCGTCGGTGTAGGGGATGACCGACAGGACGGGTCCGAAGATTTCTTCCTGTGCGATCGTGTGGCCGGTCTCGACGTCGGCGAAGATGGTGGGTTCGACGAACCATCCGTGTTCGGCGTCGGCGGGCCTGCGGCCGCCCGTGGTGACGCGTCCGCCGTCCGAGCGGCCCTTCTCGATGTATCCCTCCACGCGGTCGCGTTGCCGGGACGAGACGAGCGGTCCCATCTGGGTGGTGTCGGACAGCGGGTCACCGACCGACAGGCCCTTGGCGAGGTCGGTGATGGTGTCGACGATCTCGTCGTAGCGTGAGCGGGGCGCGAGGACGCGGGTGCCGAGCCAGCAGATCTGCCCGTTGTTGAGCAGGGTGGCGGCGTAGAACGACTCGATGTTTGCGGCGAGGTCGGCGTCGTCGAGGACGACGGCGGCGGACTTTCCTCCGAGTTCGAGGGTGACGGGGCGCAGCAGTTCGCCGCAGGTGCGGCCGATGGCGCGTCCGGCACCGGTGGAGCCGGTGAAGGAGACCTTGTCGATTCCGGGGTGGGCCACGAGATACGCGCCGAGGTCGCGTCCACCGGGGACGATGTTGACCACGCCGGCGGGGAGTCCGGCGGCGATGGCGGCTTCGGCCATCAGGAACGCGTCGAGAACGGTTTCGGGGGACGGTTTGAGGACGACGGTGCAACCGGCGGCGAGGGCGGGGGCGAGTTTGAGGAATGTGATGGCCTGCGGCACATTCCACGGGACGATGGCGCCGACGACGCCGATCGGGGAGCGGGTGACGAGTGTGGATCCGCCGAGCATGCCGGGCCGGATCTCGTCTTCCTGGTTCGCCGCCATGTCGGCGTAGTAGCGCAGCAGGACCGGTGGGAACCCGCCCTCGAACTGCCGGGCGAGGGTGATGGGCATGCCGTTCTGGCTGCTGACCCGGGTGGAGGTGTCCTCGGCGCGGGACTCGAGTTCGTCGGCGAACCGGTTCAGTACCTCGGCGCGCTGAGCCGCAGTCCACGACCCCCACTGGGTGAGTGCGGCGCGGGCGGCGTCGACGGCGTCGTCGATGTCGGTTTCGGTGCCCTCCGGCACGGAGCCGATGCGCTGCTCGGTGGTGGGGGAGATGACCGGGATCGTCGAGTCGCCGGCGGGCCGGGTCCATCCGCCGCGGATGTAGAGATCGGGGTAGTCGATCGTCATCGGGGTGTCCTTATCGGAAAGGTTCGGAAAATGGGGTCGTCAGTCGTGCAGGAGCACGGGTTTGAGGACTTCGCCGCGGTGCTGGGCGTCGATCGCGTCGTTGATCTTCGCGAAGGGGAAGGTGGTGACGAGCTTGTCGAGCGGGAACTTCCCGGCCTTGTACAGCTCGACGAGTTCGGGGATGAACTCGTCGGGGACGCTGTCGCCCTCGATGATTCCGGTGATCGTCAGCCCCATGGCGAGGGAGTTGATGATGTTGAGCGGCACCGAGGCTGCGGGGTCGGCGGGCACGCCGATGAGGCCGATCTTGCCGTGGAAGGTCATGGAGCCGACGAGCGATTCGATGACGGCCGGGATGCCGGAGGTGTCGATCGCGTAGTCGACGCCGGCGGGGATGATCGCGCGGACCTGCTCGGCGAGCGGCCCGGCCCCGGGGTCGATGACATGGGTGGCGCCGAGTTCGAGGGCGAGGTCGCGCCGCGACTGGTGCGGTTCGACGGCGATGATCGTGGTGCAGCCCTGGACGACGGCGCCCATGACGGCGGCCAGCCCGACGGATCCGGCACCGGCGACGAGGATCGCGGATCCGGGTCGGCAGTCGAGGGAGCGCATGACGGCGCCTGCGCCGGTCTGGATGCCGCAGCCGAGCGGTGCGAGGAGTTCTGCGGGAACGTCGGCGGGAACCTTCACGACGTTGCGTTCGAACGCGAGGCTGTAGGTGGCGAACGAGGACTGTCCGAAGAACAGGCCGGTCAGGGATTCGCCGTCCGTGGTCGACAGCGGACCGGTGCCGTCTTCGCGGACTCCGTCGTAGGCGAGGTGCATGAACTGGTGACAGTAGGACGGTGCCCCGGTGGTGCAGGAGGGGCAGGTTCCGCAACTGTTGAACGTGATGGCGACGCGGTCGCCGGCGGCGACCTTCGTGACGCCGTCGCCGACTGCGCGGACGAAGCCGCAGCCTTCGTGGCCGAGGACGGCGGGCAGCGCGGTCGGGAGGGCGCCGTCGCGTGCGGCGAGGTCGGTGTGGCAGATGCCGACCGCTTCGATTTCGACGAGTACCTCGCCGGCCTTCGGTCCGTCGATGGTGATCGTTTCGAGCGAGAACTCGGTGTGGGGTTCTCTCGCGACTGCTGCGAGTGCTTCCATCGTCAATGACTCCATGTCTGTGGGGGCCGGTCCGGGAAGGACCGGCGTGGATCGAATGCTCAGAGAGCGGCTTCCCGCAACGGCGTCGCGGGATCGGCGAGGGCAGTGCGGTCGACTTTGGTGCGATTCCCGATGAACTTCTTGCCGGCCATGAATTCGCCTGCGGCATTCACGGTCTCGACGGCCACCGGTATCCCGTCGCTGTCGAGGTGGAACAGTGCGAACGAGGTGTCGGAGGCGTCGCCGCGCAGGATCGCCTGCGTGTCCGGCCCGATCATCCCCGCCATCTTCATCTTCAGGTCGAACTGATCCGACCAGAACCACGGCACCTCGTGCGGTGGGAGGGGGGCTCCCATGATGACCGCCGCCGCCTGCTTCGCCTGCTCGACCGCACTCGGAATGCTTTCCAGCCGCACCATCTTCCCGAGCGTGTCGTGCAGTCGATAGGTCACGTCCCCGATCGCGAGAACATGCGGATCGCTCGTGTGGGCAGACCCGTCGACCACGATTCCGGCGAGGCACTCGAGGCCGGACTCGCGCGCCAGCGCGTCGTTGGGGATGGCACCGACCCCGACCAGGACGAGGTCGCAGGCGATCTCGGTTCCGTCACCGAGTTCTACCGCGGCCACGCGGCCGTCGGCGCCGGTGATTCCGCGGACCTCGGCCCCGGTGAGGATGCGAGTTCCGCGGTTCCGGTGGAATTCGGTCAGCGCCGCCGAGAGTTCCCGGCTCGCCACCCGGGCCAGCACCCGGTCCTCCCGTTCGATCACCGTGACGTCGCATCCGCGGGCGCGGGCCGAGGCCGCGACCTCGAGTCCCACGTACCCACCGCCGATGATCGCCAGCGCCGATCCGGTGTGCACGGCCTCACGGAGCGTCGTGGCGTCGGCGAGGGTGCGCAGGCTGAGCACACCCTCGAGCTCGCTTCCCGGGAGGGAGAGCGTCCGTGGAGCGGCACCCGTCGCGAGCACGAGTGTCGTGTACTCCAGCACCGTTCCGGACGCCGTCGTCGCGGTACGCGCGTCCCGGTCGATGCGGGTGACCGGATCACCGAGCAGCGTGTCGATCTGGTTGTCGGCGTAGAACGATTCCGGCTTGAGCCACTGTACGAACTCGTCGTCGGCGTACTTCTTCGACAACGGCGGGCGGTGATAGGGCGGATGGGTTTCGTCCCCGCACAGGACGATGCGACCGTCGAACTTCTGCTGCCGCAGCATGCCGGCGAGAGTGCCGCCGGCATGCCCGGCCCCGACGATCACCACGGTGGGTGACGCATGTGACGTGACCATGGTGTTACCGGGTGAACTCGATCTGGACGGGCATGTTCTTGAGCCCGCCGACGAAATTGGTCTGGATCATCTTCGTGTCGTCGACGAGTTCGAGCGACTCGATGTGGGGGAGCAGTTCCTCGAACATGATCCGCAGTTCGAGCTTCGCCAGGTGCTGGCCGATGCACATGTGCGGGCCATAGCCGAAGGCGATGTGCTTGTTGGGCCTGCGGGTGATGTCGAAGGTGTCGGGGTCCGGGATGACGTCCGCGTCGCGGTTGCCCGACTGGTACAGCAGCATGAAGCGGTCGCCCTTCTTGATGTCGCGGCCGCGCAGCGTGTAGTCCTGCGTCGCCTGACGCATGAAGTGCTTCACCGGGGAGGCCCAGCGCAGCGATTCGTTGACGATGTGGGGGGCGAGCGCCAAATCAGCCTTGGCCTTCGCGAGGAGTTCCGGGTTGCGGCCGAGTTCGAGCATGCCGCCGGCGAGGGTGCTGGAGGTGGTGTCGTGACCCGCGGTGGCGATGGCGATGAAGTAGCCGTAGGCCACTTCGTTCGGGTAGTACTCGCCGCTCTCGTCGCGTGCCACCGAGATGATCGTCGCGAGATCGTCGCGGGGGTTGGCCCGCCGGTCCTGCAGTAGCCGTTCGAAGTAGGCGTAGAAGTCCTGAATCGTGGCCACCCACTGCTTCGCGGCGGCGTCCGGGGTGAGGGGTTCGACGTCGTCGCGCGCGGCATCGGGGTCGGCCGTGCCGAAGAACTCCTGAGTCAGAGACATCATGCGGGGCTCGTCCGATTCCGGCACCCCGAACAGGCTCATGATGACGTGCAGGGGGTAGTTGAGGGCGAAGTCCTTCACGAAGTCGATCCGGCCGTCCGTCTTCAGTAGCCGGGCGACGGAGGCCTTCGCGAGGTCGCGGATGGTCGCCTCCCACTGGGCGAGGTTGGTGGGCCGGAACCAGTCCAGCGCGATGTCCTTGATCGCGGTGTGCTCCGGCGGGTCGAGGTAGGTGAGAGTCTCGAGAATGCGGAGGCTGCCGTTGTTGATGCTCTTGGTGAACGCGTCGCCGGCCTGGTTCGCCAGGATCGGGTTGACGGATCCCTTGTCCTCGGCGCCCGCACTGGTGAAGATGTCGGGCTGACGCTCGATCTCCATGATGTCGGCGTGCTTGCTCACCAGCCAGATGGGGTCGTACCCCTCCACCACGGCACGGCCGAGGGGATTGTTCTCGCGCAGCCAGCGGTAGGCGTCGAACAGTGCGTCGTTGTCCCGGTGTCCCTCGGGCAGAACGATCTGTCGGGCGACGGCGTCCGGAATCAGTTCCGTGACCTGCTCTGTGGTGCTCATCAAATTCCCCTTCGTGGTTCAGTGAGGTGCGGCGCCGAACGTCGCGGCGCCCTCGCCGACTGGAGTGACTCCAGCCTGTCAGCCGCAGGAGTGAGGGGCATCACACCATTGATCGAAAGTTGTCCACCTAACGGGGGATGTGTGGCGGGTCACCCCGGCGCATGTCGCGGTCGGCGGGGCAAGATTCACCCCACGGGAGGGGGGTAATCACCCGAAGTGGTGATGTGCCCGGCCAGTGACCGGCGACACAATTTTCGGTACCGAGAACGCGGCCGGACCCTTTCGCTTCGGCATGACGGCCGCGCAGATGTTCACCGGTCAACCAGAAGGAGATCGCCATGCCCACCGTCGTGTACCAGCTCCCGGACGGCTCGACGTCGTCCGTCGATGTTCCCGCCGGCCAGAGCGTGATGGACGGGTCGGTTCGCAACAACCTCCCCGGCATCGTCGCCGAATGCGGCGGTAGCTGCTCCTGCGCCACCTGCCACGTGTACCTGGACGACGATTCCAGTGGTGCGTTCGGGGAGCCGACGCTGGAGGAACAGGACCTCCTCGAGTTCATCGACGGTGTCCAGCCGTGCTCGCGTCTCGCCTGCCAGCTCGTGCTCACGCCTGACGTGGGTACCGTCACCGTGACCGTGCCGTCCACGGACGCCTGAGGGGGTTTCCACCCGCGCGTCACCGGGTGCCGGACTGATACCTCGCGATCAGTTCGGCGCGGTTGGTGGCGCCGGTTTTCCGGAGGATGCGTTTCACGTGGGATTTCACCGTGTCTACGGTGATGACCAGTTCCTCGGCGATAGCCGAGTTCGACGCCCCGGTGAGAACCAATCGAGCGACGTCGGCTTCACGGTCGGTCAGGGGGTCGAGCAGGGGCTGCTCGGCGGCGTCGGGGTCGGTCTGCGCCGGGGCAAGTTCGGACACGCCGCGGGGAGGCGCCGTGTCGACTTCGGTGTCGCCGGCCCATCGCCGGGCGCTGTCGTGCAGAAGCGCGTTCTGACGTTCACGTCGCGATTCCAGGCCGACTCGCTCGAAGCACCCGCCGAGAACTTCGACGAATACCCCCAGTGCGCGACGGCGAGTGTCGTCCAAGGGGGAGCTGACGTGCACGAGCGCGGCGGCGGCGCCGCCGACCACGACCGGAGCGGTGGTGAAACCGTTTAGGCCAAGCAGTTCCTGCAGTGCGACGGGGACGTCGGGGCCGACGCTGACCGTATTCGTCGCGAGCGCCTCGGCCTCCGGTGAACCGTCCACGATGTCGAATTCGGCCGGCGGTGACGGCATCGTGCCGGGGTCTGCGCTGAACCAGGTCACGGGAATGATCCGGTCTCCGTCGAGGCGGGACAGGACAACCCTTTTCGCAGAGCACAATTCCGCGACGCGTTCGCACGCGCGGCGCATCAGTTCCGCGCTCGAGGAGGCGTCGTCCAATGCGCGGACCGCGCGATCGATGCCCGCCGCGACCGTGCCGATGTCGGCAGTCCGATTCGCGTCGGCGGCGTTTCTGCGGTCGAGGAGGTCGACGAGGCGTCTCCCGAGTTCGGTCGATCGTGCCGGGTCGGCCACCCTCATCTCGGTCAGGACTTCAGCGATGGCGCGATCGAGTTCGGTGTCCGTGGTGATCTCGTCGGGGTGTGGCGCGTCAGCCACCGGACACCGTCTTGGCGTTGGCGCACAGCGCCGCCACCTCGGCCCGCGTCGAGACGCCGAGTTTCTTGAAGATCCGCTGGACATGGGACTTGACGGTGCCGTCGGAAATGCACAGGCGACGGGAGATGGCCGCGTTGGTCGCCCCCGTTGCCATCAGCGTGAGCACCTCGCGCTCGCGAGCGGTCAAGGTGTGCGCGCGCGGCACGACGGGTGCCTGCGACGTGTCCTCCCCACTCTGCGCGCCGGCGTGGGGGAGGTCGAACGTGGCGAGTTCCGGCATCGTCAGGGGCTGCTCGAGGTGTCGCAGTGCCTGCGTGAGCCGCTGGATCTCGGCGTCGACCTGCTCGTTGCGAGTATGGATCTGCCGACGCAGGTCGGCGCGTTCTTTCGACGAGGCGCACGCGCCCGCCAGCACTCCGACGATGTGGACGTCGGTGTCGGACAGGCTGTCGCTCTGACGGTCGACGTGGATCATCGCCACCGCGCGGGCGTCGACGACGATGGGAACCGCGATGTATCCGGCGGGCCGCGACAGATCGATGAGTGGGCGGTATGTGTGCCGGTAGGTGTCGGCGGCGTCCACAGCGTAGGGCCGGCGGCGCCGGACGAGTTCGGCCTCGCGGGGGGCGTCGCGCAGCGAGATCTCGCGTCCGTCGATGGCCGTGGCTAGTTCGTGGAAGTCCCCCGTCAGTTCGGGGTTGACCGCCAGCGCTACGGGAGACCAGGTGGAACCGCGGACCACGGAGAACATTGCCTTGCCGTACCCCAGGCTCGTGCAGAGTTCCTGTGTCACGAGTTCGGCGATGCGGTCCGAGCCGGTGTCGAGCGCACGTACGACCCGCTGCAATGCCTCGAACTGGGCACTGTGCACGCGCAGTCGGCGGGCGATGTCGTCGCGGCTCGCGGCGTCGAGTCGCGTCACGAGTTCGGCGAGACGCAGGGTGTGCTCGGGGGAGGCGACACCTTCACGCAGCTTCCGGGCCGCGAACGCACGGATCACCGTCAGGTCGGGCTCGCCGTCTGCCAGCCGGATCAGGTTCGGTTCGCTTCCGAGAAGCTCCTGCAACTCTGCGACTGCCTGCTCGGCAAGCTCGAACGAACTCGTCGAAATGACCACTCACCACTCCTCGCGCCGCGGCCGCCGCACGGATGACAACGACACCGTCGCCTATTCCTGTGACGTAACGCACAGTATAGGAGGTGTCGCTCGGGACGTTTTCGCGCACCGTCAGCGGCCTCACTCTAATGTATATGGTCAGTCCAATTACGTCACGCAGTCCGCGAAAAGAGATGCGAACGGGTTCTTGTCCTGGATGCCGTCGTCGTACTAGGGTCGAATGGTAAGACCAAAATTGAAAGGATCGGCATTATGGCGCACCCTGTGCGATACGACGTCGACGAGCACATCGCCGTCCTCACTCTCGATCGCCCCGAAACCCGCAACGCGCTGTCCGACGACGTACTCGACGAGCTGCTCGCCGCACTCGAACGTGCGCGTGGAGACGACGACGTGCGGGTCGTCGTGCTCGCGTCCTCGCACGAGAAGATCTTCTCGGCGGGCGGCGACCTCAAGGCGTTCGCGAGCGAGACGCCCACGATCGTCAAATATGCCGGTCTGGATCGCTTCCCGCGGCTGTATCAGCTCATCGGCGGTCTCGGGAAGCCGGTGATCTGTGCGGCAGGAGGCGACGTGCTGGCCGGTGCGTTCGGTCTCGCGCTGGCGTGCGATTTCGTACTCGCCAAGGAGTCGGTCCGGTTCGGGTGCCCGGAGATCAACGTCGGTGTCTTCCCGTTCATGATCTCTGCCCTCATCTATCGGAACGTCGGGCGACTGAAGGCCAACGAGCTGATGATGTACGGCGAGCTCATCACGGCCGCGGAGGCGCTCGAACTGGGACTCGTGAACCGGGTGATCCCGGACGACGACTTCGAGGCGGAGGTCCGGGCGTGGGCGCGGCGGCTCGCCGGCAAATCGCCGCTGCTCATGCGTCTGGGCAAGGAGGCGATCAACAACACCCGGGACATGTCGCTGCCGGATGCACTCACGGCACTGCAGTCCCAGCTCGCTCTCGCGTTCACGACCGAGGATATCGTCGAGGGCGTCACCGCGTTTCGCGAAAAGCGTTCTCCCGTATGGAGCATGCGGTGATCGCCGTTCGGGGAACTCGTTGCAGTTTCGGTCTAACCATTATATTGTGAGGGCCAACACGGAGTTTCTATTTCCCTCTCCACATCTGCGCACAGAGGAAGGCTTCCCATGGCGTTCGCATCGGTCACCGATCGCTATTCGGACGAACAGATCCGAGAGTTCTATGCCACCGGGCAGTGGCACCGCGACACCTTCTTCGACTTGCTCGAGGTTCAGGTCGCCGAGCGGGGCGACCGTGTCTTCCTGACCGACGACACCAGCGGTGACATCACCTTCCGGCAGTTGCGTGACAAGGCGCTGAGTCTTGCGGTGGGCCTTCGGCGTCACGGCATCGCCGCCGGCGACCGCGTGTCGGTGCAGGTTCCGAACTGGATCGAATTCGCGGTCATTTCCGTCGCGTTGTCGCGACTGGGTGCCGTCCTGGTGCCGATCATGCCGATCTACCGCCGCGACGACGTCGAGTACATCCTCGGTAACGCCGGTGTGCGGCTGGCGATTACGCCGCAGAACTTCAAGAAGTTCGATTACGCCGAGATGTACACGAGCATCCTCGGCGCCGTCGAGTCGCTCGAGGATGTCGTCGTCGTCCGCGGCAGTGGCGAACTCCCGAACCGGTCGGTCTCGTTCGAGTCGCTGTTCGCGGACATCGGCCCCGACGAGGCGATCGCCGAACTCGGGCCCGGCGTCGGTCCGGACGAGCCGTTCGTCATCGTCTACAGCAGCGGCACCACGTCCCGTCCCAAGGGCTGCATTCACACGTTCAACACGATGGCCTGCGGATCTCGCCTGCTGGCCAAGGGGTTCGCCTACACCCCCGACGACGTGCAATTCGGACCCTCGCCGATCACGCACACCACCGGCCTGGTCACCAGCATCATCCTGCCGCTCATGCACGGGGCCGGGTCGCATCTGATCGAGGTGTGGGAACCGGCCCGCGGCATGGAACAGATCAAGGAACGCGGCTGCACGATCGCGGTGAGTGCCACGACGTTCCTGCAGATGCTGATGGACGCCTACGACCCCGCCGTGCACGACATCGGCAGCATGCGGTTGTGGGTGGCGGCCGGCGCCCCGATCCCCGCCAGCATCGTCACAAAGGCGGCCGACCTGTTCCCCGGCCTGCAGGTACTCAGCCTGTACGGCCGCTCGGAGAATGTCACGACCGCCATGTGCACGGTCGACGACGAGCCCGAGCGGTCGCTCACCTCGGACGGTCGTCCGCTGCCGATGCAGTCGGTGAAGATCGTCGACGAACTCGGTAACGAGGTTCCGCGTGGTGAGGAAGGTGACATCGCGTACAAGGGCGCCATGCACATGCTCGGATATCTCCACAACCCCGAGGAGACGGCCAAGCTGTTCACTCCCGACGGATACTCCCTCTCCGGGGATCTCGGCCGGATGGACGAGGACGGCTACGTGCGCGTCACCGGCCGCACCAAGGACATCGTGATCCGCGGCGGCATGAACATCAGTGTGCGTCAGGTCGAAGACCTCCTCGCAGCGCACCCCGCGGTCCGCGCTGTCGCGGCGGTCGCGATGCCGGACGAGCGACTCGGAGAGGCGGTGTGCCTGTACCTCGTCGCCTCGCCCGGGTACGGCGACATCACGCTCGAGAAGATCAAGACCTACCTGCTCGAGCAGGGTGTGGCGATTCAGAAGGTTCCGGAGCGGCTGGAGATCGTCGAAGCGCTGCCGACGACAGCCACGGGCAAGATCCAGAAGAACGTGCTGCGTGCCCAGATCGCGGCGAAGATCGAGGCCGACCGGGAACGGGCGCAGGCCGTGAGCTGATCGAACGGGAAAGGGGGCGAAGCCGATCGGCTTCGCCCCCTTTCGTATTGTTCGAGAAGGGTGATCAGGTCGAGGCCACCACGACCGTCGCCGATCCGGTGACCACCGGGCCCTTGTCTCCGGAGGCGACGAGATCGAGCGTTGCGAGCGACTCGCCATCGGTCTCGTCGATCGACACCACCGTGCCGCCCAGGGTCAGCGTGTCGCCGAGGAAGACCGGAGCGACGAACCGGACGCCGAAGGAGCGCACATGCTCGACACCGAACGTGTCGGACAGCCAGCCGGCCAAGATTCCGGCCTGCATCTGGCCCATCGCGATGACGCCCGGAAAACCAGACGTGGCCACGAATGCGGGGTCGTGGTGCAGCGGGTTGAAATCGCCTCCCGCCCCGGCGAACCGCACGATGTCGGTCTGGGTGACCGGGCCGACCACCCGGGGGTCCGGGGAATCGCCGACGCGTACCTTGGCCGGTGTTCTCATCGCTGCTCTCCTCGTTCGATCAGGACTTCCTCGAGCCGGACCACGGCTTCACCGTCGGCATCGACGTACTCGGTCTCGAGGGTCACGACACGCATCGTCCCGCCGCGCTTGCCCTCTCGCTGCTCGTCGGCCACGACGCGGCGGGTGCCCACCACGTGGTCGCCGGCGGTGAGCGGTCGCAGGTACGTCCACGTGACCGAACCGACCACCACCCGCGCGAGGGCCAGGCCCAACGAGTCGACGAATGCGCGCTGGTCGCGCTGGTGTCCGGCCACGACCGTGTGCGTGAGAGTGGCCGGCGCATCGGGGAAGCCGGCGTCGCGCGCGGCGGCCGGATCCGTGTGGACGGGATCGGTGGTGAATGTGGCGCGCGTGAATTCGCGGATCTTGCCGCGTTCGACGTCGTATTCGACGCGATCGACGACGCCGGCGGGGAGTAGGTCGGACATCCAGGCCTCCTTTTTGGACTGACCTATAGTATCATTGAGCCTAAATTCGTGAGGAGGGTGCAATGGAGCTCGCTGATTCCCCAGACGAGGCCACATTCCGCGCAGAAGTCCGGGAGTGGGCCGAAAAAGCGGTCCCGACGCTGCCGTGGCCGGAACCGGTCGATCTGGTCGACAAGGTGCCGTTCTGGCAGCAGTGGCAGCGGCTGCTCTTCGACGCCGGCTACGGCGGGATGTCGTGGCCGAAGGAGTACGGCGGCCAGGCGGCCGACCCGATCCGCAAGGCCATCTTCACTGAAGAGATGGACCGGGTGGGCGCACCTGAGCGCCTCAACACCATCGGTGAGGATTTCGCCGGCCCCACAATCATCGACTTCGGGACACCCGCGCAGAAGGAACGGTTCCTTCGCCCGATCCTGACCGGTGAAGAGATCTGGTGCCAGCTGTTCTCGGAGCCGGATGCCGGGTCCGACCTCGCCTCCCTCCGCACCAAGGCCACCAAGGTGGACGGGGGCTGGAAGGTCAACGGGCAGAAGATCTGGACCAGCCGCGCGCACATCGCCGCCCACGCCATCCTGCTCGCCCGCACCGGTGGTGGTCCGCGACACAAGGGCATCACGTACTTCCTCGTCCCGATGGACAGTGAGGGAATCACCGTGCGACCGCTCGCGCACATGCTCGGCGAGGCGGAGTTCAACGAGGTGTTCCTCGACGACGTGTTCATCCCCGACGACCTCGTCGTCGGCGAGGTCGACGGCGGCTGGAAGGTCGCGATGGGCACGCTCGCCTACGAGCGGGTGGCGATCGCGACGGGCCGCGTCAACACCAAGCGTGCCGTCGACGACATCGTCTCCGACATCGCCGGAATGACCGACGACGCGGGTCGCCCCCTCGGCGAGGACCCGGTGATCCGGCAGAAGGTCGCCGATCTCTACGGGCGGGCCCTCGTGCACTACCTCATCGGCCAGCGCGTCATCACCCTCGCGGCCAACGACGGCCCGCCGGGGCCGGTCACGTCCATCGGCAAGCTGTTCTTCTGCCCCCTCGTCGAGGAACTCGCCGACTTCCGGCTGTCCCTCGAACCGGTGGGCGGGCAATTCGCCCTCGACGACGAGCAGCAGAAGACTGCGCGGTGGCAACGGCTCGCATATCAGGCCCGCGGCACCGCCATCGCCGGCGGTTCCACCTTCATCCAGCGCAACATCGTCGCCGAGCGCATGCTCGAAATGCCGAGGAGCTGACCGTGTCCGACTACACCTGGCGCCCCACCGACGAGTACGTCGAGAACGCCAACGTCACCCGGCTCGCCCGCGCCCACGGTCTCTCGGGCCTGGGTGAACTCCGCACCCGCTCCGTCGCCGACGTGCGGTGGTACTGGGACGCCGTGGTCCGCGACCTCGAGCTGCCGTTCCGGTCGCCGTACCGCGAGGTGCTCGACACCTCACGCGGAATCGAGTACCCGGAGTGGTTCGTCGGAGGCACGTCCAACGTCGTCGACGCGTGCCTGGAGCGGTGGCTCGCCGATCCCGCGGTCGCGGACCGGACGGCCGTCGCGCACGAGGCCGAGGACGGCACGGTCCGCAGCCTCTCGTATCGCGAACTTGCGGCGGACGTCGAGCGGGCTGCGGCCGGACTGCGGGAACTCGGCGTCGGCAAGGGCGACGCCGTCGCCCTGTACCTGCCGATGATCCCCGAGGCGGTCGTGTCGGTATATGCCGTTGCGCGGCTCGGTGCGGTGCTGGTTCCGTTGTTCTCCGGGTTCGCTCCGAGCGCGATCGCGTCCCGCATCCAGGACGCGGACGCCAAGGTGGTGATCGTTGCGGACGGAACGGTCCGCCGACGCAAGTCCGTCACGATGAAACCGGCCCTCGACGACGCGCTGGCCTCGTGCCCGACGGTGCAGTCGGTCGTCGTGGTCGAGAACATCGGAGTCCCGGTCGATTCCACCGACCGCGACATCTCCTGGGGCAAGCTCCTCGGCAACGCCGGTGATCCGGGCCCGGTGGAGGCGATGGATGCGGGTGAGCCGTTCGCGCTGGCATACACGTCCGGTACGACCGGCAAGCCGAAGGGCGCGGTCCACACGCACGCCGGTTTCCTCGTGAAGACGGCCAGCGAGGTCGCGTACTCGTTCGACCTGAAGCCCGGCGGCGTGTTCTGCTGGATCACCGACATGGGCTGGATCATGGGCCCGCTGTCGATCATCGGTACCCACGCCAACGGCGGAACCCTGGTGCTGTACGAAGGTTCGCCCGACGTGCCGGACACCGACAGGTTGTGGCAGCTCGCGCAGCGTCACCGGGTGACGATGCTCGGTGTCTCACCGACGCTGATCCGTACCCTGCGCGGACGGGACACGGACGTCGCGGCACGGTACGACCTGTCCTCGGTGCACACGATCGGGTCCACCGGCGAGCCGTGGGACCCGGACTCGTACGAGTGGCTCGCACGGGACGTGTTCGGCGGCCGGGTGCCGATCATCAACTTCTCCGGCGGCACCGAGGTCGGCGGCTCGTTCCTCGCCCCGTATCCGGTGGAGCCGATCCGCAGCTGCTCGCTGGGCGGTCCGTCCCTGGGTATGGACGTCGACGTCGTCGACGACGCGGGACGCTCCCTGCGCGGCGAACAGGGCGAACTCGTGTGCAGGCAGCCGTGGCCGTCGATGACGCGCGGGGTGTGGAAGGACGAGGAACGCTACCTGGAGGCGTATTGGTCCACGTTCCCCGGCATGTGGCGGCACGGCGACTACGCCCTCGTCGACGACGACGGTCAGTGGTACATCCGCGGCCGATCGGACGACGTCATGAACGTGGCGGGAAAGCGTCTCGCCCCGGCGGAGGTCGAGGCCGTACTGACCGCGCACCCGGCAGTGTCCGAGGCGGCGGCGGTCGGTGTCCCCGACCCGAAGAAGGGCGAGGCGGTCTGGGCGTTCTGGGTTCCCCGCGCAGACGCCGACACGACGGACATCTCGGCCGAACTCGTCGCCAGCGTTGCCGCGGAACTCGGGAAACCGTTCGCGCCGAGCGCTGTTCACCGGGTGTCGCGACTGCCGAAGACCCGGTCGGCGAAGATCCTGCGCCGAGCGGTGCGGGCCGCCGCGCTCGACATCGATCCCGGGGACCTGTCGGGTGCCGAGAACCCGGAGGCCGTCGACGAGATCCGCGCAGTCGTGGCGGGGGCAGGCAACGCGGCATCGTGAGTACGACGAAGGCCCCACACCGCGCGGTGTGGGGCCTTCGTCGTCGAGCCGGAAACGGAGAAGCTATTCGTCGAGGGGAATGTCGGTGCGCTTCTCGAAGTCCTTGATCGACTCGGCGTACGAGTGGACGTGCCTGCTCATGCGTCGTACCGCGGCTTCGGAGTCCTTCTCGCGAATTGCCCTGGTCACCGAGCGGTGCGCCTTGACGGTGATCTCACGGACCTTGTCGTCGATGAAGCCCTCGTTCTCGGTTGCGGCGTAGATGGCCCGCGAGAGCGAGATCATGAGACCCGACAACAGTTCGTTGTGGCTGGCGCTCGCGACGGCGACGTGCCAGTCGATGTTCGCCTGAAGGAAGTCGTCGAGATTGTCGCCTGCTCCGGCAATGTCGTCGTTGGCGGCGTCCAGGCGGGCGAGATCCTCGTCGGTGCGATGGCGGGCGGCGAGTTGTGCGCAGAACGGTTCGATCGCCTCGCGGGTCTCGAGCAGTGCGGCGAGGCGGATCTGACGGCCACGGATGAGCAGTGCCACCGTGTCTGCCATCGACTGCTCACCCGGACGTTGAACGAAGGCGCCACCGGCCCGGCCCGCCTTGATGCGGACGAGGCCCTGCACCTCGAGGATGCGGAGGGCCTCGCGCACCGTGGTGCGGCTCATCTTCGTCTGGACGACGAGTTCACGCTCCGGTGGCAGCGGTGTGCCCTCGACGTAGTCCCCGCTGAGAATGCGTTCGCGCAGTTCGTTGGCAAGGACGTCCGACGCCTTCGGTACCTCCATCGGTGCCAACTGAATGGAGGAACGTCCGTTCCGGGTGGTGTTCGGCACGGCTGGTGGCATGACTCCCCGCCCTCTCTGGTCTAACGGTCAGACCTAATATACCATTAGGTTCTCGCTGCACTCGTCTTGCAGCCTATTCTTCGTCTCATCGAGAGGACCAGTTGTATGCGCTGGGAACTGTCAGAAGAGCAGGAAATGTTCACCGAAGCCCTCGACGGCTGGCTCGGACGGTTCGCCGCTCCGGCGAACGTCCGCAAGTGGGGTGAATCGGGAGATCCTGCCGAATTCGAGCAGAAGTTCGTCGAGGAGGGCTGGTTTTCCGCCGGTCTCGACGAGAAGATCGGTGGTCAGGGCGGTGGTCTGCTCGAACTGGCATTGACTGCCGAGGCGCTGGGCCGGTACGCCGCTCCGTCGAGTGCCTGGACCGCGTCGGTTCTCGCGGCACCCATGCTGCCCGAGGACGTCGCCACCGACGTGCTGGCCGGGGGCGGGTTCGCCGCGGTTGCCGTCGACGCGACCCGTCCGTTCGGTCTCGCCGACTCGGTGCGGGTCGACGAGGCCGGCGCACTGACCGGACGTGTCGCGACGGTGCTCGGCGCCGAACGGGCGAAACTGCTGGTCGTCCCGGCCGTGGGCGCCGACGGTACCGCCGCTCTGTACCTTGTCCGCGTCGACGACCCCGGCGTCGCGGTCGAACCGCGGCGCCTCCTCGACCCCTCCCGCGCGGCCGCTGACGTCCGGTTCGACAGCGCTACGGGACAGCGCCTCGACGTCGACGCGGCCACCGCGCTCGAGGATGCGGGGCTGCGGGCGGCCGTGCTCGTGGCCGCCGACTCGCTCGGGGCGATGGATCGCATGCTGCGGCTCGCGGTGGATTACAGCAAGCAGCGTCAGCAGTTCGGTGTCCCGATCGGGTCGTTCCAGGCCGTGAAGCACGCTGCGGCAGGCATTCTCGTCTCCGTCGAGGCGGGGCGTTCCATTGCCTACTACGCCGCGGCGTCGGTCGATCTCGGCCTCGACGACCGTGCGATCCATGCCGCGGTCGCCAAGGCGCAGGTGCCGCGCAATGCGGTGCAGGCAGCCGACAGCGCTCTCGTGATGCACGGTGCGATCGGCTACACGTGGGAACACGACCTGCACCTGTACTACAAGCGCGCCAAGCTCGACGAGAAGCTGTTCGGCGGACCGGGCGTGTGGAACGAGCGCCTGGCGCGCGATCTTCCCCTGCTCCCTGCCGCTGGATGATCGACCGTTGACTTTTTGGTCTGTCCTTTAGTAATTTAAGTCCAAACGGAACCAACGACGACGGGACGTGCTGTGGACTTTGATCTGACCGAGGATCAGGCGACGATCCGAGATGCGGTGCGAGAGCTCGCGGGCAAGTTCGACGAGCAGTACTGGGTGGAGAAGGACGGCGCGCACGAATTCCCCACCGAGTTCTACGACGCGTTCGCCAAGGGCGGCTGGCTGGGCATCACCACGCCGGAGGCCTACGGCGGGCACGGTATGGGCATCACCGAGGCCTCGATCCTGCTGGAGGAGGTCGCCGCGTCCGGCGCCGGCATGAACGGTGCGAGTTCGATGCACCTGTCGATCTTCGGGATGCACCCGGTGATCGTGCACGGCTCCGAGGAACTCAAGCAGCGCACGCTCCCGCGGATCGTCGACGGCGACCTGCACGTCTGCTTCGGTGTCACCGAGCCCGGTGCCGGCCTCGACACCACCAAGATCACCACGTTCGCGCGACGCGAGGGTGACAAGTACATCGTCAACGGCCGCAAGGTCTGGATCTCGAAGGCGATGGAGTCGGAGAAGATTCTCCTTCTCACTCGCACCACGAAGTTCGAGGACGCGAAGAAGAAGACGGACGGTCTGACACTCTTCCTCACCGACCTGGACCGCTCGAAGGTCGACATCCGCCCGATCAAGAAGATGGGGCGCAACGCGGTCACGTCGAACGAATTGTTCATCGACAACCTCGAGATTCCCGTCGAGGACCGCGTCGGCGAAGAAGGCAAGGGCTTCAGGTACATCCTCGACGGCCTCAACCCGGAGCGGATGCTCGTCGCCTCGGAGGCCCTCGGCATCGGCCGGGCCGCCCTGCGCCGCGGCGTCCAGTACGCCAACGAACGTGAAGTGTTCGGCCGTCCCATCGGCATGAACCAGGGACTGCAGTTCCCGCTCGCCGATTCGCTCGCCCGACTCGACGCCGCGGAACTCGTCCTCCGCAAGGCGACGTGGCTCTACGACAACGGGAAGCCCTGCGCCCGCGAGGCGAACATGGCCAAATACCTCTGCGCCGACGCCGGTTTCCAGGCCGCGGACCGCGCCCTGCAGACCCACGGCGGCATGGGCTACTCGGAGGAGTACCACGTGGCCCGGTACTTCCGCGAAGCCCGCCTGACCAAGATCGCCCCGCTCAGCCAGGAGATGGTTCTCAACTACCTCGGCGAGCACGTCCTCGGCCTTCCCAGGAGCTACTGATGTTCGAACTCACCGGAAAATCCGCCCTCGTGACCGGTGCCGGCAGCGGCATCGGTGCCTCGGTCGCCCAGGCCTACGCGCGAGCAGGCGCTGCCGTGCTCGTCACCGACGTCGACGGCGACGCCGCTGCGGCCGTGGCCGCGGAGATCACCGCGGCCGGCGGTTCGGCGAAGTCCGCGGCCCTCGACGTCCGCGACGGCGAGGCGGCCGCCGCGGCGGCGGAACAGGCTGCCGCCCTGAACGGCGGCACGCTCAACATCCTGGTCAACAACGCCGGCGCCATCGCGCCCGCAATGTTCCCGAACCTCGAAGAAGAGGACTTCCGCCGCATCGTCGACATTCACCTCGTCGGCAGTTTCGTCTGCAGCAAGGCCGTCCTCCCGTACCTGCCCACCGACGGCAGTGGGCGGATCATCAACGTGACGTCCGCGGCCGGCCTGGTGGGCACCATCGGGCAGGCCAACTACGGTGCCGCGAAGGCGGGCATCATCGGTCTGACGAAGTCGCTGGCGCGTGAACTCGCGAAGAAGCAGGTGACGGTCAACGCGCTCGCGCCGCTCGCCGCCACCAAGATGACGGAGAACATCCGGAGCAACGAAAAGCTCGCCGCCAAGACGCTCGCACGGATCCCGTTGGGCCGCTGGGCGGAACCGGACGAGATTTCGTCCAGCTTCGTGTTCTTCGCGTCCGACGGCGCGGCGTACATCACGGGCCAGGTGCTGCCCGTCGACGGCGGGACGGTGATCTGATGGCCGAGAAGCGCAACCCCTTCCAGCGTTCCGCCCGCGAGGTGATCATCGCGGAAGCAGCGCGTACCCCCATGGGCAAGTCGCACCCCGACCGCGGCTGGTTCCGCGACACCCATCCCAACGACATGCTCGGCGCGGTCTACACGGACCTGATCCGCCGCAGCGGGCTCGCTCCGGCGACGGTCGAGGACCTCGTGATCGGGTGCACGGCACCGTTCGGCGAGCAGTCCCGCAACATCGGCCGCAACGCCTGGTTGCAGGCCGGCTACCCGCCGGAGGTCCCGGCCGTCGTCCTGGACCGCCGCTGCGGGTCCGCCCAGACGGCTGTCGAGATGGGCGCCGCCCTGGTCGGCTCCGGCACCCACGACGTCGTCGTGGCAGGCGGTGTCGAACACATGGGCCACGTGCCGATGAACTCACCGGCCAAGATCTCCGAACTGTACGGCGACCCGTGGCCGGAAGCGCTGCGCGACCGGTACGACTTCGTGAACCAGGGCGAGAGCGCCGAACTCATCGCGGACCGGTGGGAGATCACCCGGCAGGAGATGGACGAGTTCGCCGTCCGCTCCCATCGTCTGGCGACCGAGGCCATCGAGGCGGGTCGTTTCGACGCCGAGATGATCCCCCTCGACCTCGCCGGTGAGACCCGGTCCACCGACCAGACCATCCGCCCCGGAACGAGCCTCGACAGCCTGGCCGGGCTGAAGACGGCATTCCGGGAGAACGGCCGGATCACGGCGGGCAGTTCGTCGCCGATCTCGGACGGGGCGGCCGGTGTGCTGCTCGCCTCCCGCGAGGCCGTCGACGCGCACGGACTGCGGGCCCGGGCGCGGATCCTCGATCAGACCACCGTCGGGGTGGACCCGATCATCATGCTGACCGGTCCGATCCCGGCCACCCGGAAGTTGCTCGACCGCAACGGAATGAGCATGAACGACATCGATCTCTTCGAGGTCAACGAGGCATTCAGCTCGGTCGTCCTGGCCTGGGAGCGGGAACTGAAGCCCGACATGGACCGGGTCAACGTCAACGGCGGTGCGATCGCGCTCGGTCACCCCGTCGGCGCGACCGGTGCCCGTCTCATCGCCACCATCGTCGCGGAACTCGAGCGGCGTGACGCCGAAATCGGTCTGGTGACCATGTGCTGCGGCGGCGGCCTGGGAACGGCGACCCTGATCCAGCGGATCGGCTGATGATCGACCTCACGCCCCACATCCGGCCCGGCGACGGAATCTGGTGGAGCCAGACGAGCGCGGAACCCACCCCGCTCGTCCACGCCCTGCTCGACCAGGTTTCGTCGATCGGTCCGGTCCGGGCGTTCGTGGGACTGACCTGGAATCGGCGGTTGACGAGCGAGTTGCCCGACGAACTCTCCGTCGTCTCCTACGGTGGCCTCGGCGAACTCCGCCGCCTCGCGCGCCTCGAGGTCGTGCCCTGCCACTACGGGGCGCTGCCGCGGCTGTTCGCCGAACGGCGGCTGCCGTGTGACGTCGGGTTCGTGCAGGTGTCACCGCCCGACTCGGCCGGGAACTGCTCGCTCGGGGTCGGTGTCGACTACATCGCGGACGCCCTCGACCACACACCGGTTCTCATCGCGGAGATCAACCGGCGCATGCCCGTCACACTGGGTGCACCACGAATTCCGTTGTCGCGGTTCGCCGCGGTGATGGAAACCGACCGCCCGTTGCTCGAGGCGCCGGACCGTGAGCCCGCCGCGGTGGAACTGGCGATCGCGCGGAACGTCGCGGATCTCGTGGCGGACGGAGACACGATCCAGATCGGCGTCGGGACGCTGCCGTCCGCCGTCCTCACCGCCCTCGAGGGTCACAAGGACCTCGGGATGCATTCCGGCATGATCTCCGACGCGGCGCTCCGCCTGATCGACCGGGGCGTCCTGACCGGGGCACGCAAGGAGATCGACCCGGGGTTGCACGTGACGGGCGCCGCGCTCGGAACGGCGGCACTGTACGACCGGCTGCCGGGCCTTCCGGTGGCCTTCCGCCCGGCGAGCTACACCCATGCGCCGCAGGTTCTCTCGCAGCTGCGATCGTTCGTGTCGATCAACTCGGCGATCGAGGTGGACCTGACCGGGCAGGTCGGCGCGGAACTGCGCAACACGACGTACGCCGGTGCCGTGGGGGGCCAGGTGGATTTCTCCCGGGCCGCGGCGATGACCGGGGGCCGCTCGATCATCGCGATGCGCGCGGATTCGCGTGGGGAGTCGACGATCAAGACTGCTTTGGAATACGGCGCGGTCACCACCGCCCGCGCCGACGTGGATTTCGTGGTCACCGAACACGGTGCCGCGGCACTGCGCGGATGTTCCCTCGGGGAGCGTGCGCGGCGCATGATCGCCGTGGCGGCACCCGAGCACCGCGAAAGGCTGGAATTCGATCTCGAGGAGTACGACCTTGCGTCCGCAACGGAGTGAGGGGAAAGGAGTCAACGCCATGGCACGTCCGCAGCGGGTCCAGATCCGGGAGGTCGGACCGCGTGACGGCTTCCAGAACGAACCGGAGCACATCCCGACCGACGACAAGGTGCGGTTGATCAACGCTCTGGGACGGGCGGGGTTCACCCGGATCGAGGTCGCCAGCTTCGTGCGGCCGGACGTGATCCCCCAACTGGCGGACGGGGTGGAGGTACTCGATCGCATCGAGGTGCCCGACGACACCAAGCTGATGGTGCTCGTCCCCAACAGCAAGGGGCTGGACAACGCACTGAAGGTGCGCGACAAGTTCCACGAGGTCGCGATCTTCGTGAGCGCGTCGGAGACCCACAACAAGAAGAACGTCAACCGCACGGTCGACGAGACGATGGCCGACAACGACGTCATGGCCAAGCGGATCGTCGCCGAGGGCCTCGACTGCGCCGCGGTGATCGCGACGTCGTTCGGCTGCCCGTTCGAGGGCAAGGTCGACCTGGGACGCGTGCTCGACCTGGCCGAACGGTTCGCCGAGGCCGGCGCCACCGAGATCGGATTCGGCGACACCACGGGCATGTGCAACCCGGCGTACGCGTCGGAATTCTTCGCCGCGGCGCTCGACCGGCTGCCCGGCGTCGAAGTGACCGCACACTTCCACAACACGCGTGGTCAGGGCCTGGCCAACGCGTACGCTGCACTCGAAGCAGGTTGCGCGAGCTTCGAATCGAGCTTCGGGGAGCTGGGCGGCTGCCCCGTTCCGGCGGGCTCGACGGGCAATATCGCCACCGAGGATCTGGTGAGTATGTTCCACGAGATGGGCGTCGAGACCGGTCTCGATCTTCCGCGGGTCATCGAGGCCGCGCGCGAAGCCCAGACGGTGCTCGGCCGCAAGCTCACCAGTCACTCGATCGTCGCGGGCCCCATCGAATGGGCCGCGAGCCCGCGCTGACCGCTTTCCACCACGAACACCACAACACGGAGAAGAACATGAGTAATCGAGTCGCATTCGTAACCGGCGGTGCACAGGGCATCGGCAAGGGCATTTCCGACGCCCTCGGGGCAGCGGGCTTCCGCGTCGCGGTGGCCGACCTCAACCTGGAGGTCGCCGAGGAGACCGCCGCCGGTATCCGCGACGCCGGCGGCCAGGCGATCGCCGTGCCCGTCGACGTCACCGACACCGCGTCCGTGCAGGCCGCGGTGAAGCAGGTCGCCGAGCAGTTCGGCCCCGTCGAGATCGTCGTCAACAACGCCGGCTGGGACGACTTCATGCCGTTCCTGAAGACCGACGAGGCGTTCTGGGACCGGATCCTCGACATCAACTTCAAGGGCCAGCTGCGGGTCATCCAGGCGACCGTCCCGGGCATGGTCGAGCGCGGCTTCGGCCGGGTCATCAACATCGGTTCGGACGCCGGGCGCGTCGGATCGTCGCTCGAGGCCGTCTACTCGGGTGCCAAGGGCGGCATCATCGCCTTCACCAAGACCCTCGCCCGTGAAATCGCGACCAAGGGTGTCACCGCGAACACCGTGTGCCCCGGACCGACCGACACTCCGGCACTGCGTAAGTTCGCGGACAGCTCCGGCCAGGACGCCGACAAGGTGATCGGCGGCATGACCCGCGCCGTGCCGATGAAGCGGCTCGGCCAGGCAACCGACATCGGTGCGGCGGTGGCGTACTTCGCCTCCGATGCAGCAGAATTCGTCACCGGACAGACCCTGTCCGTCAGCGGTGGCCTGACGATGTCCTGATCCACGGCGATTCCGAAGGTGCGGCCCGTTCTCCGGGCCGCACCTTCGTCGTTTGCGGGCTCGGCCGATAACGATCGTTTGCAGGTGTGCCTATGATCGCTTCATGACGAACAACGGTGATACAACGGATTTCGTGTCCTGGACGACAGTAGGTGAGTTCGAGGACATCCGATACGAGCACAGCGGCGACGGGATCGCGAAGATCACGATCTGCCGGCCGGAGGTGCGCAACGCGTTCCGTCCGCAGACGCTGATGGAAATCTCCGAGGCCCTGGTCGATGCTCGCGAGGACTCCTCGGTCGGCGTCATCGTGCTGACGGGTGAGGGTCCCGACGCGTTCTGTTCGGGTGGCGATCAGCGGGTGCGCGGGGATACCGGCTACCTCACCGAACCGGGGAAGTCGGGCAGTGTCGGCCGTTTCCATGTCACCGACCTGCAGATCCAGATCCGGCGGCTGCCGAAGCCGGTCGTGGCCATGGTCGCCGGCTACGCGATCGGTGGCGGCCACATTCTGCACCTGGTCTGCGACCTGTCCATCGCCGCGGACAACGCCCGGTTCGGCCAGGTCGGCCCGAAGGTCGGGTCGTTCGACGGTGGCTACGGTGCGGGATTGCTCGCCGAACTCGTCGGGGTGAAGAAGGCCAAGGAGATCTGGTTCCTGTGCCGTCAGTACGACGCAGAGCAGGCGCGGGAGATGGGGCTGGTCAACACCGTCGTCCCGCTCGCCGATCTGGAACGGGAAACCGTGCAGTGGTGCCGCGAGATGCTCCAGCTGTCGCCGTTCGCGCTGCGGCTCATGAAGGCGAGCTTCAACGCCGCGGAGGACGGGATGGCCGGCATCCAGCAGCTCGCCCACGACGCGAATCTGCTGTTCTACTCGACGGAGGAGGCGAAGGAGGGGCGCGAGGCGTACAAGGCGAAGCGGCGCCCCGAGTTCGAGAAGTTCCCGCGTCGGCCCTGATCTTCCATTTCGGTCCAACAATTAGTATGATTGGCGCAATACCTCAGGTGAGTGGCGCGGTGTGCCCGCGTGCACATTGCCACTCACGTGGGACTGGACCGAGAAGGATGGTGTGCATGTCGGAAACCGCAACGCCCGCAGTCGCGTGGAGCGACGTCGACGCCGGCGTCATGACGATCGCGCTGCAACGCAGGCCGGCGAACGCGCTCGGGCTGCCGATCATCGACGGCCTGAATGCGGCACTCGACGCAGCCGACGCCGACGGATCGGTGAAGGTGATCGTCGTCCGCTCCGACATTCCGGGCTTCTTCGCGGCCGGCGCGGACATCAAGCACATGTCGTCCGTGGACGCGGAGTCGTTCACCGCGTACGGGGATCGACTCCGTGGGGCGCTCGACCGACTCGCGTCCGCGGACCGCATCTCGATCGCCGCGGTGGACGGCCTCGCGCTCGGCGGCGGCCTCGAACTGGCAATGGCCTGCACCCTGCGGGTCGGCGGGGCGGACGCGAAGTTCGGGCTGCCCGAGGTCAAGCTCGGCCTCATCCCCGGAGCCGGTGGCACGCAGCGCCTTCCGCGTCTCGTGGGCCGTGGCCGCGCCCTGGACATCATGCTGAGTGCCCGTCAGGTCCTCGCGGCCGAGGCGCATGCGATCGGCCTGATCGACCGGCTTGTCGACGCGGGCACCGCCACGGACACAGCGCAGGCGCTCGCGGCCGAGCTGTGCACGATGTCGCTGCCCGCGCAGCGCGCCGTCATCCGCACGGTCGACGCGTCGTTCGACACCCCGCTCGAGGAGGGCTTCCGGTTCGAGGTCGCCCAGGAGCAGGACCTGTTCGAGAACGGAGAGGCAAAGGAGGGCATCACCGCCTTCCTCGAGAAGCGCGCTCCGCGATTCTCCTGAGCGCCATGACGTCGGGGCGTGCCGGGAGGGGTGCGATCACGCTGGCCCTCTTCCTCGTCTATGTGATCTGGGGATCGATCTATCTCGCGATCCGTCTGGTGATCGACGAGGCCCCTCCTCTCGGCTCGATGGCTGCACGTTTCCTCCTTGCCGCACTGTTGATGGCCGCCTTCCTGGCCTTTCGCGGTGGCTGGCGGCGGCTGCACCTCACTGGGCGGGAAATGGCAGGCGCTTCGTTCCTGGGTGTGCTGCTGCTCGCCTGCGGAAACGGCCTGACCTCGGTCGGCCAGCTGCACGGCGTGCCCTCCGGGGTGACGGCGCTCCTCGTGGCCATGGTGCCGCTGTGGATCTGCATCTACCGCACGCTGTCCGGCGACCGTCCACGGGTCCTCGAATTGGCCGGCGTCGGTGTGGGGCTGATCGGCCTCGCGGTCCTGGTGCTGCCGCACGGTGGTGAGCACTCGGGACTCCCTCTCGTCGGCGTGGCGGTCGTCGTGTTGTCCAGTGTGTCGTGGTCGTTCGGGTCGTGGATCAAGCCCCGAATCTGGCTGCCCCGCGACGTGTATGTCAGTGCGACGTATCAGCTTCTGGCTGCCGGTGCCGCCATGACGCTCGCGTCGGTTGCGACAGGGGAGCGGTTACGCGGCGAGATCGGACTCCGCGCGTGGGGCGCGTTCGGGTACCTCGTGGTCGTCGGCTCGATCGTCGGATTCACCGCATACGCGTGGCTGCTGCATCACGCACCGTTGCCGCTGGTGGCCACCCATACGTATGTGAATCCGGTGGTGGCCGTGGCACTCGGATCGGTCGTCCTGTCCGAGCCCGTCACACCGGTTCTCGTCATCGGGGGAGCGGTCGTGCTGCTCTCTGTCGTACTGGTCGTCAGTGCGCAAGCCGGGCCGCGACGGCGGAGGGATTCCACACCGAACGATTTCAAGGTATTATTATCAGACCAAAAACGGACGGGAGGCGAGTAGATGGTGCCGGACACCGCGACACGCTCGTTCACCGGGCCGTTGTCGGGCCTGAAGGTGGTCGAGATCGGCTCGATCGGGCCCGGCCCGTTCTGTGCCATGCTCCTCGCCGACCTCGGCGCCGACGTGATTCGCCTGGACCGCGCCGCCGATCCGGGGCTGGTCGGTCCGAACGCCGACTTCCGCACCGAATTGCTGCATCGCGGTCGCCGCTCACTCGCAGTCGACCTCAAACATCCGGACGGCGCCGCGGTGGTGCTCTCGCTCGCGGCGGACGCCGACATCTTGATCGAGGGATTCCGGCCCGGAGTAGCCGAGCGACTCGGCATCGGGCCGGACGACTGCGCCGCACGTAATCCCGGGCTGATCTACGGACGCATGACCGGTTTCGGTCAGGACGGACCGCTCGCTCAGCACGTCGGCCACGACATCAACTACGTCGCGCTCAGCGGCGCCCTGTCATTGATCGGACGGCAGGGCCAGCCGCCAACGCCGCCGCTCAGCCTGGTCGGCGACTTCGGTGGCGGGGGAATGCTCCTCGCGTTCGGGTTGCTGTCGGCGCTGTTCGAACGGCAGCGGTCGGGACTCGGGCAGGTGGTCGACGCCTCGATGGTCGAGGGGGCCGCACTCCTCGCGACACCCTTCTTCGGGTTCGCACAGACCGGGACGTGGAACCCGGAGCGCGGCACCAACATCGTCGACAGCGGCGCGCCGTACTACGACGCCTACGAGACCGCAGACGGAAAGTGGCTGGCCGTCGGAGCGATGGAACCGCACTTCTACGCCGACCTCGTTGCGCTGCTCGATCTCCCGGACGACCTCCCGGAGCAGAACGACCGCTCGCAATGGCCGCAGATGAAGAAGATCTTCGCGGACGCCGTTCGCGGCCGCACGCTCGCAGACTGGCTCGCGGCGGGAGAGGGACTCACGCCCTGCATATCGCCCGTCCTCGACGTCGACGAGGCGCCGGCACACCCGCACCACGTCGCACGAAAGGCATTCGTCGACGTCGACGGTCTCTTCCAACCCGCGCCGGCGCCGCGATTCAGCCGCACCGCGGCCGCAGTAGATCGCCGTCCGCCGCTGCCGGGCGAACACACCACCGAGATCCTGACCGACTGGGAGATCGACCCCGGCCGCGCCGCCGACTGGCTGGCCTCGGGGGCCATACGCGAGGCCGTCGCGGAGACCTGACCACCACGAAAAAACTTGCGGCGACCACCTGGGATCGCCGAAATGAGAAGGAGTGACCTCGTGACCGAGCCCACGACATGGGAAACGTTCACGCTCGACCGGCCGGAACCCGGCATCGCCGTCGTGACGTTGAATCGCCCCGAACGAATGAACTCGATGACGAACACCATGTTCATCGAACTGGAGAAGGTTGCGCTGCAACTGGATCACGAACACGACCTCCGCGTCGTGATCCTCACCGGCGCAGGCAAGGCGTTCTGCGGCGGATTCGACCTCGACGACGCCGAAGGTTTGTCGTCGATGACGCCGATGGGCATGCTGGACCAGCAGGAACTGGCTGCGCGCGCCCTCTCGACGATCCGCAGCATTCGCGTTCCCGTGATCGCGGCGGTCAACGGTGCGGCCGCGGGCGGCGGACTGTCCCTGTCCCTCGCCGCCGACATCCGGATCGGTTCGCCGACGGCACGGTTCAACGCGGCGTTCGTGCGGATCGGCCTGTCCGCAGGCGACCTGGGTGCGTCGTGGCACCTGCCCCGCCTCATCGGTCCGGCACGCGCAGCCGAATTCGCCTACACCGGTCGCTTCATCGAGGCCGTGGAGGCCGAGTCCCTCGGATTGCTGAACGCGGTCGTTCCGGCCGAGTCGCTGCTCGACGAGGCTTTGGCGATGGCGCGCCTCATCAGTGCGAATTCGCCTGCCGGTGTGCAGATGTCGAAGCGTGCGCTCCATGCGAACATGGAAGTGTCGTCGTACGCCGCCGCGCTCGAGCTCGAGAATCGCGGGCAGGCTCTGCTCACTCGCGGCGACGACATGCCCGAAGCCCTGGCCGCGTTCAAGGAAAAGCGCAGCCCCCAGTTCACGGGACGGTGATCCAGATGACGCAGACGGATACGCGGGAGAATACGGCGGTGCTGAACAATTACGCGCCGCCACAGCTGGAGACCCTCACCCTCGAGGTGCTGGAGGGCAAGATCGTCGTCCTCACGATCAATCGGCCCGAGCGGATGAACTCGATGGTCGTGAAGATGTTCGAGGAGTTCAACACCGTCGCATACGCGTTGCGCGACACGGACGCGCGGGCGCTGATCATCCGCGGTGCGGGCGATCGCGTGTTCTGCGCGGGGTTCGACCTGGACGAAATCCGCGTGATCACCGAAATGGGTGTGCGTGAGTTCCTCAGGTTCCAGGAGACCGCGACCGGTGGCCTGGCGGCGCTGCACCACCTGCCGTTCCCGGTGATCGCCGCAATTCACGGTGCCGCGTCCGGTGGCGGTCTGTCGCTGGCGCTCGCCTGCGACATCCGGCTCGTGGCGCCCACCGCGAAGTTCAATGCGGCGTTCGTCAAGGTCGGACTGTCCGTAGGCGAGCTCGGCACGTCGTGGCAGCTCACCAGGCTGGTCGGACCCGGCCGGGCCGCGGAGATCGCCTACACGGCGCGTTTCGTCGGCGCCGAGGAGGCCGCCCGGATCGGATTGGCGAACCGGGTGGTGCCGAGCGAGGACCTGTTCGACGAGGCTGTCGCGGTGGCCGAGGCGATCGCATCGAATTCGCCGGGCGGCGTCCGGATGTCGAAGCGTGCGCTGCAGCGGAACCAGGAAGTGACGTCGTATGCGGCGGCACTGGAGTTGGAGAACCGGGGGCAGGCGCTGCTCACCCGGTGCGCCGACATGCCTGAGGCGCTGTCGGCGTTCAAGGAGAAGCGGGCGCCGCGCTTTACCGGCCAGTAAGGATCGAATGATGACGACATGGATGGAGGCGAGCGCATGACCTGGGAATGGACGCCCGACACGCTCGGTGCGCTGGAGTCGTTCCTGCGCGATCGCGGGATCACCGAGGGTCCGCTCACGACCGCGGGGATCGGCGACGGACATTCCAACCTGACTTTCCTCGTGTCCGACGGGGTCCGTCAGGTGATCGTCCGCCGCCCGCCTCCTCCGCCGATTCCACCGGGCGCCCACGACATGCTGCGGGAGGCCCGTCTCGTCGGCGGCCTCGCCGGGAGCGGCGTGCCGGTGGCGGACGTCCTCGCCGTCGGTCAGACCGGCGACGTGCTCGATGTCCCGTTCTACGTGATGGACTACGTCGCCGGGCCGGTGGTCACTACCGAGACCCCGCCTGCGCTGAGTTCGCCGGCGGACCGACGCCGGATCGGGGAGGCGTTGATCGACACGCTCGCCGCACTGCACGCGGTGGACTGGCAGGCCGCCGGCCTGGGCGACCTGGGCCGACCGGAAGGATTCAACGAACGCCACCTGCGCCGCATGGGCAGGCTGGTCGCGGCCGAGGACGGGACACCGCCGCCGGAGTTCGCGGACATCGACGCGTGGCTCGGGGCCAATGTGCCCGCCGAATCGGGTGCGGCGATCATCCACAACGACTACCGCATCGGCAACGTCATCCTCGCTCCCGACTCGCCGGGACGTATTGCCGCAGTGCTGGACTGGGAGCTCGCGACGATCGGTGACCCGTTGTTCGATCTCGGTTACTTCCTCGCGTCGTATCCCGTCGAGGGGGAGGAGCGCACACCGACCGAGGACCTCGGTACCGCCGTGCTCGAGGAGGGATACCCGACCCGGGACGAACTGGCTCAGCGGTACGCGGCGGCCACCGGCGCCGACCTGTCGAACCTGAACTGGTACACGGCGCTGGCCCTGTGGAAGCTGGCGGTGCTGTACGAATACGGGCGGCGCCGCGCCGTCGCCGGAGTCGGCGACCAGTACTACCGCGACGAGGCATTGGTGCGCTCCTTCCTCGACGCCGCACACCGGACGGCGGGATTGAAAACCGTCTCCGCCTGAGCCGCGGGCAACCTCGTCCACCAACCGGCGGGAATCGCATCCGGTCTTCGATGTCGAATGGAGTATTGATGAACCCGATGGGACTGGCCACGTGGCTGCGTCGGCGCGCCGAGCGCGACGGAGATCGATCGGCGTTGACGTTCGCCGGTGAGACCCTGTCGTTCGCGACGCTGCAGCGAGAGGTCGAATCCTTCGCGGATGTGCTGTACGGGTGTGAGATCCGCTCCGGTGACCGTGTCGCCTACGTGGGCTTCAACCACACCCGCTTCCTCGTGGCGCTCTTCGCGACGGCACGGCTGGGCGCGATCTTCGTGCCTCTCAACTTCCGGTTCACGGGAAGTGAACTTGCGCAGAACATTCATGACAGCGACGCTTGCCTGCTGATCGCCGACGACGCGCATACCGCCCCCGTCGACGAGGTTCGCGGCGATCTCGGCGTGCGGCGCTATCTACGAATCGGCGAAGGTGCTGACGGTTGGGACGGCGTCGACGACCTTCTGGCACTTCATCACGCCCATGTCGAGGAGGCCGCCGTCGATGTGGATTCGCCGGCCCTGATTCTGTACACGTCGGGAACGACGGGGCGACCGAAGGGTGCCATACTCACACACCGAAATGTGTGGACCAGCAACGTCAACTGGATGCTGGCGGTGAACTACAACGCCGATCACGTCGCACTCACGTCGGCGCCGCTCTTCCATTCCGGCGGCATGTGCGTCATGACTCTTCCGACACTCATGGCAGGGGGCCACGTCGTCGTCCACGAACATTTCGACGCCGGGTCGCTACTCGACGACATCGAGCGCTACCGGGTGACCTCGCTGTTCATGGTCCCGGCCATGATGTTGTTCGCGAGCAAGCACGAGCGTTTCGACACCGCGGACTTGTCCAGCGTCCGCATCATCGTCGCGGGCGCGGCGCCCGTCCCGGAACCGATGCTGCGGTTGTATGGGGCACGCGGGATTCCCGTGAGCCAGTGCTGGGGTCTGACCGAGGCCGCCACAGGGGCGACGTTCCTGGGGACAGACCGTGCCCTGGAGAAACTCGGCTCCTGTGGCACCGCCGGCATGCTCAACGAGGTGCGGTTGATCGACTTCGAGGGGAACACTCTCACCACGCCTGGTGTGCACGGCGAACTGTGCGTGCGCGGCGGCACAGTGTCCCCGGGGTACTGGAACCTGCCCGAGGCGACGGCCGCGGCGCTGGGTGCTGATGGTTGGTTCCGCACCGGCGACGTGGCCTATCAGGATGAGGACGGCTACTACTACATCGCGGACCGGCTGAAGGACATGATCATCAGCGGTGGCGAGAACGTGTACCCCGCGGAAGTCGAGAGCGTGCTGTACGGCCACCCGGCTATCGCCGAGGTTGCAGTGGTCGGTGCCCCCGACGATCGCTGGGGAGAACGTGTGGTGGCGGTGGTGGTGCTCGCACAGGGGGCGGATCTCGACCTGGAGGAACTCCGGGACTTCGCCGGCGGCGAATTGGCCCGGTACAAGCTTCCTCTCGAATTACGCATCATCGACGTTCTCCCGCGGAACACGACCGGAAAGGTGCTCAAGCACGAGTTGCGTGCGATGAGCGGCACCGGCGCCTGATCAGAAGATCAGCGCGGGAGAAGCGGAATCGTCGTTCGACCGTTCGGTGCGCCGGCGACGGCATCGTGCGCTGACCCGCAGGTTGTGCAGTCTGGAGTTGATCCGGGTCGTCTGGCCGTCGGCAGGTCGTCGTCAGTGCTGTTCTGCAGTTGCGGACTGCTCTCGACGCTGTCACGCGCGATCAGTGCGGCGCCGTACGCGCCGGTGATCTGCGGTGTAGCGGGAACCGTGACAGGTGCGCCCAGTGTGACTTCGAGGAAGTGCACGGCTGCGGCGTTCCGTGCTACACCGCCGGTCATCACGACGGGAGTGTGCTTGCCGACGTGGGAGACCAGCCCCAGTGTTCGGGCCGACACTGCGCGGTGTACTGACGCGGCGATGTCCTCGCGCCGCTCGCCACGGGCAAGGAGGGAGATGATCTCGGTTTCGGCGAAGGTGGCGCACATGCTGCTGACCTCGAGGTCCTTGTCGCCGGCGAGTGCGAGATCGGCCAGCTCGGCGATCTCGCACTCGATCGCTCTGGCGAGCACCTCGAAGAAGCGTCCGGTGCCGCTGGCGCAGCGATCGTTCATCGAGAAGTTCTCGACGAGGCCCTCGTCGTCGATGACGATCGCCTTGCTGTCCTGCCCGCCGATGTCGACGACCAGGCGGGTGCCGGGGCACAGTGCGGCAACACCGCGCGCGTGACAGGTGATTTCGGTGAAGGTCCGTCCGACTCCGGGGACCATGCGTCGACCGTATCCGGTCGCGATGGTCGCGGTGATGGCGGATTCGTCCAGGCACGCTGCCGTCAGAGCACCGGCCATCGATCGGGACAGCCCGGCGCGGCTGACCGCGCCCATCTGGACCACATCCGACGCCAGGATCGATCCGTGTCGGTCGACGATCACCGTCTTGGCCGTGGTCGACCCGAGATCGACACCCATGTAGAAAGCGGTCACCTGCGCGACTCCGTTCTGGTTGTGTCCGTGTCAGACTGACGTGTTGCCGGTACGGCTGCGGCGGACATCGATACCCTCGAGCATTGCAACCAGCCGACTTTCGAGGATCTCGTCCTTGTAGAAGGAGGCATCGGCGACATCGCCTTCGAAGAAGATCGAGGGGATGCCGAGCTCACGCTGCGCCGCCTTGGCGACCAGCTGTTGAGGATTGGTGAACGCCCGGCAGGTTCGGGTGGAGTGGAACACGATGCCGTCCACTCCGTATTGTTCGCAGTCCCGCAGCACCAGTTGTTTGATGGTCTTCGTTCCGTGGTTCGTCGGGCACAGCAGGTAGTGCTGCGCCATGCCGAGCAGCGGATTCTCCGGGTCGATCAGATGGGGTTCCTGCCAGAACGCCTGATGGGTGTACCGGCCGGCAATGACCGCCACGTCGTGATCGGCGAACTTGCGGGCAAGGAAGCCCAGCTTGTTCCAGTTCATGAATCCGTCGAAGTAGACGCGGTAGCGCTCATTGCGCACTGCGGGAACGCCTTCGGCGATTCGTTGTTCGATCTCGGCCTTGACCGCCGCGAAGTAGTCCACCAGTTCCTGGCTGGCCGGAAGGAAGTTGATGTGTGCGATGCTCGCGATCCAGTCGAAGAACGTCGCCGGGGTGGGCGCTTGCGCACACAGTGCCATGGCTTCGCGGCGGAGTTCGGATGCGCGCTTGATGTACGCCATGTTCTGCTGGAGGGCGTCCCAGTCGAACGGTTGTCCGGTCATGGACTCGATGAATGACACGAGTTCGAGCAGTTGGTCGGACACATAGCGCGACGCCTGCTCCCATTCCTCGCCCACCAGGTAACCCGCGCCGGGCTTGCCGGCCGCCAGATAGGGCAGCGATACGTTGAAGATCGGCACTTCCTTGCCGAAGACCCGGAAGGAGATGTCGTCCCATTGCTGTCCGGTACTGCAGCCGGCATAGGCATTGACGAAGAAATCGGGTGCCGGCAACCGGCTGGCCAACTCCTGCTGCGCGGGCAGGCCGACGACACCGGTGCCGTTGGCGTGGCCGCTTTCTCTGGTGAGAACGGCGCATCCGAGATGGGTACGCGAATACGAGCAGAGTTCTCCGATGTAGCCCGCCTCTTCGGCGGCCAGCTGGGCGGGGCGCTCGAGGTGCTGGGCGGCGAGCCGGGCGGAGAAGGCCTCACCGTGGCACCAGGCGAGACCCGCGGCCTGAAAGAAGGGGTTGACGGCAGAACCGTTGTACCAGACGACTTTTTGGCCACGTTCGCGGGCGGTGAAGATGTTGTCCCAGTAGTCGGCGACCATCTTGCCGCCGGTCTTGGTGATGCTCAGTCGGTTGGTGTTGTCGGTGACGGCAGTGCTCATCTGATCACTTCCTGGTGGGTCGAGGGTTCGGATTTCACGACGTGACGAGCTGGGTGCGCCGGATGCGTTCGAGCAGCGCCTCGACACGGGTTCGGACCGATTCCACCGGAACCCCGTCGTGTTCGGTTTCGAGGAGTAGATGAGGGATGCTCTGCTCCGTGAGCCGTTTTCGGAGTTGCGGGTAGTAGAGCATGTGAGGCTCGCAGAACTTGGCCATCAGCACGATGACCCCGTGAGCGCCACTCGTCTGGACGGAGCGGATCAGTGTGTCCTCCCAATCCGTGTCGTGTTTGACACGGGTGGGGCAGGGGAGATTGACGTCGCGCTGCAGGTACCAGCGGCCGAGTGCGGCGACCGGGTCGATGTCTTCGTCGACGTCGGTCGAGATGTAGCGGGCGCCGTGGTAGAGGTCGTCGTCGACCACCACCGCCCCGCATTCCTCCACGGCGCTCAGCAGTTGAGGATTCGGGGCGTGGCAGAAATGCCCGGACAGGTGCAGCCGAATCCGATGGTCGCGGGGAACCGCCTCGAGTCCTTCGACGATCTGCCGAAGCAGCGCGGTGTGCTCGGCCTTGTCCATCACCATGCTCGACTTCACCAGTGCCTGCATTTCGGTCGAGGTGAACTGCGCGCTGCCGGATCTGCGTGCTGCAAAGATGTGACGGAGAAGCCGGCGGTTCTCGTTGAACAGCGTGATGCTGCACGAGAGTGACTGTGCGGAAAAGGGTTCACCGGTGAAGGTCGCCATCTCGTCGATGAAGGCGCGAATCTTCGTGTCGACGACGTCCGGGGCCCAGGCGTCACCGAGCGAGCTGGCGAATTGTTCGAAGTGCAGCGGTGTGTCGGCGTATTCGTCGCGCACCACATCCACCGCTCCCAGCAGCTGGATGCAGTGGTCGGACAGGAAGAAGCTGTCGTAGATGTCGAGCCTGCCCTTGGCTGCCTGGTCCGCGATGTTCCTGGTGTAACCGCAATAGAACTCGGCCAACAGGTTTCGCCCCATGCTGTCGGGTTCGCGGTTCTCCTGGATGATCACCGGCAACGCGCCGGCGGCGTGGGCGATCTCGGCCGGAAAGTTCATGGGGAATGCTCCGACGACTTTGCCGCCGGTCCGCTCTTTCCACTGAACGACGTAGGTCTCCGGGTCGGCAGCAATGTCGCCGAGTCTGGTCAGTGCGGTCGTCAATGTCTCCGGCACGGCACCTGCCTCCTTCGCGCCCAAACCCAGGGGTGGTGGGGCCAGCCCAGGGTGATTGGGGATGTGAATCGGCCACGTGGCGGACCGGTCTCTTCTTTGTAGACCCAAATTAGACAATAATCAACTCCATGTGGTCAGAAATGTATAACTTTGGGACCGGCGGCGAGTGCCGCGGAGCAGCGCCTGCCGAGCCTGCGACAATTCGAGGTGTGTTCGACGTCAACCTTCCCCCGCCGAGTGCTCGATCCCTCCTCCTCACGGTCGTCGGTGAGCTCATGCATCCGTCGACGGAGGAGGCGTGGACGACGGCACTGCTCCGAGTGCTCGGCGGCCTCGGGATCGAGGAGCACGCCGGTCGTCAATTGCTCGCGCGTGCCGCTGCGGCCGAATGGCTCGAGCGCGAACGGCGCGGACGGGCGGTGCACTGGCGCCTCGCGGGCAGGGGGCTGGATCTCGTGTCCAACGGTATTCGGCGATCGAACGCCTACCTCGCGGGTCCGCCGTCGTGGGACGGCCGGTGGCTGCTGTTGTTCGTCACGGTGCCCAACCAGCTCCGCACGACGCGAAAGCGGCTATACGGTGGTCTGTCCTGGCTGGGAATGGGCAATCCGCTGTCGAGTGTGTGGGCGACGCCCCATGCGGACCGGAAAGATGACCTGAGCGAGCTGGTGAAGTCGCTGGGGCTCGAAGCGTCGTCGCTCGCCGTGATCGGTCCGGTGCAGGCTACGGGCATGACCGACCGAGAGATCGTCCGCAATGCCTGGGACCTCACCGGTATCGCCGAATCGTACGAGTTGCTGCTTGCCCAGCTCGTGGACCTGGCAGATCCGTCGGATGAGGACGACGTATTGCTGACATACCTCCGGCTGCTCAACGTTCAGCAGCGCCTGATGCGGCGGGATCCGTTTCTTCCCGAGCTGTTGCTGCCGGAGTGGATCGGTCGCGAAGGCGCGGAAACGATCCGCCGGCGCCGTGAGCAGTGGGCGCCGATCGCCCATGCACGGTGGGCGAAGATCGTGCAGGAGTGCGCGCCGGATTGACCGGTGGCCGCGCCTTAATCCCCGGGCCGGAATTCGGAACGACGTGGGTTTGTACAGAATCTGCATCAGGGTGTTGATTTTTGTATAAATTGTCGGCATGATGCCCTTGTGGGACGGGTCACAGCACGTCCTACGTGAGACGAGAGTAAAAATCGTGCCCGGGCCACTTGTCTCCAAATTTATGGTCATTCCATTAGACCGAAAGCGGTTGGGTGTACCTCTTCCTGCGGCTTTCGCGTCGGCGACCATCCGATCCTCTCAATCAGGAGCAGACATGGAATCACCCATCGCCGACCCTCCCCGCGTCGAATCGGCGTCGTCGCGAAGAACGTCTCGACGTGCTGCACTGGCCGCATTTCTCGGCACCGTCATCGAGTTCTACGACCTGGTGATCTACGGGACGGCGGCGGCACTGGTCTTCGGTGACGTCTTCTTCCGCGACGTCAGTGCACAAGTCGCGTTGATTATGTCGTTCGCGACGTTCGCCACCGGCTATCTGGTGCGCCCGATCGGCGGTTTGATATTCGGCTACATCGGCGACAGCTTCGGTCGCCGATCCGCACTCATGATCACCATCGCCATGATGGGTGGCGCGACAGTGCTGATCGGCGTGTTGCCGACGTACGCAACTGTCGGTGCGCTGGCGCCGATCATGCTTCTCGTCCTGAGGCTGGTCCAGGGCATTGCCATCGGGGGCGAGCAGGGAGGCGCCGTGCTGATCGCCGTCGAACACGCCCCGCCGAACAAGCGGGGGTTCTACGGAAGCTTCTCGACGGCGGGCGCCCAAGGCGGAACCGTCCTCGCTACCGCCGTATTCGCGCTGGTGACCCTGATGCCTGAAGATGCGCTCATGACCTGGGGCTGGCGAGTGCCGTTCCTGCTCAGTGCGGCCATCGTCGTCGTCGGGCTGATCATCCGGAACGGAATCGAGGAAACCCCCGACTTCAAGCACGTCGCGGACAGTGCGAAAACTCGTAACCCTGTGCGGCAGGCTCTGGTCCGGTACCCCAAGACAATTCTCGGAATCACCCTCGTCATGGGCGGAGTGTTCGCCTGCTGGTACATCCTGACCGTCTACAGCCTGAGCTACGCGGTCAAGACGGTCGGCATCGACCGTACGACGATGCTCTGGCTCATCACCGCCGCCACACTCCTGGTCGTCGTCATGAACCCCGTGTGGGGTGCGCTGTCCGACCGCATCGGGCGCACCAAGCTCGTCGCCGGCGGGTTGGTGATCGAGGGAGTGACGCTGATCGTCTATTTCGGAGCATTGACGACGGGTAACCTCGCGCTCATATTCGTCACCATGATCGTCACCACGGGCTGCGGCCACGCCATGATCAACGGTGTCTTCCCGGCATTTGTCGCCGAAAGCCTTCCGGCGGAGGTCCGTTACACCGCAGGATCCTTCGGGATCCAGCTCGCCGGCGTGCTCGGCGGGTTCGCACCCCTGGTCGCGGTCGCGCTCCAGGGGTCGAGTTGGGGCGTGTGGTCCATCCCCGGCATCTGCATGGTGATCTGCCTGGTCGGCGCGGTCAGCGCGTACACGCTGGTCCGCGGGTCCCGGTCGGCGACCGCACTGCCGCACGTCGAACCTGCACCCGCATCTCGTCTCGTCGACTCGGATGACAAGGCCATCTCATGACCCCAGTCGTCGATCCCGACCGCTCGAAAATCCGCGACGCGGTGAGCGCCTTCGCGGCCAAGCGAGTCGCACCCGGGTACCTTGCCCGTGCGAAGTCCTCGACCTTTCCCTGGGACCTGCATCGCGAGATCGCGGACCTCGGAATCTACGGTCTGCTCGCGGGCGACGAGTACAACCCGCTCGACCGGGAGGATTTCGTCGCCGCCGGTCTCGCGGTGGAGGAACTCGCCTACGCGGACTTCAATGTCGCCAACATCGCGATCCCGGTGATGCTGATGGGCACACTGATCCGCCATCACGGGTCCGAGACGCTGGTGAAGGAGTGGCTCCCGCGCCTGGTCGCCGGCGAGACGTTCGTGGCTTTCGGACTGACCGAGCCCGAAACGGGGTCCGACGCGGCGAACATCACCACCACCGCGCGTGCCACCGACGACGGGTATGTCATCTCCGGAGAGAAGACGTCGGTGACCATGCTGAGCAACGCCGAGGCGATCATCGTCGCGGCACGCACCATCCGTGACGGCGACGATGTCGGCGTATCGGCCTTCCTGGTTCCGCTCGACAGTGCCGGCATCGCCAAATCGGTTGTTCCAGACACCGGCTGGGGCATTCTCGGTCGTGGAGTCCTGCATCTGGACGGGGTGGAGATTCCGGCCGACAATCTGATCGGGGTCGAGGGTCGTGCATTCTCTCGCGTCCTCAACGGATTCGACTTCACACGGCCGCTCCTCGCTCTCACGGGAATCGGTGCAGCGCAGGTGTCGCTGGACGAGACGGCCGAGTACGTGCGACAGCGCACAGCCTTCGGTGCAAAGCTGGCCAAGTTCGAAGGCGTGTCCTTTCCGATGGCCGAACATCTCACGAAGCTCGAGGCGGCCCGGCTGATCTGCTATTCGGCCCTCGAGAAGCGCACCCTGAACCTGCCGCACACCGCAGAGGCCGCGATGGCCAAGTGGTACGGACCCCTGGTCGCGAGTGCAGCGGTCAAGGAATGCCTGCTCCTGCACGGCAACTACGGCTACTCACAGGAACTGCCCTTCGAGCAACGCCTCCGAGACGTCATGTCCGTCGAGATCGCCGACGGCACAGCCCAAATCCAGAAGATCATCATCATGCGAGAAAAGTACGGAACCGATTTCGTCCCGTACGAGAAACGGAGCACCACATGAGCAGCACTGCCAACTCCGGCGCAGCCGGCCGACCGAATCCGGCCGACGGATTCGACTTCAGTACATCGAAGATCCTGGTGGTCGGGGGCACCTCGGGTGTCGGCCTCACCACCGCCATCTCATTCGCGCAATGCGGCGCCCGGCACATCACCCTCGTCGGCCGCAACGAGACGAGAGGGAAAGAGGCGATCGACCGGGTCCGCGCGCTGTGCCCGGAGTCCGACGTTCACTTCCTGCCGGCCGATGCCAACGACCCCCGAGCCGCCGACGAGGTCGTCCGCGAAGCTGCGCGGACCATGGGCGGACTGGACGTGCTCGTGAACTCGACGGTCGCTGTCTACCAGCCGACACTGTTTCACGACACGGACATCGCAGAGATCTCGACGATGCTGGTGCAGCAGGCACTCGGACCGATCCTCACCAGCCGCGCTGCCGTCACACTCATGCGGGAGAGCGGGCACGGTGTGATCATCAACATCGCATCCGACGCCGCGAAGGTCCCGACGCCCGGTGAATGTGTCATCGGAGCCGCCATGGCCGCCATCGTGACCTTCTCCCGCACCCTGGCGGTCGAGGCCAAGCGCTACGGCGTCCGGGTGAACACGATCACGCCGTCCCTCATCGCGAACACGGGATCATACGACAGGGCGATGAACATCGAGTTCAGTCAGAAGATCTTCGAGAAGATCAAGAATCAGGCGCATCTCGGGCTCACCGAACCCGAGGATCTCGCGAACACGATCCTCTTCCTCGCCTCACCCCTCGCCGCCAACATCACCGGACAGGTGGTCAGCGTGAACGGCGGCATCTCGGTCGCGTGACGGTGTCGGCGCATCGATCTCCCTGTCAGAACCCTCGAGAAAGGCCCGCACGGATGGTGCACTCGCCCGCCCCAGCGCATCCGCAGTCTCGCGTCGACCCCACGCCGCCACGAATACTGCGGCGGAGAATCGCAAACCGGGACGACATCACGTCCATCGAGACGACGTTCTCGCCCGATGACTTGCGTACCGGCGCGACGTTCTACGACGCGCTCGCCGCGGCTGCGGCCGAGCATCCGGACAAGAACGCGATCGTGACGATCGAACCGCCCGACTTCCTCGTCCCGGCGCGTGTCGTCACCTACCGCGAACTGATCGGATCGATCGAACGCGCGGCCAGTCTTTTCCACGACCGCGCCGGCGACTCGCCCAGCGTGGTCGCGGTGATGCTGCCGATGCTGCCGGAGGGCCTGGTCGCGATCTGGGGAGCGGCGACGTCCGGGATCGCGGTTCCACTCAACCCCTTCCTCGAGCTCTCCTCGCTCGTGCGCATCATGAACGACGCCCGCTGTACCACCCTGGTCACCGTGCGCGGGACAGTCGACGAGAAATGTGGTGGGGACGTCGACGCGATCCTCGAAGCCGTGCCCACCCTGCAGTCGGTCTTCTTCGTCGACGCCCCGGACGGTCCGCACGATCTGCTCACCGCCATGGATAGCTACGCAGGGTCCGGGCTGACTTTCGATCGCGACCTCGATCCGCATCGCGACGCTGTCCTGATGCCGACCGGTGGCACCACCGGAACGCCGAAGCTGGTTCGCATGTCCCAATTCGGTCAATTGACCGTCACCTGGAACGTCGGTGCTCTGATGGGACCGCGGCCGGACGGCGTGGTGGCCCACGGCATGCCGAACTTCCACTGCGGGGGCAGTGTCTCGCTCGGTTTGCGGTCGCTGCTGTACGGACAGACCCTGCTGACAATGACGTCGGAGGGATACCGAAACCGCGCGGTGGTCGAGAAGTTCTGGGACATCGCTCGCCACTATCGGGTCACGTCCCTACTCGCCACGCCGACGACCGCCCAGGCGTTGCTCAGCCTGCCCGGCGGTTCACGGAAGGATCATTGCATCGAGGACTTCCACGTCGGCGGCAGCGCCGTGCCGACCGAACTCGTCCGCGCCTTCCACGAGCGGTTCGGCATCTGGCTGCGCGAGAACTGGGGAATGACCGAGGTGCACGGAACGGTGACCGGGCACCTGAACGACGGATCGGCACCTCGGATCGGCTCGGCAGGCACACCGCTTCCGTTCTGCCAGGTCCGCGCGATCGAACTCGACGACGATGGGCGGTTCGTTCGTCAGTGCCCGCCGGGCGAGCGCGGGACGCTCGTGATCGGCGGCCCGATCGTCAGCCAGGGGTATCTCAACGAAGAACTGAACAAGGACTTCTTCGTGGTGGGAATGCCGGACGGTCAGGCATGGGCGAACACGGGCGATCTCGGCGCCGTCGACGAAGACGGGTACGTCTGGGTGTCCGGGCGTGCGAAGGACCTCATCATCCGGGGCGGCCACAACATCGACCCCAGCGAGATCGAGTACGCACTCGACCGCCATCCCGCGGTCCACCTCGTCGCCGCGGTCGGCCGGCCGGATGCGGCCAAAGGTGAGCTTCCGGTGGCGTTCGTCCAACTCGAAGAGGGCGCCACAGTGGAGCCGGGTGAACTGCTGGCCTTCTGCCGAGAACACGTCCAGGAACGAGCAGCGACACCGGTCGAGGTGATCGTGCTCGATCAACTTCCGCTGACTCCGGTCGGGAAGCTCGCCAAACCAGTACTTCGGATGCTTGCCACCGAACGCGAAGTACACGCCCAAGTCAGGGCCGTCCTCCCGGACAGCGTTGCCTACGAAGTCCGGGTCGACAACACCGGCCTGCGCCCGCTCGTCGTCGTCGATCTCGCCGACGAGGCCGGCGAAGTACTGGAAGGCGCCCGGGTGCTGCGGGAGCGGTTGGCGAACTACGAGTTCGACTCGGACATCCGTACTCGGCACTGATCCACTCGAGGCGAGCAAACCGGCGATGGTCCGCCGCTGCCGCATCGACCGTCCATGAACGGAGACCCGTGAAGCACACGCGAAACTCTTTCTGCAGGATCTGCATCAATCACTGTTCGATACTTGTCGACGTCGAGGACGGAGTCGCGACCGCGATCCACGGGAACAGTCGCAATCAGGTGTACGGCGGATACACCTGTGTCAAAGGACGGTCGCAGCACGAATACCTCCGCCACGCCGATCGTCTCGTGCATTCGCTGGTGCGGACACCTGCCGGCCATGCTCGTCTCCCCGTCGAGCAGGCAATGGACGAGATCGCCGCCAAACTTGCGGACATCCGCGACCGGTACGGGCCGCGGGCAATCGCCAGTTATGCAGGGACGATGGCGCATATCACGACCGCGCCGACGGCGGCGCCACTGCACAACGCCCTGTTCGATGCCCTCGGCTCCGATATGAGGTTCGACCCGAACACTATCGACAAGGGCGGAAAGCAGGTCGCGCAGTCCCTCCTCGGGTATTGGTCCGCTCCGTCCCAAGGTTTCGACGCACCGGAGGCCATACTGCTGATCGGGATCAACCCGATGGTTACCTGCACGGGCTTTCCGGCGGGCTCGCCCAAACGATGGCTCCTGGACACACTTGCCAGGGGTTGCAAACTCATCGTCGTCGATCCACGCCGGACCGATGTGGCACAGCACGCCGATTGGTACCTGCAGGCGGCTCCTGGGCACGACGTTGCGATTCTGGCGGCCATGATCAGGATCGTCATCGACGAGGGTTTGTTCGATCGGGACTTCGTGGCAAGACACGTGCACGGACTTTCGGAGTTGGCCGCCGCGGTGCACGGGTTCGACCCCTACGAGGTGGCGCAGCGGGCGGGGATAGCCGGTGCGGACCTCGTCGCCGCCACTCGCTGCTACGCCACTGCGAAGCGTGGGTACACCATGGCGGGAACCGGGCCGAATATGGCGGGCGAGGGCACTCTGGTCGAGTACCTGGTGCTAGTTCTCGAGACCCTGTGCGGACGCTGGCTGCGCGCGGGCGAGACCGTTTCCGCCTCACCCACGTTGCTCCCCTCCTACGTGCCCGTAGCCGAGGCCAAATCTCCGGATCGCGATTGGGCATTGCAGGGTGAAGTGCGGGTCCGCGGATTGCGTAAGACCCGGGCAGGGATGCCGACTGCAACGCTGCCGGAGGAGATTCTCACCCCGGGGGAGGGACAGGTGCGTGCACTGATCAGCTGGGGAGGCAATCCGGCCGTAGCGTTCCCAGATCAGCGGCGGACAGTCGAGGCGCTCGAATCCCTGGAACTGTTCGTGCAGATCGACCCGTGGTATTCCGCGTCGGCCCGTTTGGCCGATTACGTGATCGCACCGACGATGCCGCTAGAGGCGCCCTCGTCGACCGTGTTTCTCGATGCGCTGGCGGCGAGGGGAACGGGCTACGGGATCGGGCAAGCGTACGCACAGTATTCGTCTGCCGTTGTCGAGCGCCCCGAAGGGTCCGATGTCATCGAAGAGTGGCGGTTCTTCCACGGGCTCATGAAACGACTCGGGTATCCGGTCGAGGTAAACCCATTCGGATGCCCTTCGTCCCCGTCCCGGCCGATCGACGACGACCTGACGACCGACGAACTTCTCGAAATCCTGTCCGAGGGTTCCGCAATCCCCCTATCGAAAGTCAAATCGCATCCTGACGGAATGACACGAACGACCGATCTCCTAACGGTGCAGGCAGGCGACCCCGAAGTGCTCGATCGCCTCGACATCGGCAACGGCCTGATGCTCGCCCAGCTGACAGAACATACCCGCGTAGTCGAGCCGCTTCGGCCGGACCGTCCCTACCGACTCCTGTGCCGACGACACCTTCACGTCTACAACTCCTCCTGCAACATCGATCGAACCCACCGTGGCGTCCCCTACAACCCGGCGTTCATGCACCCCGACGATATGACCGAGCTGGGTTTGTCCGACGGCACGCTCGTTCGAATCAGCTCGGATCTGTCATCCATCACCGCTGTAGCAATGAAGGATCCGGCATTACGAACCGGGTTGGTGTCGATGGCATTCGGTTACGGACCCACTGATGGCGACGAGGAAGTGTGGGCAGTCGGCAGCAGCCCCAGCCGCCTCGTGTCCACCTCCGACAAGTTCGATCGATACACCGGGCAGCCACGAATGACGAACATTCCCGTCTCGATCGAAGGGATCGATGCTCAATGCCGCACGTGATCACCCAGCAGTGTTGTAACGATGCGACCTGTGTGAGCGTCTGCCCAGTCAACTGCATCCACCCAACCCCTGACGAGCCTGATTATGCCCGCGCAGAAATGCTCTACATCGATCCTGCCACCTGTATCGACTGCGGGGCATGCACGGATGTCGACGTCTGCCCGGTGGACGCGATCGTCCCGGATTCGGTCCTGACCCCCGCGACCGCCAGGTACGCGGAACTCAACGCGCGCTACTTCGATGACTCGACACGAACGCAATACAGGCGCGAAAGAGTCGCGCGCGAGCGATCCGACCACAACGTGTCATCGGTAGGCCCGCTGAGAGTGGCCATTGTGGGGTCCGGGCCGAGCGCCTGCTATGCAGCCGACGAGTTGACGACGACACCGGGTCTCGACGTCGAGGTCCACATCTTCGACCGTCTGCCCACGCCGTGGGGCCTGGTTCGCTATGGAGTTGCGCCGGACCATCAGCACACCAAGTCTGCGACAAAGACATTCGAGCGAATGGCTAGTCGACCGGGGGTGTTCTTCCACCTCGGCGTAGAGATCGGGACGCACCTTACGCACGACGAACTGCTAGCCCACCATCATGCGGTCATCTACGCGGTAGGTGCGCCCGCAGACAAGCGACTGGGCATTCCTGGGGCGGACCTGCCGGGAAGCGTGTCGGCAACCGATCTGGTCGGGTGGTACAACGGCCATCCCGATCACGCCGGCCATACCTTCGACCTGTCCACCGAGCGGGCGGTGATACTTGGAAACGGTAATGTGGCGCTGGATATCGCGCGGATCCTCACACGCGATGTACGGGAATTGGCCCGTACGGATATCGCTGGACACGCCTTGTCAGCGCTGGCAGGCAGCGGCATTCGAGAGGTCGTCGTGGTAGGCCGCCGTGATCCGGCGCACGCCGCTTACACGACACCCGAGTTGTTAGGACTGGCCGGGTTGAGAACCGAGGTCGAGCTAGCCCTCGATTGTCCCGCGGTAGAAGCCGAATTCCTCCAGAACGAGATCGATCAGACAGCTTGTTCGCCGACAACCCTGAAGACGCAAGTTGCCGAAGAACTCGCGTTACGACCCGCAGGCGGTGCCACACGTCGGATAGTGCTGCGATACCTGGCCTCCCCAGAGGAGATCCTCGGTGACGATCGCGTTCGAGGTATACGATTGCGGCGCAATGAGATGCTGGCTGATGACAACGGTCAATCTGCCATCGGTCCGACGAAGATCACAGAGGTACTCGAATGCGGACTCGTTGTACGATCGGTCGGCTATCGAGGCCGCCCGATGCCCGGCCTTCCCTTCGACGTCGAACGCGGAATCATCCCGAACCACAAAGGGCAGGTTGTGGATCCGGGTACGGGAGAAACTCAGGTGGGTGTGTACGTGACCGGGTGGATCAAACGTGGTCCTTCCGGCGTCATCGGTACGAACAAGCACTGCTCGATCGAAACGGTCACGTGTCTACTCGACGACCACACTAACGGACGGCTGACGCCTCCAACACGCAGCAGTCGCTCAATCTTCGATCTCGTGCAAGAACGAAAGCCGGATGCGATCGACTACGCAGGTTGGCAGAGAATAGACAAGTTCGAACAGACCATAGGGCAGAGCGAGGGACGCCCAAGGGCCAAGATCGTTGAGATCGACGGCATGTTGGAGGCTGCAGCCACTATCCACTCATGCTGAAACCTGTAAACATGATCGGGACTCATTGCACGAGTCGCGGCGCACTATTCGCTGTCCATCGCCAACTGTGCGAGTCGTGTGGCGTGCTACCACGGTAGTGGCCCGCCGCTTCCGAAATAGCCTTCCTGCCCGGGAAACTCGACGCGCATCCGCACGCCGTCCACGATTATCTGAGGCAGAATCGCCGGAATTTCCGGCGTGACTTCAAGGATCTCGGCAACAGTTCGGTATTCGCTCAGGGTGGTCAGCTGACTCCACGTCGGCGGCATCAGCATGCTTCCGCCGGCGCACCATTGATTGATGGCGTCTTTCGGGGTCTGCCAGAGCACCGCCTCCGCCTCAGTTGTCGCGCCGTCTGCAACTTGCCCCTCCGGTACCGCTGCGACAAAGAATCGGGTGTCGTATCGGCGCTTCTCTCCGATCGGCGTTATCCAATGCGACCAGGGTCGCAGGAGATCCGTCCGGACGACCAAGCTCTCGCGTTCGAGAAAGTCACCGAAGGTCAATTGCTTACTCTCGAGCGCCTTTCGCATGTGTGAATATTGAGAAGTGTTGTCGACGAGGGTGTCCGGAGTCGGACCGGCGAGCAGGACACCGCACTCCTCGAATGTCTCTCGGACGGCCGCCATCACGAGTACCCTGGCCGTAGTCGGGGTCGTTCGGAGCCGATCGGCCCACCATGTGTCTGACGGGCCGGCCCAGGTGCCCCGGGAATGTGCGTCCGTAGGGTCGACGCCACCGCCGGGAAACACTGTTGCTCCTCCGGCGAAAGGCATGCCTTTCACCCGTCGCAGCAAGAACACTTCAACGCTCGAACTGCGCTCGCGTACCAGCATGACCGTGGCTGCGTCCTTGGTGGGTATCACCCCATGCTTGTACGTTGTCGATTGTTCCAACCTCATCGGACAGTTGAAGTAGCTTGTTTGCGCAGAACGAATTTCTGCACTTTGCCGCTGGCAGTCCGAGGTAGCTCGTCGATCGTAAGTACTTTCTCTGGGACTTTCTGTATCGCGACCTTTCTCTTATTCGTCAGAAACGAACGAATATCCGAGACTGACAGCGGTGTCCCATCCTGAACGGTTATGAACGCGCACACTTTCTCTCCGAGGCGCTCGTCGGGGTACGGGACCACGGCGACGTCCTTGATTGCGGGATGCGTGAGGAGGTGCTCTTCGATCTCTCGGGCACTGAGGTTCTGGCCTCCCCGGATGATTATGTCTTTCAGACGACCGGTGACTCGCAGGTAGCCGTCTGCGTCCACTCGCCCGAGATCCCCACAGTGGTGCCAACCTTCGTCGTCGATAGCAGCGCGGGTGTTTTCATGGTCGCGCCAGTAGCTCAACATTGCTCCCGGCCCTCGGTAGCAAATTTCACCTTCTTGACCTGCACCGACTCGCTCACCGACGTGATCGATGAGTTTGATATCGACACCCCGGGCCAAGACTCTTCCATCAGAAGTCGAGATGGTCTCGAGGTCATCGTCCGGATGGCACACCGTCGCCACACCGACCTCGGTACACCCGTACAACGGCAGCAGCGTGCCCTGATTGAAGACCTCCGCAAACTCCATGGCGAGAGTGGTCGGGATCGGAGCCCCGGCACATAGCCAAACCCGCATCGTGGACAGGTCATGCCGACGGGAAGACGGTGTATCGAGGACCATTCGCACGAAAGGCGTCGCTGACGCGGCGGCAGTGCACGCGAACTGCTGAATCCTGGCAAGTGCGATTTCAGGATCCCAGACATCGAGAAGGTGGATCTGTGCACCCGCAATCAAAGGAGCCAGGATTCCGATCTCGATGCCCGTTGTGTGCGCAAGAGGCGAAGGCATGAACATTGTGTCAACCGCGGTGAGTCGGAAGACATCACGAGCGAGGAATCTTGCAGTAAACGCGGCCGTGTTCCAGGTGTGTAAGCACCCTTTGGCGGTCGATTCGGTGCCGGAACTGTAGATGATCGCATGACCTTGATCGGAATGTGGATATGGCCCCAGTTGCGCTGCCAAGGCTGTTGCGGATTGACCCTCTGCCACCGTGTCGTCGATTCTCTCTTCGAAGGAGGAGTCGACGACTTTGGATCGTGCGATTATCAACCGGGATACGCTGGGTGCTTCGCCACGCAGTTCGCGAAACATTGCCGCATGATCAAATCCGCGGAAGTTTCCGGTGGTCAAAACCACTTTCGGTTCCGCCGATTGTAGGATGTGTAGCACTTCGGTGTGGCGATAGACCGGCATGATCGGAACGAGGATTGCGCCGACGCGGTTGATCGCCGCGTAGGCCATGACAAACTCCACCCAGTTGGGCAGCTGTATGGCGACTCGGTCGCCGGCGTGGATGCCGAGTTCGAGCAGGCGGATCGCCAGTCGTGCAGATTGGTTGCTCAGCTGAGCGAAAGTCAACTCACGGACACCGTCGGAGACAGCCCGTGATCCCGGCCGTTCGCGCGCCCATCGATCAACCCACGAGCTCAACGAGTCATCGGCCCAAAATCCCTGATTCCGGAAGTGCGTCGCTGCTTCCGCGCCATATCGGGCCTCGACGGTCCCATGATCGTCGCCAGCCATTGTTGGGGACATCTACTTACCTCTCTGTTCGCGAAGAAGGGGCTGATGGAACGGTTATGGAGCGCTCGACCGTCATCGCAGTTGACATGCTCGTCATCGGTTCCCGCCGGACGTTCTTCAGGTCGCCGAATGCCGGTCGCTGACAGCGGATTTTCTGGTTACGGAGAAAAGGGACAGCAAGCCGATCGCTGCTGTGACTATCACGAAGTAGGCCGGCGCCCGATCGTCGCCGGTCCACTCCACCAGCGACACCGCGATGAGCGGCGCGCTTCCTCCGGCGATGATGACGCCGACGTTGTAGGACGTGGCGACGCCGGTGAACCGAACATTCTGATCGAACAGCAACGGCATCAGGGTCAGGACACCCACCTGGATACCCACGGTGCTGAGCATCATCAGCAGATAGAGGATCGCTGCAGTCAGTAAGTTCAGATTCATCGCTGCCATTGCCGGATAGGCGATAGCTGAGATGAACACAAGACTGACAGCAGTAATTCGTACTCGACCGAATCGGTCTCCGAGACGCCCGCCGACGAGCATCCCGAGGGCGCTGATAACCAGTACGAGGCAGGAAATCCAGTAGACGGCGGTGCGGTCGTAACCGAGCGTCTTGGTCAAGTGGATACTCATATATGTCAGACAGATGTACGCAGTTCCGTTGATCGCCAAGGACAACCCGACGGCCTGGGTCACTGCGCGGCTGTGCGTGCGGAACAGTGTCAGCAACGGCCTGTCGCGCACCGCCGTTTCATCGGGTAGGTAGGTCTCATCCACCCGCCGCCGCGCCCACAGGCATACCAGCATCAGCGGCAGGGCCAGCAGAAACGGGAGGCGCCATCCCCACGAGTTCATTTGCTCGTCCGTGGCGATCAGAGACACTGCACCTGCGGAGGCCGCGGCAAGGCCGAAACCCAGCGTCGAGCCGAGGGGTGTGAAGGCCGCGTACGTGGCCTTGAGGTGGCTCGGGGCGGACTCAGATATAAGAGTCGCTGATCCACCGACCTCACCACCCGCCGAGAAGCCCTGGAGCAGGCGGATGGTAACGAGAAGGACCACCGCCCAGACCCCGGCCTGCTCGTATGTCGGCAGCAGTCCCATCGCAACGCTGCCGATGCCCATGCACATCAACGTTCCGAGCAGCGCACGCCGTCGGCCGAACTTGTCGCCGATGTAGCCGAAAGCGAGTCCACCGAGTGGTCGCATGAGATACGCGGTCCCGAAGACTGCCAGCGCGGACAGGAGCGAAGTTGCCGCGCTTTCCGCGTGGAAGAACAACGGCGCCATGATGATAGCCAAGTAGCCGTACAGGCTGAAGTCGTAGTACTCGATCAGTGTTCCAACACCGCCGGCAATAGCGGCTTTCTTGGCGCGGTCACGCTGTTCGTGATCGGCATCCCGCAATACTGGGTCGATCGGCCTCGAGTCCATAGATTCAGCTTTCATCTGAGAGCCTCTCGTTATGAAATGGGTCAGTTGGGGGCACAGCTGCAGCCTGATTGGAGAGATTCATGTGGTGATCAGGCGGATCTCACTACGTTTAGCTCCTTCCCGACATGAGATGGTCCGTACGGTCCTGCCGTTGGAAGGAACTGGCTCGACGGGACGAATTGGTCAGCGTCCGTGGAAGGCCGGCTTCTGCTTCGACAGCACGGACTGCACGGCGTTCCACCCGTCTTCAGATTTCGTCACGCGTACCATCGCGCGTGCTTCTCGTTCCATCTGCGCCTCGATCGGCTGCTCCCAAGTGGACTGGAGTAGGTTCTTGATCTCACCGAACGCCAGTGTGGGACCGCAAGCGAGCTCCCGGGCAAGCGCCCATGCCTCATCGGTCAATCGGTCGTCGTCGACGACATAGTTGATCAATCCGTATTCGCAGGCCTGTTCGGAGGTCCATGTTTCATTTCTCATCAGGAGTTCCATCGCTCGTCGAACTCCGACGCGATGCGGAATGAAGGTTGTTCCGCCGCCGTCCGGTACCAGTCCGATACCGGTGTAGGCGGCATAGAATTTCGCCGATCGAGCCGCAATGCAAAAATCAGCGGCCGCCGACAGCGCCACGGACCCGCCGACGGCCAGGGCGTGTACCGCTACGACCAGCGGTGCGTCCATTCGCGCGAACCGAGACAGGGCCATGTGTAGGCCCGCTGTCGCGTTCTTGATGAAGCGAGGGAGTTCTGCTTGATCGCGAGTCATCGTCTTCAGGTCGGCGCCCACGCTGAAGTACTTTCCATTGGCATCGAGTAGTACACACCGGACCTCGGGGTTCTCGTCCATCTCGGTGGCGATAAGGCTGAGTTCGGTGTTGAAGCATAGGTCGAAGGGGTTACCGCGTGCCGGCTGGTTCAATGTGATGTGGCCGATGCCGTCGATGATCTCGACGGAGCAGGATTCGGTATCGAGCATGTGTCGTGTCCTTCTCGGTGAATGGTAGGTGAGCATCACGCGGCCAGATGGCCGACGTGTGATCGAGCGATGAGAATCTTCATGATTTGTGCTGTGCCGTCACCGATCTGGAGTCCCAGCAGATCGCGCATCCGCTGTTCAAGGGGCAGTTCCTTCGAGTAGCCGCCATGACCGTGCGTCAGGAGGCAGGTGTTGACGATGTCGTAGGCCAGCTTGGGCCCCCACCATTTGCACATTGCCGCCTCCGCGGTGTGCGGCAGTGCCTGATCCTTCAACCACAGGGTGTAGAGGCACACCAGACGGGCACCGAGAAGATGGGTTTCGGCCTCGGCGAGCGGGAACGTCACGCCTTGGAACGACGCAAGCGGTTTGCCGAACGCTTCCCTGGTGCGGGCATGCTCCCAGGCGTCGTCGAGCGAGCGGCGGGCGACGGCGAGGCATAGGATTCCGAGTAGGGCGCGACTGTAGTCGAAACCTTGCATGACTTGGACGAACCCCTTGTTCGCCTCGCCGAGGAGGTATTCGGCGGGTACCAGCACGTCGTCGAAGAACAATGATCCGCGCCCCACGCTGATGGTGCCGTGGTCGTCGAATCCTGTCTTCTTGATGTTGGAGTTATCCAAGGGGACGAGGAAAGCGCTGATGCCCTTCGCGGCGGCTTCCTTCGTGCCGGTGCGAGCGAACAGGACGCAAAAGTCGGCCTGCGTCGCCATGCTGATAGATGTCTTCTCGCCGTTCAGGACATAGTGGTCACCGTCGCGTCGAGCGCTGAGAGTGAGATGCGCTGCGTCCGAGCCGCCTCGCGGCTCTGTGAGTGCGATGGCCGGTAACAACCTGCCGGACACCATGCCTGTGATCCACGGCCGCACCGCGTCGGGTATTCCGTGCTTCTGCAGAATCTGGCCGAGGAGCGACACCGTGACCGCCACGTATCCGAAGTTCATGTCGTCCGCACACAGCGCTTCGAGAACGAGTCCAGCCGTGACAGCGTCGAGTTCGAGCCCACCATATTCCTCGGCGAGTTCGACCCCGAAGAAGCCGAGTTCACCCATTCGCTGCAGAACATCCCGGTCAAGTCGGCCATCCTGTTCGCGGCGGCGGTAGAAGGGTGCCAGTTCGGTGCGAGAGAACCTCTTTGCGGCGTCTACAAGTGCCTGCTGTGCTTCCGAAAGTGCAAAATCCATTGCTTGATGTCCTTACTCGAGGTCGCGAGGCGAATTGGGTGATGCGCCGAAGGACGAAGCGCGAGATTCGGCTTCAACGCATCGGCAGGTTCACAGAGTCCTATTTGCCGCTTCCGTGGGAGTTTCTTGTAGCTCAGAAATGGTGATCGCTGGCGAGTTGGCGCGTGGTGGCCCGGCGACTGGCTTCGGTGGATCTCAGACACTGAAAGTGTTTTGAACGTGATTTTGGTCTAATAATAGATACCGAGGATGGTCTGTCAATACCCTGACGGCCCGGGCGGTGCGGTTCCTCGGGCCGGCGCTCCAGGTGGACCGCCGGGTGAACGACCGGCTCAATAGTGGGATGCTTGTCGGCGGGTACTCGGAGTTCGGAGAGGAGTCAGGCCCGCATCGGCGCAACCGCTGCGTTGAGTACGGCGCCTGTCGAGGGGTGCGGCTACGAGCGCCGGCGAAGTCATGTCCCCGCCGATGCTGCCGATCTGGGTACCGCAATTCTTGACCTCGGCCAGCGTGCGTCCAGGGCTCCAGCTTCCGAACAGTCCTCGTCCTCGAGCCGGGAGAGCAACGCGGGGTCCGCCCGTAGTTCATGGAAGTACTCGATCAGGGCGGCGACGATTGCGGCTCTGAGGGGTCGCCGTCGAAGTCAAATGTCGGGTTAGCGGCGGAGCAAGGTGTCCCAGTACGTGCGCGCAGGCACGAGCAATGAGTCACGATATGAAAGCAGTCGTGTCGCGTCTTGTCGCCCTGTCCAGTCCGGGCACAGCTCAGAGGGAAGCCATGGATCCTCGGCAACCAGCTTCTGCAAGACCTCGTCAACGTGCAAGAGCAACCGGACCGCATCGGCGCCGGATACGGGTTCAGGAGCGGCATCGAAGAGGCTTGTTGCCGCCCTGTAGCTTCTACTCACCGCGTCGAGATCCCAGGCTTGGCTTACAAGCTGGGCGTCCGACAATCCGATTCCGCTCGCCTCGCCAATGAACGACACCGCTGTCTGATCGAGCCCGAATCGTTGAAGCGCTGTAGAGATTCGCCCTCGCCTGTCCGAGTGAGCTGTGATCCATATTCCCGGCACCGGCGTACCACACCCCACCCAGCTCAAAGTCCGGTACAGCTTCTGCCGTATCACTCTGCGTTCATGCGGCACGGAAACGGCCAACATGAGCCAGCGACCATTCCACTGTCCCGGCTGCGTACCGAGCTGCCGGGCTCGATCATTACCGTCGATGACGAGGTCTTTGCCCGCCTGAGTCAGCAACCATCGGGTACTCCGTCCGTCCTTTTCTCCGGTCAGCACGCCCATCCGCGCGCACCGTGAGATAGCTTGACGCGCTGCGTGTGTGCCGAAGCCCGCATCTGAAAGAACCGTCAGCAACGCCGTAGTCGGCACTGGTTTGCTCGTCGGGTGTACGAGGTCACCGAGGATGCGCAGGAGGACGATCCGAGCACTCCCGTGCTGCATCTCGACCGCTTCGGGGACGACAGACACGGACGGACGAGAAGCGCACATCCAATACATTCTGGCAGAACACGACCCTGCCCGGCTATCGGCACTCACCGTCGTCGACGGCGCCCGCCCGACGTGTCAGCTGGCGGATGCGCTGAACTGCGGTTTCTCACGCAATGACGGTGACCGCTCTCACTGAAATATCGGAATCCTCGAACACGCCCCGCCTCGAGTTGACGGAAGAAGCCCTGCACTGGCGTCAGACGCTCTGGCAATGTCTCGGATCGGATGGCAGATGGTGTCGTTGAGTCAGGACACGTCGGCTCTGCACCGCTCTTGTTTCGTGCGCAAACTAGACACGATGGCACGTGACCGTCGCTGTGGTGCAGGTCTTTCCGGCTCGATTGCGCGCGGCGACCTGGACGACGGCGAAGCTGCGGCCACGGTAAATGACCCGGGGAGCGAAGGTGAGCGGCTCGGTCCCCGGGCATGGGCGCACGAACGCCATGGCGATCGAGGTCGTCTGGAACTCGGGCTCCGGTGTCACCGCGGAGAGACCGGCGATCTCGGAGGCGCACAGGAGGATACCGCCGTGAACGTTGCCGAGCGGATTGCAGTGCGATTCGGCGGCTTCCAGTTCCAGCCCTGCGGCGGCATTGTCCCGCCGGTGGTGGGCACCGAGCAGTTCGATGATCGAGGACGCGCTCGGTACGATGGGTGGCACGTAGTCGTCCGCAATTCCGGTCGTTATCTCCGCGGCGACGAACCGGAGCCGAGCGCTGGCGATGGCCACCACCCGCCCGGACTCGTCGACGACCCGGCCGGTTGCCAGGCCGCCATCCGCGTCGGATGAGACGACGCTGCTCTCCGCATGGAGGATCGAACCGTCGACCGCCGGGCTGCGTGCGAAGTCGAGGTGAAGTTCCGTCGTGACGGCCCAATGTCCGGCCGGGATGCGGGCGGCGATCGGGTATCCCGTGACGTCGTCCATCAGGACGCCGAGAGCGCCACGGCACGGCAGGCCGCGTTCGTCGGACATCCACCGTCCGGTCTGCATCCGAGACTTGCCGTGAGTGGCGTCGCCGATGACGGGAGCCACACGGAACAGTGCTTCGGCACCCGCCGAGATGAACGGAAGTGCCTGGAGATTATCGGTTGTCATGTCTCTTCCGGCGGATACGGCGCGGACTACGAGCGCGCATGAGAAAGGCCTGCCGGCCGGGACTTGTCGTCACCGACTGGCAGGCCCGGTCTGTGAGGGGGTCAGACTCCGCGCTGCGACTTGGCGGCTTCGCTGGCGGCCTTGCTCTTTTCCCGGGCGGTGGCCCAGTCCTCGTTGCTCATCGATGTCAGGCCGGCGAAAGTGCCGGGGCCGGCGAGCATCTGGCCGCCGTCCATGGCGATGGTCTGGCCGGTGAGGTAATCGCAGGCATCCGACAGCAGGAAGATGGTGAGGTTGGCCAGTTCCTCCATCGTGCCCATCCGGCCCATCGGCACCTGGTCGGCCTGGGTCGCGCCGACGGCACTCTTTTCGGTCGGGTTGAGCATCTCCCACGCGTAGTCCGTCGGGATGGGTCCCGGGGCCAGGGCGTTGAGGCGGATCCCGTAGCGCGCCCATTCGACGGCGAGCGACATCGTCATCGAGTGCACGGCGGCCTTCGCCATCGCGGACGGGACGACGAACGCGGATCCGCTCCAGACCCAGGTGGTGAGCGTCGACAGAACGACGCCCTTGGTCCCGCCTTCGATCCAGCGGCGGCCCGCGGCGTGAGTGGTATTGAACGACCCGTTCATCACCGTGGAGGTGACGGCTTCGAAGGCACGCGGGCTGAGTGATTCGGTGGGGGCGATGAAGTTCGCGGCAGCGTTGTTGATCACGCCGGTGAGCGGACCGTGGAGCGTCCAGATCTCGTCCATTGCGGCCGACACGAGATCTGCCTTGCGCACATCGACGGTCTGCCAGTGGACCGAACCCGGCCGGGAGACGGACGCCTCCGCCGCGGCTTCCTCGAGTACGGCGGGACGGCGGCCCCACAGGTGGACTTCGGCGCCGTGGTCGACGAGGTGGCGCGCGACACCGCGGCCGAGTCCGGTGCCCCCGCCGGTGATGAGGACGCGCTTGCCCGCGAGGGCGTCGGAGGTGAAGGGAGTGGTGGTCATGCGATGGTCCTTACGATGGGGAACGAGGGCTACAGGCCCAGGCTCTTGCTGATGATCTCACGCTGAATCTCGTTGGTACCGCCGTAGATCGGTGGTGCCAGAGAACGGCGAACCTGCTCCTCCATGCCGTACTCGCGGGTGTAGCCGTAGCCGCCCATCATCTGCATCGCCTCGAGTGCGGTCTTCTTCGCGATCTCGGTACATCTCAGCTTGGCCATCGAGCCCTCGCGGTTGAGGTTGTCTTCCTCGCCCGCGTCGATCCGCTCGGCGACCTCGTACACGAAGGACTTCGCGAAGGCGATGTCCGTGGCGAGGTCCGCGATCCGGTGCCGGATGGCCTGGAAGCTGCTGATCTTCTGGCCGAACTGTTCACGCTCGGTGACGAACGCGATCAGGTCGTCGAGCGAACGCTGGGCGCCGCCCAGTGCCATCGTCGCGATGATGAGGCGTTCGACGCTCAGTCCGCGCATGAGGTGGCGCCACGCCTGGTTCGGTGTGCCGACGACTGCGCTCGCCGGGACCGCGACGTCGGTGAAGTACAGGTCGTTGCAGGTCCGGGCTTCCATGGTCTGGATTTCGTGGATCTCGAGGCCCGGGGCGTCGGCAGGCACCATGAACAGGGTCAGGCCCTGGTGCTTGTTGCCGGAGGAGTCGGTCCGGGCCAGGAGCAGGATGTGCTCGGCGACGTGGGCCGCGGAGATCCACGTCTTCTGCCCGTTGATGACGTAGTGGTCGTCGACCAGTTCCGCCTTGATCCGGACGCCACCGAGATCAGAGCCCGCGCCAGGCTCGCTGAGGGCGATCGCCTCGAGTTTGCCGGCGGCCATGTTGCCGACGATGGTGCGCTTCTGCTCGTCGGTGCCGTAGCGAAGATAGGTCTGCGCGGCGGTGAGACCGGTGGAGTAGGCGGTGATGGGTGCGAGGCCGCGGGCGGATTCCTCCAGGAAGATGCATTCCTCGACCATTCCGGCCCCGCCCCCGCCGAACTCCTCCGGCGGCGAGACGGCGAGCCAGCCGAGACCCGCGAACTTCTCGAGGATGAGGGGGCTGTTCGCCAGTGTGCCGCCCTCGGTCAGCGCGTCCCGTTGCTGGAGGGTCTTGCATTCGGCGGCGCAGAACTCGCGGACGGCAACCGCGAACTCCTGTTGCTCTCGGGTGAAACGCATAGCTGCGGCTGCTCTCTCGCGTGAGGGGGAGGGTTTCGATCGGCGCGGCCGGCGGGAGGCGAGGCGCGTACGCCCCGCCTCCCCGGACGGTCAGGCCCCGCGGAACTTGGAGAAGTCGGGCTTGCGCTTCTCGTTGAACGCGCTGATTCCCTCGATGGCCTCGGCGGACTCACCGAACAGCTTGAGCGTCGAGTAGGCCATGTTGCCCTGTGCGATGAAGTGCTCGGTGTCGGCGTTGAGCGACTGCTTGAGTACCTTCAGCGCCGTCGGCGAGAGCTGCAGGATCTCGTCGGCCCATGCCCGGACCTCTGCCCGCAACTGGTCACCGGGCACCACCTTGTTGACCAGACCCCAGTCGAGGGCCTGCTCAGCGCTGTAGCGGCGGCACAGGAACCAGATCTCACGTGCGCGCTTCTCGCCGATGGCCCGTGCCAGGTAGCCGGTGCCGAGGCCGGCGTCGAACGATCCCACACGCGGCCCGTTCTGCCCGAAGATCGCGTGGTCGACGGCGATGGACAGATCGCACAGCAGGTGCAGCACGTGGCCGCCACCGACCGCGACACCGTTGACCGCGGCGATCACGGGCTTGGGCACGTCGCGGAGCACGCGGTGCAGAGCCTCGACCTCGAACAGACCACTGTCGGACGGGCCGTAGTCGCCGGTCTCCATCCGCTGCTTCTGGTCGCCACCCGAGCAGAACGCCTTCTCCCCGGCGCCGGTGAGCGCGATCGCCCCGACCTCGGAGCTGCCCCATGCCTTCTTGAACGACTTCACCAACTCGTCGACCGTCCGCGCACGGAACGCGTTGTACCGCTCGGGCCGGTTGATCGTGATCCAGGCGAGTCCGTTCTCGACCTCGTACGTCACATCCGTGAAGTCACTCGTGAAGTCACTCATCGACCTGTTGGTCCTTTCGTGTCGCCCGCGGAGCGTGAGCCGCCCGCGAAGTTCTTTTGGTCTTACCTTATGACAAAGGTAGCGCTGATAACGAGCGTTTTCAAGAGCGGGGGCGAAAAACGCCTGTACCTGCGGTGATGGATTCGCGTGTCTCTGCAAAAAGTGGGAATCGGCGAAAATTGACTCGCACGGAGCCCGTGGGACGAGCCGCAGTGGGCTCCCGGGCTTCAGGACGTGCTTACCTGCTGAATTCGATTGGTCACGAACATAATTGGGTGCACGATGGTCACAGACGCGCTGCTTCTGTGCTCACGCACCCCCTGTCGGCACCCGTAGCGAGTGCGAGAACCGAGAAGGTGCGCGTCAATGGATGATCGGAGCTCGGTCCGACGCCGTCACCGCGCGGCCCTGGCGCGGACGCCCATCGCGCCGCACACCGGGGCCGGCCAGTCGACGTCGATGCCGGCCAGTTCCCGGTCGACGGCGTCCGCGACGTCGGCCGCGAACGGGACCACTCGGCGGCTGGTGAGGTCGACGTGGGTCGCGGTGACCTCGAGGGTGCTCGCGAGGCGTTCGGTCGTGTCGTCGACGAGAAACGCCATCGCGTGGACTACCTTGTCCGAGCGTTCGACGATCTGCGCGTGCACCGACACGCGGTCGCCGACGTGGACTTCGGCGTAGTAGCGGATGTGATGCTCCGCGGTGAAGAACCCCTGGCCGCGGGTGCTGCGGTAGTCGTCGGTGATGCCCATCCGGTCGAACACTTCCGCGATCGCCTGCGCCTCGAGGTCGAAGTAGTGGCGGATGTTCATATGGCCGTTCTCGTCCTCGTAGGCGGACGGAATGAGCACGGGCCCGCATTCGCGGGGCAGTGCAACCACCTGGAGGTATGAGGGGATTCCGGCTGGTGACGTCATCGGCTCATAATAACGATCGTTAACAACGAGTGCTAGGATGCAGGTGTGGACCGGAACAGGAAGATCCTCGACACCGCCGCAGAGCTGTTCTACGAAAAAGGCTTTCACGGGACGAGTGTCGATGAACTGGGCTCCCGTGCCGGTCTGAGCGGTCCTGCCATCTATCGTCATTTCTCGGGCAAGGACGAGATTTTGGCCACCCTGTTCGACGAGGCGATGGACGAGTTGATCGGCGCCACCGAACCGGTGCACGAGGACGCGGAGCTCGATCTCCAGCGGATGATCCGCCACCACGCGCTCTATGCTGCCCGGCACCGCCATCTCGTGAACGTCAGCCAGCGTGAAGACCGGTCGCTGGTCGATCCGTGGCGGAAGGCGATCAACCGCAGGCGCAAGCAGTACGTCCAGGGGTGGGAGGCCGCGGTGGCGCGGTCGATTCCCGCCGCGTCACCGGCGGAGGTTTCGGTGGCAACCCAGTCCTGCCTGGGCATGATCTTCTCGATCGCGTACTGGCCCGCCAAGGTGACCCGCACCGCCGGGCTGGCCGACCACATGGTGCGGATGGCCAGCGAGGGACTGGACGCTTTCCGGCAATAGCGCACTGCGAATAGCACTCTGCCCCTGCATCTATCGGTAGATGCAGGGGCAGAGTCGGCTTCGGGCTAGGTCGCGATGCTGGAGCGGTACGTGTAGGACGACGACCGCGACAGGGCGAACTCGAAGATTCCGTAGCCGGTCTGCCCGTTCCACTCGAACGTGCAGCACCGGTCGGTCAGGGCCGAGTCGAGGGTCGTCGGCCCCACGGATCCGTCGAGCGGATAGACGTCGAACTCTTCGAAATCGCGGCCACGGACCTTGCCGTGGTGTCCGCCGTAGCCACCGCCCGCCATGTAACCACCGCCGGCGGAGGCGTCCGCACCGATGCGGTAGGTCTCGCCGCCGGCCGTCACGACCTCGACCGTCCCGCCGGTGAGGTCGTTGCCCGCGGCGAACGCCAGGTCGTGCCGGACGTCGGTGATGTCGTCGAGTCGGCCGTCGTCGTGCATGACGGCGCCTTCCAGCAGAATTCGGCCACCTCGACGGTCCTCGACGAGAAGGAATCCGAACGTGCGGTCGGGGAACTGCGCCTGGTACCAGATGTGCAGGCCCTGTCCACCGGACATGGTGCGTACCCCGCGGGAGCGGTCCCGCAGGCCGTACCACCCGCCGACGTCGGTGGTGGTCCCGTCGAGGGTGAGAGTGCCTTCGTAGCGGCCGGGCTGGAAGAGATGGTCGAACGACGTGACGTTTCCGTCGGTGTTCTCCACATCCACCGATCCGAGCCAATACGGGGCCCGGGCGCGCCAGACCAGGTCCAGTTCGAGTCCGGTTTTGTTCTCACCCAGCTGGATTCGCCAGGCCGTGTTGTCCTCGAGCGTCTCCCACTTCAGCGGCCCGACGGAGGCGGCGTCGGTCGCGTCGTGCTCGGTGGAGAAGCGCAGGTTGCGCTGCTCGGTCTCCGTGGTGAGGACGACGAAACCGTCCACGACGTTCCGCGGTGGATAGACCCCGGCGCCGAGGATCACCGACGGCGCGGTATTGCCGTCCGGATGAAGGTTGAACATGAACCGGTCGAAGAATCTCTCCGGCATGTCAGCGGCGGCCCCGGTTACCAGGGCGTCGTGGAATCCGTCGGTCATACGTGCTCCTTCTGTTCTACGGTCTCATTGTCGGCGCCGATTTCGCGGTGGTCCAGCGTGAAGCGGTAGGAACCCATCATCAGCAGGCACGCGATGGCGATGGCGACCAGGACGATGATCGGAAGCGCGCCGGCACTGTAGGAACCGGTGGCGCCGTAGACCTGCCCGAGCAGGAAGATGCCGAACGCCGACCCCTGCGCGTACAGGAAGTAGATGAATCCCAGCACCCGACCGTAGGAGTGCTTGGGGAAGTACCGGCTCACCATGTATGCGGCGAGATCGCCTTCCGACCCCAGGCCGAGGCCGATCAGGACGGCGCCGAGGAACAGCATTCCTACCTGCGTCGACGTGATCATCAGGAAGACGCCGACCGCGCACAACGCGAAGATGATCGAGCCGATGGCGGGCGCGTAGAACCGGTCCAACAGGTAGCCGACCAGCAGACGGGCGGAAACCGACGCCAGGCTGAGGACGGACAGGATCGAGACGGCGGTGCCCTGGCTGATGCCCTTGTCGGTGGTCATGGGGACGATCTGCGACATCAGCCCGAACGTGGCCGACGAGACGAAGAAGATGGCGATGGAGAGCAGCCAGAACTGCCGGTACTTTCTCGCCACGGTGAGCAGCGATTCCCCGGCCATCCGGCCCTGCTGACGCGCGGCTATGCGCTCGGCCTCGTGTTCGGCAGGCATGCGGGTGACGAAGGCGTAGACGGCGGCCGGGATGACCGTGCACAGGGCGCCGATGACCAGGAAAGCCAGGCGCCATCCGCCGATGCCGAGCATCCAGTTGGCCAGATACGGCATCAGCACACCGCACGAGCCGAGGCCCGCCATGAGGATGCCCAGCGCCATGCCGCGACGGTCCTGGAACCACGCACTCACCACGGTCGAGTGCGCGACCGGGTTCACGGCGCCCGCTCCGGCGCCGATCACCACACAGAGCAGGTAGAAGGCGAGTTGATTGTTCGGGAGTACGGACATCAGCATCAGGCCGATTCCGAACGCCAGCGACATCGGAACCGAGGGGATCTTGGGCCCGTACCGGTCGATGAGGAAGCCCAGGATGACGATGCTGATGCCCACCAGCACCGTTTCGATGGACAGACCGTTGCTGATGACGCTTCGTTCCCAGCCGAACTCCTGGGTCATGGGCTTGCCCAGGATGTTGAACAGAACGTTGACCGCCGTCGTGCCGAACAGCAGAGTCAAAAAGCCTGTGACGACGTACCACCAGCGGTTCAGGTGCCGCGTGGACGCTGTGCTCATGGGAGCTCCTGTCGATCGATGTCGATGGTCGAACAGTGGACGTGGGGTGCGGGCGAGCCACGTGAGTGGCGCTCGTCACAGCATGGAAGCATATGGACAGTCCAAATGCAAAGGACAGACCAAAAACCGCTATGTGGTTCCCCCAGCCGGTCCTCTCGTTGATCCGAAATCGAACATCCTGCTCGCGATGCGACGCAGCTGGAGCTCGTCGGTGCCCTCGGTGATGCGGTACCGCCGATGGTGGCGGTAGATGTGCTCGAACTGCTTGTGGCGGGTGTAACCGACGCCGCCGTGGATCTGGATCGCACGGTCGGCCGCGCGGCACGCGAGCTGATTGCTGCGCAGGTTCACCATCGCGACCTTGTCGGAGACGGCCGTCTTCCCGAGTTCGTCCATCATGGCCGCGGTCTTGTAGATGGTGTTGCGGATCAGCTCGGCGTCGGTCTGCAGTTCCACCAGCTGCCACTGGATGCCCTGGTGTTCGTGCAGCGGCTTACCGAAGACGACCCGCTCCTGCGCGTACCGGACACTCTCGTCGATGCAGTACTGCGCGGCGCCGAGCGACGACGCCGCCTGCCGGATGCGATTCTCGTGGACGAACAGCTGCGCGCAGTCGAGACCGCGGCCGACCTCGCCGACCACTGCGCCCGCCGGGACCCGCACGTCGTCGAGATGGACTTCCGAATGGTCGCTGGGCATGTTGAACGTCCAGTGGTTGAACGGCACGGAGAACCCGGGCGCATCCGTCGGCACCAGGAACGCGGTGATCCCGTCCGCCTTACCGGCCTGCCCCGACGTGCGCGCGAACACGAGGTCGACCTCGGAGCAGTCGACGAGACTGTTGAAGCGCTTCGCCCCGTTGATGATCCAGTCGTCACCGTCGCGGCGGGCCGTCGTCTCCAGGTACGTCGCGTCGCTGCCGTGCCCAGGCTCGGTGAGACCGAACGCGATCTCGATGTCGCCGCGGATCAGCGGTTCGAGGTACCGCTCCCGCTGCTCAGCGGTGCCGTATTCGTGCAACACGAGCGCGAGGGGGAGGTTCGCGACCACCGAGGCCTCGTCGGCGTGCGGGAAGTGCAGACCCGAGCCCCGGGTGAGGAGGTGCTCGCGCACGACGGCCATCGCGAGGTTGCTCCCGTCGTTGCCGCCGAGCGCCCGGGGCAACGGGAACCGGAAGAACCCGGCGGCGTCGGATCGGCGCCGCGCCTCGAGCAGCAACTCACGCCAATCCTGCTTGGGGAACCCGTCCCGTTCCCAGTCCGTGCGGGCGTACTCCCGGCGGTGGTCGAAGAACTGCGGGTGCTTGGCCTCGAGCGGGGTGATCTCGCGATCGATGAACGCGTCGAGGTCGGTGACGAACTGCTGCACATCGTCGGGAATGGTCCAGTCCATGGGGCGTCCTCCGCTTCGGTTTCCTGATGTATCGGACGGTAGGGAGCGGCGGCACCCACGGCCACGAGGCTGCCGCGCCGCACTGTTGATTTCTCCAGTGCCGGATCGACGGTTCCTGGGGTGCGCGTGGTCGGCGTGGTTGCATGCGGCCATGCTGAAGCTGAACGGGATCGACGAGTTGGTCGGGCGGATCGGCACCGACCTCGGGACGACGGCCTGGTACGCCGTGACCCAGGACCGCATCACCGCGTTCGCGCACGACACCGAGGACTTCGAGCGGATCCACGTCGACCCCGAGCGGGGACGGGAGGCCGGATTCGGCGGCACGATCGCCCACGGAATGTACACACTCTCGCTCGGGCCGAGGTTTCTCTACGAGATCTTCGAGATGAACGGGCATTCGCTGGGGCTCAACTACGGGTTCGACACGGTGCGGTTCCTGAACCCCGTCCGGGTCGGTTCGCGGATCCGCATGACGGCGCGACTGCAGGATGCGCGGCCGATCGACGGCGGATACCGGTTCACGATCCGGCAGACCTTCCAGATCGAGGGACACGACAAACCCGCCTGCGTCGCAGACGCGGTCGTGGCCTACTTCCACTGAACACGAGGAGAGTGACGTTCATGCGTGCAGTCGTCGTCGAGGAACTGACCGGCCCGGAGGGCGTGACGTTGGCAGAGGTGCCAGAACCGCAGGGCGCCCACCCCCGGGCGGACGGTCAGCGACTACTCGTCGACGTGCACGCCGCCGGCCTGTCGTTCATCGACCCCCTGCAGACCTGGGGGAAATACCAGAACGGCGTGCCCACACCTTACGTATGTGGCAGCGAGTTCGCGGGTGTCGTGGTCGAGGCGCCGGCCGGCACCGACTTCCGGCCGGGTGACCGGGTCGGCGGAATCGTGTGGCACGGTGCGCTCGCCGAGCGAGCCCTGGCGCTACCCGACTACACGGTGAAGATCCCGCCGTCGATGTCGTTCGTCGAAGGCGCGGCGCTCTACATGAACTACGCGACGTCCTGGTACGCGCTGCACCGGGCGCAGGCCCGGCCGGGCGAGTACGTGCTCGTCCACGGCGCGGCGGGTGGGGTGGGCACCGCGGCGCTCGACCTCGCGGACACGTTCGGGGTGAAGGCGATCGCGGTCGTGTCCAGCGACCGCAAGGAAGAGGTCGCGCGCCGGCACGGCGCGCACGCGGTAGTGCGGTCGGACGGGCCGTGGCTCGACGAGGTGCGCGACCTCACCGACGGGCGCGGCGTGCACGTGGTGATCGACCCGGTGGGCGGCGACCGGTTCACCGACTCGCTCCGTGCGCTGCGTCAGGGCGGGCGACTCGTCGTCGTCGGATTCACCGGCGGCTCGATTCCCACCGTCAAGGTCAACCGCCTGCTCCACCGCAATCTCACCGTCACGGGAATCACCATGGACAACATGGAAACCGAGTACCCCGGCACGCTGCGGATGGTCCGGGACGCCGTCGAGACGCTGGCCGCCGAAGGACGGATACGGCCGCACGTCGGGGCCACGTTCCCGCTCGACCAGGCGGCGACCGCACTGCGTACGCTCGACGACCGCGCCGCGATCGGGAAGGTCGTGGTCGAGGTGGTACCGAGCGGTGTCACGGAGGTGGTACCGAGCGGTGTCACGGAGGTAGTACCTGACGGTGTCACGCCTGAGGTGCCACCGGTGCTCCGAGGACGGTGAGGCCCCGCTCGACCACCTCGGCGAGGCTGTCGGCTGCGACGATCAGGGAGGCGTCGGGGTCGGCGCGCCGCCGGTTGCGTTTGACGAATACCGAGATCGTCGACGCCGTCTTGTAGTGGCAGTAGGCCAGGAACCAGTCCAGGTCGGGAATCGGACCGTCACGCTCGGCGCTATAGGCCGCCAGGAGTTCGCCGCGCGACGGCATCCCGGTGCCCGCCGCAACGTCGGCCGCCGACCGCGAGCGCCGGAACCGGTGGACCGGGTCGGTGTGCATCAGCAACCACGCCAGGTCGGTGCGGGGGTCGCCGACGGACCAGATCTCCCAGTCGATGATCGCGGCGAGGTTTTCGCCGGCGAACAGCATGTTCGCGAGTCGGTAGTCACCGTGGAGCAGTGCGGGAGCGACCGGCGCCGGGATGCGGTCCGCCAGCGCGGCGTGCAGTTCGGCGTGACGAGGCGCGATGTCGTCGTCGACGGTGTCGAGCAAGCGCTGCCAGCGCGCAAGTTCCTCCGCGACGGTGACGACCGGTTCGTCCCCGACTCCCAGCGCGCCGGGGTCGAGGTTCTGCATCCGCGCGAGCATCCCGGCGGCTCGGAGGGCGCGGACGGCAACCGTGTCGGGGGAAGGAGGAGAGTCGGCTTCGTCGAGGAGCGGTTCGTAGGACTGTCCGTCGACGAGGGTCATGCCGAAGAACGGTGGCCGTTCTGGTGTTCCGTTCTCCTCGAAGAGGATCGCCGGCACCCGGACGCCGGGCGCCGCGCCGAGGAGACGGATGATCCGCGCCTGCCGGAGGACGTCGCGGTTGCGGACCGGTTCCAGTCCGGGGGGTGCCATCTTGAGGACGATGCCCGCGTCGGGCAGGCCGGGGCGGCTGAGAACCGCTCGGTAGGTCAGGCTCGACACGCCACCCGGCAGTGCCGAGGGCGCCGATATCGCAGATCCCGGCCATCGGCGACCGGCCGCCTCGGTCGCGCGGGCGGTCAGAGTGCTCACGTCGAATTCCGTCACGAATCCACGATCGGTCCGGTCCGCCGGTGCCGCAAGCACGGGCGCGATCGCCGCTGAAGAAACCCACAGCGGCTCCCCGGTGCATGCTTCGGCTCCCACGGAGTGCGTGGTAGAGCTTGCCTATGTCGAATACCTCTCACCACCGAAACATGCTGGAGCGATTCTCCTTGCACGGCAAGGTGGCGATCGTGACCGGGGCGTCGTCCGGACTCGGAGTGGCGTACGCGCTCGCGCTGGCTCAGGCGGGCGCGAACGTCGTCCTCGGCGCCCGGCGCGGCGACAAACTCGCGGCGACCGCGGAACAGGTGCGAAAGTACAACCCCCGCGTGGTCGCGGCGCATACCGACGTGACAGAGGCGGACCAATGTAATCGCCTGGTCGAGGCCGCCGTCGAGGCGTTCGGGAGGGTGGATGTCCTCGTCAACAACGCGGGCACCGGCGGCGAATACCATCACGTGACGCAGGACCCGCCCGACCACTTCCGGTCCGTCGTCGACGTCAACCTGCACGGCTCCTACTGGATGATCCAGGCGTGCGCGCGGGTGATGGGCCGGGGAAGTTCGATCGTGAATGTCTCCAGCGTCATGGCTCTCACGACGGCGAAGATGCCCGCCGCCGCGTACAGCGCGAGCAAGGCTGCCGTTCTCGGATTGACCCGCGACCTCGCCGCTCAACTCGGGCCGAGCGGTATCCGTGTCAATGCCATTCTGCCGGGGGTGTTTCCGTCCGAGGCGACAGCGCACTACAGCGAGAACTACAAGCGAAAGATCATCGACGCGCGGATACCGCTCGGCCGGATCGGCGATCCCGAGGACATCGCGGCGGTGGTGGTGTTCCTGGCGAGCGACGCATCCGCATATCTGACCGGGGTGAGCCTTCCTGTCGACGGCGGCGTGCTGGTGAACTGAACGCCGCGATCAGCGCTGTACCATCGAGGAGGTGACCGAGCGGGTGTTGAGGCCGTCGCCGCCGTCGACGGTGAGGAACTGGCCGGTGACACTGCGCGCGGTGGGGGAGGCGAAGAACGCGACGGCGTCCGCGATGTCGGCCGGGTCGACGAATCCGTTGGGCATCGACGCGAGCCACGCGTCCTGGATGTCCTGTGGCATCGACAGAATCCCGGAACTCGCGGTCATCCCGGGCAGGACCGCGTTGGCGGTGATGCCGAGGGAGACGTTCTCGGCCGCGACTGTCTTGACCAGACCGAGCAGGCCGGCCTTCGTGGTGCTGTAGGAGACCTGCGCCGGCATGCCCTGCGTGCCTGCGGTGCTGGAGATGACGACGACACGCCCGTACCGTCGTTCGCGCATCCCCGGCAGGCACTGCTGAAGCACCCGGAACGTCCCGGTGAGATTGACGTCGAGATCCTTCCGCCACTTGTCGATCGACATGCTGTGTGCGGCGCCGAACATCGTCGTCAGCCCGGCGTTGGCCACGTAGACGTCGATGTCGTCGAGGTCCGGCAACTCGTCGGAGGCGATGTCGGCCTGGTAGGTGCACCCGGGTGCACGGTCGAGGGTGACGACGTCCATCCCGTCGGCCTCGAGCCGGGCCACGATGGCCTTGCCGATACTGCCGTCGCGTGCGGCGCCCGTCACGAGTGCCTTGCGGCGGCGCGGGTCGGTCATGCGGATCTCCGTTCGTCCGGGAGCGCGTCTGCGCGCACGGTGTTGTCGTCCCGCGCTTCGGCGCAACGGCTTTCGAGGTGGAAGGCCGGGTGGTCGCGCAACCGGAGGACGAGAAGTGCGGTCTGGATGCTCAGTTGATGGGACGCGTCTCCGGTGACGTCGAGTCCCGTGAGGGTGTGAACCCGCGACAGCCGGAGGCGGACGGTGTTCTCGTGCACACCCAACCGGGCGGCGGTGCGGCGCATTCCGCGATTCTGCTCGAACCAGACGGCCAGCGTGCGAATCAGTTCGGTCGCGGCTGCCGCGTCGTCGTCGAGGAGCGGGCCGAGCATGTCGTCGATGAAGTGCCGGATCGCCGAGACCTCGCCGTTCGCGAGGAAGAGCCGGGCCGGTCCCAGGTCGTCGACGGCGAGGACGCGGTGCCGCGTTCCGTGAGTGAAGCGGTCGATGCAGCGCACGACCTCCCGCGCCTCCCGGTACGCCCGGGCGAACGAATCGGGTTCGTACACCGACGACACCCCGGCGATCAGGCCGCTCGCCGGGCTCAATTCGGCGGCCGCGGCCTCGAGGGTCGACGTGATGCGCCCGACGACGGCGGGGGACGCCGCCCCCGCGGGCGCCTCGATCAGCAGGAGGATCCCCTCGGAACCCCGGGTCGACAGCACCTCCAGGCCGAGTGCGCGTTCGGTGTACTCGGCGAGGGAACGGTCGAGATCCTCGGGTGCACCCTCGGAATCGCGCACGTACACCAGAGCGCGGCGTGCGTAGACGTTCACACCGAGGTACTCGGCGCCGGCCGCGAGATCTTTCCAGGCGCCGGAACCCCGGACGAGTTGCCGGGCGAGGTTCGACCTCGCGTTCCACGCGACTCGGGTAATGCGGCGCTGGGTGAGGAATTGCGCTCCGATGCGGCGGGCGCAGCGCAACGTCACGTACTCGTCCGTGGGATGGAACGGCGTCGGCTGTTCGTCCACGACGAGCCACCCGAGGTGCTCTCCGCGTTCGACGACGGCGCTGAGGATCTTCCGGCGCGACAACCCGGTGCCGAGTTCGGCGGGCAGCAGCACCGGGTCCGCACTGGGCGGGGTGGTCGTGGTGTGCCCGCGCACGATGTCGCGTAACGGCGGGAAGGTGGTCTGCCTGCCGGCCTCCGGGCGGGTGGACGCGACGACGTGTCCCTGGCGATCGAACAGGGTCACCGCCTTGCCGGTGGCCTCCGAGCAGACCCGGACGATCGCGGACAGGCAGTCGACCGCGACCGCGGCATCGTCGAGAAGTTCGTCGAACACGCTGAGCGGCAGCTGCTTACGGCCGGTATCGGCGTCGGAGGTGGACATCGTGGTCCTCGCTTCCGTCTCTACCGGGCCATGGTCAGCCGTGATGGGCGAGCAGAAGTGTGCGGACGGACGCCGCGTGCTCGATGGCCGCCTCCATCGACGCGGTTGCCGGTACCAGCGTGATGTTGTCCGCACCTGCCTCGACGAACGAGTTCAGCCACTCGGCCACCTGCTCGGGTGTTCCGGCGGGGGCAAGATGACGGAACTTGTCGCGCGGCAACTGATACAACGCCTGCATCTTCTCGCCGACGAGCCGGTCCGCGACCGCGGCGTCCTTGTCGAGCCCGCACCAGACGTTGACGCCGAACGAGTCGGGTGCCCGGTCTTCCTTCGCTGCCGCATCGAGAATGGCGGTACGGGTCTCGGCGAACCGGCGCGGAGTGCAGAAGATGCCGAGCCAGCCGTCGCCGTAGCGGGCGGTGCGGCGGATGGCGGATTCGCCCCGCCCGCCGATGAGGATGGGCACCGCAGGCTGCGGCGCAGGCAGGATGCGGGCCCGGTCCAGGGCGAAGAACTCACCGTGATGGGTTACTTCCTCGCCGGTGAGAACGGCGCGCAGCACCTCGAGGGTCTCGTCGAGGCGACGGCCGCGGGTGCTGGGGTCGACCCCGCTGTTCGAGATCTCGGAGCGGTCCTCACCACCGACACCGGCGCCGAGGACCAATCGGCCGGGCGCGATCTGCGACAGCGTCGCGATCTGACGGGCGGCGAGCATCGGGTGCCGCAGTCCGAGCAGGTACACGCCGATGACCACCGACAACGTGTCGTGGGTCGACAGCACCGACGTCGCCGACACCATGCCGTCGAACCCGGTTCCGCCGTGGAAGCTGATGTGATCGCCGACCGTGATGTGGTCGAGACCAGCCTCCGCGGCGGAATCGAGGAGCAGTCGCCGATCAGCAGGTTTCGGGACGAGGAGCGCATCTGTGACCGATAGTCCCACTCTGATCGACACCCTGATCTCCTCTCGTGCGAATGGACTGACCATAAACTTCTCACCCCGCGGATGGCAAGGCCGGACGGTGGCGTGCCGTGGTCACAGCATCGGACTGCCGCCGTTCACGCCTTTCGTGGCGCCCGGGCCTCGCCGAGGCAGGTCCGACTCAGGCTGCGGAGATCCCGCCGTTGACACTGATGGCCTGTCCGGTGAGCCGGCGCGCGGCCGGGGAGGCGAGGAAGACCGCCAGCGCGGCGAGGTCTTCGGATTCGGGAACGCCGAGGTGTGCCTGTGATGCGGCCTTGGCGAACAGTTTGGCGCTGAATCCGTCGGCGGTGATGCGTTCGGTCGACCCTGTTCCGTTGACGAGTGACGGCGTCAGGACGTTCACCCGGATTCCGCTGCGTTTGGCTTCGATCGCCAGGGTTCGGGTGAACATGACGATGGCCGCCTTCGCGGCACCGATCACGGACTCGCCCGGTGTGGCGGTCTTGGCGGCATCTGAGGCGACGTTGATGATCACGCCGCCCTTCCGTGCCGTCATGTGCGGGACGATCTCGCTCGCGAGGTACATACACGGCAGTGCGAGCTGGTCGAAGATGCGCGCGATGTCGCCGGTGGGAATGTTCGCGAAGAGTTCCGGCCTTGTGTCGGCGGCCGTCGTGGAGACCAGGATGTCCACGCCGCCCAGAATTCGCTCGGCTTCGGACGCGATGTGTGCGGCACCGTCGACGGTGGTCGCGTCGGCCGGCAGGAAGGTCACCTCGCAATCGGAATTGACGGACGAGATGCGCTCGGCAGCAGCGTGTCCGCGCTCTGTGCTGCGTCCGACGACCATGATGCGCGGCGTGCCGGCGTGGGCGAGGCCGACTGCGGTCGCGAGACCGATCCCAGCCGTACCCCCGACGACGAGCGCGCCGCTGTCCGCCAGATCCTTCGGTGGCGCAATTTCATGGGTTCCCATGGGTGAACTCCGTTTCGGGTGGTGTGGGTCAGAGTGACACGGTGCCGCGGGCGAAGATGTCCTTGGCGATGATGCGCTTCTGGATCTCGGCTGTCCCGTCCGCCACGAGATAGGCGGTGACATCGCGGTAACGCTGCTGCAGAGGTGATTCCGTGGAGTACCCGAGATTTCCGTGCACGCGCATCGCGAACTCGATGGCGTTCTTCGCAACCACGGGCGGCCACCACTTGCTCATCGAGGCGAGGGCGGTGTGCGGCTGGGACGTCTCACGCAACCACAACGCCCGATAGCAGATCCAGCGTGCACCTTCCAGATAGGTTGCGTGTTCGGCGAACTGGAACGCGAGCCCCTGGTGCTCGGAGAGTGGCTGTCCGAACGTCTCCCGCTGCTGGGCGTACGCGGCGGCTTCCTCCAGGCTCTGCTTTGCGGCGCCCAGGCACATCAGCCCGAGAGCGGCTCGGCTGAAGTCGAAGTGGTCCATGACCGAATGGAATCCCTTGCCGAGTTCGCCGACGAGATGTGATTCGGGGATGAAGACGTCGGACAGGTGGATGCTGCCCCAGCCCAAGGGCAGGCAGCCCATGCCCGGCATGTGGCTGACGCTGACGCCTTCCGCGTCGAGTGGAACGACGAAACAACTGACACCCCGTGCGCGGCTCGATCCGGGTTCGCGTGCGTAGACGAGTGCCGCGGTGGCGTTCATCGCCCAGGAAATCGCAGTCTTCTCGCCGTTGAGACGCCAGCCGCCCTCGACAGCCGTTGCCGTGGTGGTCAGTGCACTCGCGTCGGACCCCGACCCGGGTTCGGTCAGGGCAATGGCGATGGTCTGCTCACCGCTGATGAGGGGAGGAAGGTAGCGCTCTTGAATCTCGTCCCGGCACAGCACCAGTTGCGAGGCGACAAGCCCGATCTGGACGGGCGCCGATGCCATGTTCACGTCGCCGTATGCCAAGGTCTCGGTGGCGATTCCGAGCAGAACCGGATCTTCGGTGCCGGTTCCGCCGTATTGCTCGGGCAGGCCGATGCCCAACAGACCCAGGTCGCCGATCCTCTTCAGGATGTCGAAGGGGAATGCGGTTGATGCCGCGCGGTCGCGGTAACCCGGGAGGAGAACTCGATCACTGAACGCTTCGAGTGTCTTCCGAAACTCTTCCTGCTCGTCGGTGAATGCAAATGAAACCATGGAGTGTGCTCCTGTGCGTTGCTCGGCGGGGAATGACGGAATGGGCGCGCGGCGCGCCGTGAGTGGCAGGACGCTCGGTACCGCGGCCCGTCAGAAGTATTCTAGGTTTGAATAGTAGGTCGCCAAAGCACCTGAGGCAAGAGGTGTGCACCGGGTCGTCGTAGCAGGCCGGGAATGGAGGAAGCGGGTGTCAGTGCCCGGTCTCGACGTCGCCGACGGCACGACGCACGAGTTGCAGTTGTTCGACAAGGGATTCGAGTGTCTCGGTGTCGACCGAGGCCAGGCCGAAGCGGACTCCTGCGAGTCGGTTGTTGGCGTCCTCGACCAAGTCCAAACCGGCCGGTGTGAGCGTGGCGAGAACCGTGCGGCGATCCGTCGTGTGCGCGCGCCGTTCGACGAGGCCTGCCTTCACGAGTTGATCGACCGCCATCGAGACCGTGGTGGGATGGACCATGAGGTACTTGCTCAACTTACCGAGCGGGCGAGTTCGGCCCTCCGAGAGTTGTAGCGAGGTCAGGATCAGATACGCGTTGCGCGACAGCCGAAGTGAACGCAACTCCTGATCCATGGCGCGGACCACCCATTGGTGGGTGCGCAGCAACGCCATCGTGGTGACGAACTCCAGTTCGGCAGAATCGCGCCGCTCCGTCCATTCGGCGCGCATCCAGTCGATCACGTCGGGTTGATCGTCGTCGGCAGACATCGGGAATTCACTTGCCACTGCGAGTCCTCTCGTCGTCACCGAACGGCGTCGCGGTAGATGATAGACCGCACGCGCACCCGCTCCGTGCGTGAGAACCGCTGTCAGTCGTGCGAGAGAACGATCTTCCCGAACCCGGTGCCTTGTTCGAGGTGCTTGTGTGCGGCCGCCGCCTCGGCGAGCGGGAACACCGCGCTGATCGGCATCGGGGGAACGGTTTCGGTGTCCAGCAGGGTGAGGAGGCCGGCGAAATCCTGCGGGCTGCCCATCGTGGTTCCGATCAGTTCGTACTGGCCGAAATAGAACGGCCGGACGTCGAGGGAGGCGAGTTCGCTGCGCGACGCACCCAGCACGACCAACCGGCCGCCCGGTCGCAGTGCCGCGATGGACTGTTCCCACGTCCCCACGGAGTCCAGGACGAGATCGAAACCCTGTCCGTCCGGTGACAGCCCGCGTGCGGCTTGCGGCCACTCGGGGTCGGTGTAGAGCACGCCGTCGGCCGCGCCGAGTTCCTGGGCCTGTGTGATCTTGGCTGCCGACGAGGACGTGACCGTCACATTCGCGCCCACCGCGGACGCCAGCATGACAGCCATGGTCGCGACGCCGCCACCTGCACCCAGGACGAGGAGATTCTCGCCGGCGCGGAGGCGGCCGCGGGTGAAGAGGGCGCGATACGTCGTGAGTCCGACGAGGGGGAGCGCGGCGGCCTGCTCCCAGCTGAGCCCGCGGGGCTTCGGGGCGACGCAGTCTTCCGGGACCCGGACCAGTTCGGCGTATGTACCTCGTTGGTGATCGCCGAGGATTTCCCAGCGTGCGCTCGGGGCGGCTTCGCGATCGCCCCACCACAGCGACGGGAGGACGAGGACTTCCTCGCCGGTGTCCGTGCGGATTCCCGCGCCGTCGGCCCCGAGCACGTGGGGAAGTGGTGACGAGTACTTGCCCTGGCGGACGAGGATGTCGTGCCAGTTGAGCGCGGCGGCTTTCACTCGGACGGTGACCCAGCCCGGGTCGGGTACGGGATCGGCGACCGACTCCAATCTCAAGACATCCGGCTCCCCGAACTCTCGCAAAACCACGGCGTCCATCGAAATCCTTTCGGTCGTACCTTTTAAATGATAACATCGATCTGTTGTCGGGCGACTGGGCGGCGACCGTTCGCGCGTGAGCTCGATCGAAACTCGGAACTCTTACTCCGCCAATATTGTTGGCCTCGTATCACCGCGGGCGGGGGCACTCTACGCGGCTTGCCTCCGGTGCGCGACTCGTGTTTAGTGATGCCAGTCACATACGATGGAGTCGGTGGGAATGTCTGCCGTGCGGCGTCCAGCGCGACGCACGCGACCGAACTACGGAGCGCAATGAGTCGGACAGAACAGTCAGTCGAAGTGCGGGACGAGGGGCTCGAGCAGAGTGCGCTCGAGTGTATGCGTGCCACCGCGAAAATCCTCGGTTCGGATTTCCGCGCACCGTGCCCGGATGCTGTGTTCGGAGCGTTCGCCGCCACGCGAGATCAACTCGGGCACGCGCTGACCGAAGGGCTGTTGCCCGAGTCCGACATCGAGGAGGCATGCTTCCTCCTGGTCCGGATCGAGGAACTCCAGGAGCAGTACGCCGAGACCGCGGCGATCCGCCGTGCCGCCGAATTGCGGTCGGTTCACGACGCTGCTGCCGGACTGCGCGGTCTCGCATCCGACGACATCATCCAGTCGGCCCCGGCGGCGATCTGCTCTGCGCTCCCGTTCGCGCGTGCCATGATTTCCGCGATCAGCGGATCGCTGTGGCAACCGCAGCGACTGCACGTCGAGCCGGAATTCGACGGGTCGCCGCTGGATTTCTCGGACTATGTAGAACGTGCAGAGTTTCCGTTGTCCGATGCGCGGCTGGAGACGGAACTCGTTCGCCGGCGAGTGCCCGCACTCGTCCCGGCGCCCGCCCACGACGAGCGGACGTTGAAGGAGATCGTTCTCGCATCACGCTCCTCGAGCTACGTCGCCGCACCCATCATCTCCAGAGGCAGGGTGATCGGCCTCGTTCACGCCGATCGTCCCGGCGTGCGGGACCCGCTCGATCCGGACGACCGAGATCGCCTGGACGCGTTCGCGACGTTCTTCGCGCTCGTGTACGAGCAGGCGGTGCTACGGGAGCGGATCAGCGCGCAGAGATCCAGGCTCGCAGCTTCGTTCGATGCCACCGACACGGTGCTCGACCGCATGCACAGGGCGGAGCTGGGCCTGAGACCCCAACCAAGCGAGCAGTTGCACAGTTCTCGGAGCCCCGGCGCCGAGATATCCGCCGTGGAGGTCAACGCGGCATTGACTTTCCGTGAGCGCGAAATCCTGTCCCATATCGCGACAGGCGCCACCAACAGCCAGATCGCGCAGACACTCGTCATCTCCGAGGGCACCGTGAAGTCGCACGTCAAACACATTCTCAAGAAGCTGCGTGTGCCGACGCGAGCGGCGGCGGCCGTGCTCTATTCGCACCAGAACCGGCGATGACCCCGACGCAGGGCTCGGCAGGGTCGCGAGGCGACGTCGAAGCGATGAAGGCGGCCGTCTCGCTCCTCGCTCGTTTGCATGACGAGTTCGGTCTCGGGCCGGAGGCTCCGATCGAGACGCGCAAGTTGTCACCGGGTCTCGTGCTCGCCCTGCTCGGCGACGCCACAGAAGCCGCACTCCGTGGACTGTCGGCGATCGCGGTGGACCGTAGGGTGTCCTTCGGGAGGCTTCTCGTCGAGCTCCGCGATGCCCGCCACCGTCTTCGCGGAGCACGGTCCTCGTCGCCGGTCGTCACTACCGCGGAGTTCGCGGCTGCCATTCGTCGGCTTCGCGGTGCCGAATCAGTGGCCGGGTTGACCAGGAGGGTGTGTGCCGAGGCGGCCGCGATGACCGGTCTTCCCCGGATAGTGCTCTCCGAGGTGCACGGTGACGGTTGGACCGTGATGGACACGCTGTTCGACAAGGGTGATGAACCTGACGTCGGTTCAATCGCGACCACGGAGATCGCGCCCGGATCGCCGGAGGAACAAGCGGTTCAGACGCGCGCCGCTGTGCTTGTGGTGCCGAATCCGCAGTCCTCGACGGGGAACTCCACAGCCATTGCAGGTGCTTCGTTCTTCGGCAGTGGGGGGTATGCCGTGGCCCCGATCGCCGTCTCCACCGGGGTAATCGGCCTGATTCACGCCGGCCGCACCGACGACCGAAAGCTGAGCACCGCCGAGCGAGACCTACTCGATGCTTTCGCCGTCAGTTTCGGAACTCTCTTCGAACGAGCGCTGGTGTCCGAACGATTGACAGAGCAGAAGCGGCTGATCGTCGAGCACCTGCAGCAGGAAAGTCGCGATGCGGAAGGACTCTCGACTGCAGACGTCACTTTCGGAACGCCACGCGGCGAGGGGGCGACGTCCCTCTCACCCGCGCCCCTGTTTCCGAAATACAACACACCTGGCCTGGAGGAACTCACCCGGCGGGAGCGTGAAGTATTCCATCTTCTGGCGGCCGGCAAGTCCAACACGGAAATCGCGGACGTACTGGTAATCAGCGTTTTCACGGTGAAATCGCACGTCAAGAAAATCCTGCGGAAGCTGGGAGCGATGAACCGATCCGAGGCGATCTACCGGTACCTCGAGATGACGGACTCCGATGCATCGTCCCGCCGCACGACGTGAATCAGCCATTGGTGTCCGGGACGACGACCCGGACACCGTCGCACTGACCGTTGACGATCAACTGGCACGAGAGACGTGAGTGGGGTTGTACCCCTTCGAGATACTCGAGTAGATCGCGCTCTTCGTCGGTGGCATCGTCGAAGAGGTTTACGGTGTCCTCGTCGAGAATGACATGACACGTTGCGCACGAGCAGCTTCCCCCGCACTCCGCGACGATTCCGGGAAGATTGTTGCGGACCGATCCGTCCATGATGCTCTGGCCCGGCGGGACGTCGATCGTCGATTCGGTTCCATCCGGCAGCACGTAGGTAATCTTGCTCATTCCGTCATCCTTCGAGGTCAGTGGGTTCTCAATCGGAGGGGAGCCTCTGTGATTCAAGTCTCGCCTCTGCCGGCCCGCGAAACGTCACCTCGACGGGAGATTTACTTACGCCCTTGGAGGGAGGTTGTGACGAAGTAGCAGCAGGACCGGACCCAGCGGCAGGGGCTGCGCACTGTCGCTGCGCAGCCCCCGGTCGCTGTCGAGAGCACTGAGCAGTGCCGGGTGGTCCTACTCGTCGCCCAGTGTCGCGGCCTGCTGACGGAGTACAAACTTCTGGATCTTCCCGGTGGCGGTGGTGGGAAGCTGGTCGACGACGACCACCTTCTCGGGGATCTTCTGCATCATTGCTTTGCGTTCGTTCCGGAGGAAGTCGGCCAGGTCGTCGAGTGTCGGAGCGGGGCCGTCGACGACGATGAAGGCGCACACCTTTTCGCCGAGGCGCGGATCGGGCATGGACACTGCGGCCGCTCCCGTTATCTGCGGATGCGACAGTAGGTGTTCTTCTACCTCACGTGCCGAGATGTTCATTCCACCACGGATGATCAGGTCCTTGATCCGACCGGTGACCCGCAGGTACCCGTCTGCGTCGACGCGCCCCAGATCACCTGAGGCGAGGAACCCTCGATCGTCGACCGATGCAGCCGTGCGCTCGGGGTCGCGCCAGTATCCGAGGAAGATCCCCGGTCCTCCGTAGAAGATCTGGCCTTCCTCGCCGGCCGTGACGATGGAGCCTTCCTCGTCACGAATCTCGAGATCGACACCGTCGAAGGCGCGCCCGTCGGAGGCGAGCACCTTCTCGACGGGGTCGTCGACACGCACCGCCGTCACCAGTAGCCCTTCGCTGCTGCCGTAGACCGGGAGCAACGTGCAGCCGGGCAGCGCCGCCTTCCATTCCCTCAGGAGAATTTCGGGAATCGGTGCGCCGGCACTGACCCAGAGCCGCATCGAGCTGATGTCGTAGTCGGCACCGGCATCGATGGCCCCGAGTGCCATCTGGAGGAACGGCGTCGCGGCCATGCTGACCGTGGTCTTGAACTCCGCGATACGCCGAAGGCCCTCGTTCGGCTCCCACACGTCGAGAAGATGGATCCCGCTGCCGAGGATCAACGGTGTCGCCACGCCCACAGCCAGGCCTGTTGCATGGGTGATGGGCGAGGGCATGAACACCACGTCGTCAGGGCTCAGTCCCATCACCTGACCGCCCAGTCCGTAGGCGGTGAACGAGAGCGTGTTGAAGGTGTGCTGGCAGCCTTTCGGTCGCGACTCGGTCCCCGAGGTATAGATGATGGCGTGGGGGGCATCAGCCGTCGGAGGTGGACCGAGTTCGTCGTCACCGGGGACGAGTTCGCCTGCAGTCAGTGAATCGAACGCGATCTCATCGGCCCCCGCCTTCCCGCGCACGACGACGACGTGTTCGAGTCCGGGAACCTCCGGACGGACTTCGGCCAGCATGTCGGTGTACCGAAACTTTCGAAACTCCTCTGTGACGAAGGAGATCTTGGCACCGGAATGCTCGAGAACGTACCGGACCTCGTCGTGCCGGTAGACCGGCATCGTGGGGACGAGCACGGCACCGATCCGGGCGACTGCCACATAGATGACGACGAATTCGTTCCAGTTCGGCAACTGGACCTGGACGCGGTCACCGCGCTCGACTCCGAGCCTTCTGAGTGAGGCTGCGAGGCGGTACGCCTGCGAACGCAACTCGCCCCGTGTGAGTGATCCGTAGCCGTCGGTGACAGCGACGAAGTCGGGATCGAGCGCCGCCCAGTGGTCCACGTGTTGGGCAAGGCTCTCGTCGCGCCAGTACCCGTTCGATCGGAACGCCTCGAGGGTGCGCGCACTGTAGCGGTCCTCGGGGAGGATGGCTCCCGCGTGCTCCATGACATCCATGCGTGGATCCTTGCTTTCAGGTGCCTCTCCTCGACAGGAGGCAGGCCAGAGTGAACGGTCAAACCATGATGCCGACCGGGAGGGAATAAAAGGTATGAAACGGACGCCTTCTCACTCCTCGGGGTGAGGTAAATATCCCGTTGGGATGAGTGGGCGGCGGAGGATGCGGGCGCGGCGACTGTGCCGCGCCCGCACCCGAGCGTCACAAGTAGATCGACTTCGGTGCGAGGTAAGCGGAGAGGGCTTCCGGGCCCAGTTCCCGTCCGAGGCCACTGGCTTTCACACCACCGAAGGGTGCCGTCGGATCGGGAAGGTAGCCGTTGATACCGATCGTTCCGGTCTGGATACGCCGGGCCACCGCTACACCGTGATCGTGATCAGATGTGAAGACGGTGCCACCGAGGCCGAAGTCGCTGTCGTTCGCGATGCGGACGGCGTCCTCGTCGTCGCGGTACGAGATGATCGAGAGTACCGGGCCGAAGATCTCCTCCTGAGCGATGGTGAAGTTGTTGTCCACGTCCGCGAAGATCGTCGGTTCGACGAACCATCCCTTGTCGAGGTCCGCGGGGCGGCCACCGCCGACCGTGATACGGGCGCCGTCACCCTTGCCCTTCGCGATGTAGGACTCCACCCGCTCGCGCTGACGAGCGCTCGCCATCGGTCCGACCATCGTGGCGGGGTCGAGGGAGCTTCCCACGGTCAACGACCCTGCCAGAGCGCTGAACGTGTCGACCACTTCCTGGTAACGCGACTGCGGCGCCAGAATGCGGGTGCCGAGGTAGCAGACCTGCCCGTTGTTCAGCATGGTGGCGCCGAACAGTTGTTCACCGACGGTGGCGAGGTCCAGATTCGCGTCGTCGAGAATGATCGCCGCCGATTTTCCGCCCAGTTCCAGTGTGACCGGCCGGAGGAGCCGGCCGCAGGCTTCGGCGATGTTCCGGCCGGCAGCCGACGACCCGGTGAACGCCACCTTGTCGATCTGGGGATGCGAAACCAGATACGCACCCAGTTCGCGGCCGCCGGGCACGATGTTGATCACACCCGCCGGCAGGTCTGCCTCCTCGATCGCCTCAGCGAGAACGTAACTGTCGAGGACAGTTTCGGGGGACGGCTTGAGCACGATCGTGCACCCGGCAGCGAGAGCCGGTGCGTACTTGAACGCGGCGAGCGCCTGCGGGAAGTTCCACGGGACGATCGCGCCGACGACTCCGATCGGAGTCTTGGTCACGAGAGTCGATCCGCCGAGCAGACCCGGCCGCGTCTCCTCGAAGGTGTCCTTCTCGATCAGGCCGGCGTAATAGCGGAGGAGAATCTGCGGAAAGACCGATTCCAGCTTTTCGGCGACGGCGACGGGCATGCCGTTCTGCGAGCTCACCGCCTGGACCATTTCGGATGCCCGTTTGTCGAGCGCATCCGCCAGGCGATTCAGGGCGTGCGCTCGCCGCGCCGGCTCCCACTGCGACCACCCGGTCGGATCGTCGAATGCCCGGCGCGCCGCATCGACGGCGGCGTCCATGTCGGCTTCTGTGCCGTCGGGAGTGTGGCCTACCACCTGTTCGTCGTTGGGTGATACCACCGTGATCACGGCACTCGAGGTGGGTGCATGCCATTCGCCTCCGATGAAGAAGGCGTTGTTGTTCGTCGTCATGACGGGTTCCTCTCGTAGATCTGGGTTGCAGTGCTTCTGTTGCCGAGTCGGGGACTCCGACGGTGGCTCACACGGATTCGAGCGGCTCCTCGTAGAGCGAGAATTCCTCGGTGTCGTCGTAGGAGCCGAGGCTCTCGTCGAGGCTTTCCTGGATCGCGATCTGGGCGCTCTCGGGGAGGGTGTGCATGATGTGCCGGACGCGTTCCTGGCGGCGGGCGACGGCCTGCCGGAACGGCATTCCGGGCGTGGCCTTCATCTGCGGGACGATGCCCTCGACGTCGTCGACACCACCGGCGTGGTGACCGGCGTCGACCATCGCCTGCTCGGCGGCCATGGTGGCTTCGTCCTTTTCCTCGGACATGCCGATCGGGCCGATCATGGTGCCGTTGAGGAATTGTTTGACCACCGGCTGGTCGCTGGTGAGCAGCACTTCGCGGGGTCCGAACATCACCAGTTTCCGACGGAAGAGCATGCCGATGTTGTCGGGCACCGTGCGTGCGAGGTTGATGTTGTGCGAGACGATCAGGATTGTGGCGTCGATTTCGGCGTTGATGTCGATCAGCGTCTGGGAAATATAGGTGGTGCGAACCGGGTCGAGGCCGGAGTCTGGCTCGTCGACCAGGATGATCTGCGGGTCGAGCACCAAGGCGCGGGCGAGCCCGGCACGTTTGCGCATACCGCCGGAGATCTCTCCGGGCAGTTTGTCCTCGGCCCCGAGGAGACCGACGAGTTCCATCTTCTCCATGACGATCTTGCGGACGTCGGATTCGGATTTCTTGGTGTGTTCGCGTAGCGGGAACGCCACGTTGTCGTACAGATTCATCGACCCGAACAACGCACCGTCCTGGAACAGCACACCGAACAGTTTGCGGATCTCGTAGAGCTCCTTGCTCGAGCACTCCAAAATATTGGTGCCGTCGATCACGATCGAGCCCTGCTCCGGACGGAGCAGTCCGATCAGCGACTTCAGAAACACCGATTTACCCGTACCGGACGGTCCGAGTAACGCACTGACCTCACCGGCGGGGAGGGTCAACGACACGTCCTGCCAGATTCTCTGCGAGCCGAACGACTTGGTCAGTCCCTCGACGGATACCTCGACACCCACCACTACCTCCTACGATTGCGAAAACATCGACTGATCACTGTGATTCGGGGAAGCGGTCAGACCGGGGTCATCTCCGTCATGACCCACGCACCCTCCTGTTCCGTCATGGCGACCCGTACTCGGCTTCCGTCCAATTTCGGTGCTGCGCTGTCGGTGCTGGTGGTCGACTGGTTGACGAAGAACAGCAGCGTCACCGTGTCTTCCGACGCGGAGACGACGGAGGAATCGACGACGGTCGCCGAGGTGACGACCTGACGCTGCTTCGCGGACGGAATGATGACCTCCTTGCCGACACTGTCGAACTGACTGCGGAGATCGCCTCCGAGACTGGGAAGTACGTCCGCGAAGTGCGCGTCGACGGTGTTGAAGTCGTAAGACAACACGTCGGTGAGCAGTTGGGTGGCGCGGTCGCGCGCCTGTGCCTGCGCGGTGTCGACCTGGCGGTGATCGTGAACCTGGAGCGCGATGGCGACGGCCGTCGCGACGAGCCCGCCGGCGACGAGCACGGCGAGGTATCGAATCGCCCGCCGACGCGCGAAGGACCAGGAGGCGATTACCTCGGGTATCCGGGCGAGTGTGCTTCTCATGCTACGAACTCCACATCTGAAACGAGCCAATTGCCGTCCACCGAATCGAGAGAGACCTTCATTCGGTAGACACGGATCTCGCCGTCGGGTGCCTCGGTGTTCTTCACCGTGGACGTCACGGCGGCGAGGACGACAGCATGCGCGTCGTCGGCTTCGACGAGGCCGGCTTCCTTCACTTCGCCGGTCGACTCCACCTGGCCCTGGTTGAGCACGTCACCGAAACTTCCCGATGCACTGGTGAACTGGTCCCGGAACGGCCCGGTGGTGCCGTCGGCGACGCGCTGGATGTCTTCGTCCACGCTCTGATGCCGCAGCGTGACCAGATTGACCACCACCTGGCGGGCCGTCTCGAGGACCTGCTGGTCTCGGGACTGCGCGCTCTGTTCGGCACGTAGGTTCGTCCACGAGACGCCGCCGACGATCAGGGCGGCGAGTGCTACGAGCACGATTGCTGTCATCGTCACGATGAATCCCCGGGCACCCTTATGCACCTCGGAGTCGGCTGTCGCGGCCGCGGCATCGTTCTCGGTTTGATCGAGGTCCGGTTCAACCTCTACCTGAGCAGTAGTGCCTGCCATGTCAATTCCTCCTCTAGCTTTGGTGCAGAAACGCTGGCGATCGAGTACAGATCGCCGTTCGGGGCCCGAAAGTTCCCGGTGACCGGGTCGTACGGGACACTGGTGGTGCCGTTGCCGCCGGCGGCGAGATCCTGTGGGTTCGACCACGAAGCCGGTGCGACGGTCAGAGGTTCGGGAACATCGTGAGCGGGTTGGCTCGCGATCGGACCCGCGTTCGGTGCGCCGGCGTCCGACGGCGGCGGCGAGTACGGTTGTCCGGGCCGGGCCAGCATTTCCGGCCAGGTGGACGGCAGGCCGCCTGGGCAGTCCGCGATCTCGGCGGTACGCACCGCGGGATTCGTCGCGCAGGGGATGTTTCGTGCCCCTCGGGCGACCCGGGGGTCGGCCTGCGGGAGCTTGCAGTAGGAATTCTCCGGTGCCGGGACCGCGCTGAGGTCGCTGGGGTCGCGGCGCTGCGTTTCCTGGTACCCCTCGGTGCACGGGAGCGGGTTCGCGGAGTTGCCGAGTTTGACGTCCAGCGCGCCCTGACCGTAGACCCGGTCGTCACCCTGGACTCCTCGGTGCATGTAGTTGATCGACGCCGACACCGCCGGGTAGACCACGAGAATCTGCCGAATACCGGGGAGGTTGACGCGCGCGACCTCACCCACGGTCTGGAGGTTCGCCAGCAGCAGCGGGACGGTGGGACGGACGTCGTCGAGGGTGCCGCTGACCGTGTCGAAGAACTGTGATCCGTTGTCGAGGACACCGCGGACCTGCGCGTCGCTCATGACCAACTGCTCGGAGAACGAGGACAGATCGCGGGAGAAACTCGCGATGTCGGCACGAGAGTCGACACCGGCATCGAGGACCGGTTCGGCGTCGTCGAGCAGGGTCCGGGTGGTCCCGATCTTCGCCTGCGCAAGTTCGATGAGGGGACGGGACGAGTCGATGAGCCGAGACAGGGCCGGTCCCGCCCCGTCGAAGGCGGTGTACGCCTCGTCGACGGTGACTCGGAGGTCGTCCTTGGGCAACTCGGACAGGAGCACGTTCACCTTGTCGACGACCTCGGAGGCGGGCACCGGGATTTCGGTGTTGGACTTGGTGATCACGTCACCGTCCGCGAGGAAGGGGCCTTCGGACGACGCCGGAACCATGTCCAGATATTGCTCGCCGATGGCCGAGACGCTGCGGACGAAGGCCCGGCTGTTCGCCGGAATCGCGAAGTCCGAATCGAGTTGCAATTCTGCGGATGCTCGATCAGGACCGACGTCGATCGATTTCACGACGCCGACGTCGACACCCCGATAGGTCACCAGGGAGTTCACGTAGAGGCCTCCGGCGCGGTCGAACTCCGCCGTGATCGTGTACATCCCGATCCCGGTCACCCGTTTGAGGCCGAGGTAGTTGACCGCGGCGTTGCCAACGGCGAGAACAGCCACCACGGTGAAGACGATGAGTTGGAAGCGGACGAGTTTCGATCTCATCAGCGCGGTGCTCCGTTCTGCTGTGCGGACGCCGCAGGCCCGCCGGACGTTGTTGCGCCAGTGGGTGCCAACAGGGGATTTACCGCTTGCCGGGCGGGGTTCAGTCCCGCCAGCTCGTCGAGTGGAATACTGCCGAGAACTTTGCCGCCGACCGTCTCGGCGCTGACGTCGAGGGTGAGGAAGAGATTCATGTAGTCACCCCGCACGGCGCGCTGGGTGGTCGTCACCGGGAACGGTATGGTTCCAGCGATCTTCAGCGCTTCCGGTAGGTGATCACCGGCCGCAGCGAGCTGCGAGAGCACCGGCTGCAGCGACCGCAGATTCGCATCGAGATCGTCGCGGCTGCTCTCGAGCACCTGGGTGGCGACCTCACCGAAACGCCCCACGTCGTCGAGCATCGTGGTGAGCTGCTTCTGCTGTTCGTCGAGGATCTGCATGGCCGGCTCGATCGAGGTGATTCCTCGATCGATCGTCTGATTCTGACTGGCCAGTTCCGCACCGAGGCGATCGAGCCCGTCGATCGCCCGGACGATGTCGTCGCGTTGCTGATCGACTCCGTCGACGAACTCCTCGAGGTTGCCGAACAGGCTGCGCAGCGATTCTTCCCGGCCACCCAGAACGCGGTTGAGCTCGGAGGTCACGGTGCGAATCTGTTGTAACCCACTTCCGTTGAGGACGAGGGCGAGCGCCGAGAGCACCTCCTCGGTCGACGGATATTGACTGGTGCGATCGAGGGGAATCACGTCACCGTCGGCGAGCCTGCCCACTGCGTCCTCACCGGGCGGCACGGCGAGCTCGAGGTACTGGGAGCCGAGCACACTCGTTTGGGCGAGTTTGGCGCTGACGTTCGCAGGGATTTGTGCCTCCGGGTCGAGTTCGAGCGTCAACTTCGCACCCCAGTTGTCACCCGCGATGTGGCTGATGTTTCCCACGATGACGTTGTCGGCCTTCACCGGTGAGTTGCCCACCAAATTCTGGATGTCCGCCAACTCGACGGTCACCTCGTGCGCGTCACCTCCGACTGCGTTGCCGGGCAGCCCGATCGAATTGATCCCGTCGAATCGGCACCCGGCCGCCGCGGCCACGACGCCGACGAGCATGGTCGCCGTGAGTGCTGACCTCCGAATAGAGTTCGTCATCGTGGTCCCTCCGGAAGGATGAGGTTCTGGAGACTCTGGGTGATGGAGGCGACGGGATCGTTCGGTGCAGGCGCGCCCGGCGTACCTCCCGGCGCAGCCGGGTTGACGACGGCTGCCGGTGTCGCCTGTCGCACGGCGGCATTGGCCAGTGGTGCGGCAAAAGCGCCTGCAGCCGTCGCACATTCATTCGCAGGCGCGTCGACCGTGGTCAAGAGTGCGCAGATCAGCGAGCGGGGATCCGGCATCTCGGGCACGGCGAGGGCACCCGTGAGCGAGTTGGCGTCGGCGTCGTAGATGTTGTAGAAGTCCGACAGCGCGGTCGGCCCCGAGTGCAGGATCGACATCAGGGTGTCCTGGCGGTCCACGAGCAGCCGTGTGATCTCGTTGAGTTGCCCGACATTGTCGACCAGCGCGCCACGGTTGTCCTCGATGAACTTCGTGACTTCCTGAAAGGTCGTCAGCATGCTGCTCAGCATCGCGTCGAGTTCGGTGCGGTTGGCGTTGAGCAGCCCCGACACGTTTGCGAGTTCGCCGCTGAACGCCCGAATCTGCTGGTCGCTCGCGGCCAGTGCGGTCGTGAACTTCTGCAGGTTTTCGACAGTGCCGAACAGATCCTCGCCGCTCGCGTTCAGTGTGGTGGCGGCGTCCGAGAGGTGGGTGAGGGAATCGTGCAGCGCCGTGCCCGTCCCGTCCAGGGTCCGGGCGGTGCTGCTCACGAAGCGATTGAGCGAACCGTCCGGGTGGTCCGGGGTGCGGCCGGCGTCCTCGGCGAGCTTGACCACCTGCTTCTTGATCTCGTCGAATTCGACCGGGACCGCGGTCCGGTCGAGGGGGATCTCGTCACCGTCGGACAGGGTGGGTCCGCCGGAGTATGCCGGTGCCAGCTGGATGTAGCGGCCGGTCACCAAGGTCGGCGCGACGACCGCGGCCTTCGCGTCGGCGGGAACGTCGTACTCGTTGTCGTAGTCGAATTCCACCCGGACCCGCTCTCCGTCCGGTTCGATCGTCGTGATGCGGCCGACCTCGACACCGAGAATCATCACTCGGTCTCCGACGTACATGCCGGTGGTGTTCCGGAAGTAGGCCGTGACGTGGTTGACGGAGTGGTTCTCGATCCAGGCGGCGGTCACCAGCCCGACGAGGGCGACCGCGACCACCACGGCGAGCAGTTTCGCCGGCAGTGCCCGTGCCATTTCCCGTACCGATGCCATCAGCGCGGCCCCCCGAAACTTCCGGGAAGCTGCCCGGAGAGATTGGCCGGGACGATGTTGTGGAGCAGCACTCCGAAGAACGGTCCGCTGCCCACCGCCTCGCCGACCTGCGTCGCGAACCGTTCGAGGCCGGTCAGCGAGGCGTTGATGTTGTCGTAGTTGCTGTTCAATGTGGCCACCAGAGTCTTCAATTGTTCGAGAGTGGGTCCGAGTGTTGCCGAGTTGTCGCGGGACAGTCCGGTGAGCGCATCGGCCACCTGACGGGACTGCACGAGGACGCGATGGATGGTGTCCGCCCGGTTGTTCAGGGCGGCGAAGAGCGACTGGCCCTGGCCGAACAGCGCGGAGACCTGGCCGTCCCGATCCGCGAGGATCTTGGACACGTCGGCCGCACCGGCGAGCAACCGACGCAGTTCCTCGTCCCGGCTCGATACCGTCTCGGACAGGCGGGACAAACCGTCGAGGGAGGACCGCAGATCCGGCGGAAGCTCGTCCTCGACCGACGAGACCTGCTCGAGCGCTCCGGACAGGTTGACGGTGTCGGTCTCCGACACCTTGTCGGTGACTTCCTCGAGCGCGCGGGTGATGTCGTATCCAGAGCTGGTCTGGGCAAGGGGGATGGTCGCGTCGTCACCGAGCTCGCCGTGACGTCCGGGTGTGATCTCCACGTACCGCCGGCCGAGAGCGGTTTCGACCTTGATCGCGGCCGTCGTGTCCTCACCGAGCGCGACCGCGCCGCTGTCCACATCGAACTCCACGTCGACGCGTCCATCGCCGATCGAAAGCTTCTTCACTTCACCGACCTTCACGCCCGCGATCTGGGTGGTGTCACCCACGGCGAGGCCGCTGGCGTCGGCGAACTCGGCATGGTACGTGGTTGCCCCGCTGATGCCGGGGATGGACTTGAAGTTGAGCGCGAGGAACAGAATCCCGATCAACACGGCTGTTCCGATCAAGCCCATGCGGAACGAGTCCCGCTCGAGGAAGGACTTCTGAGCCATTACTGGCACCTTTCTGCGGGAGCCTTGAACATCGGTGTGACGCCGCCGGGACCCGGGCCGGACGCGTACTTGATGGCGAGACCACAGACGAAGAAGTTCACGAAGCTGCCGTAGCCCGCGACGCGGCCGATGAGTCGATAGTTCTCGGGCAGCGTGGACAGCACCATGTTCAGCGTGTCGGTATTCGCGTTGAGGTTGCTCGCGAGATCACCCAGCGCGACGACGTCCTGCGCGATCGCCGGCCGGTTCTGGTCGAGCACACTGGAGAGACTGTCGGTGACACGGTCGATGTTCACCAAGGAGTTGGTGATCAGATCACGGTCACCGTCGAGTCCCGCGACCAGCCGCTGCAATTGGTCGATCAGCGCGGAGAACTGGTCACCGCGATTGTTTACCGTCCCGACGACCGCATCGAAATTGCTCACCACCTGACCGATCGCCTGATCGCGGTCCGCCAGTGTGTTGCTCAAGGTCCCGATTTGAGTCACCAGACGCCCGATGCTCGCTTCCTGGCCGTTCAGTACCTCGATCAGCGAGGCGGACAGTTGATTGGTCTGATCCGGGTCGAGACCCTGCAGGAGAGGTCGGAAGCCGTTGACGACCTGGTCGAGGTCGAGCGCAGGCGTGGTCTGCTCGAGCGGGATCGGGCCGTCGAGCGCTCCGATGGCTCCGGGCCCGTTCGACAGCTCGACGTAGCGGTCACCGATCAGGTTCTTGTACTTGATCCGGGCCGTGGTCCCCGCCGTCAGCGGACGTTCGGTGGAGAGCGAGAACGACACCACCGCCGTGCCGTCCGAGGCCAGCTCCACCCCCTGCACCTTGCCCATCGGCACACCGCCGACTTTGACGTCTTCGCCGTTGCCCAGCCCGGACGCATTCGAAAACACGGCTTGATAGGTGTGGGTGCTACCGAAGCGCATGTTTCCCACCACCGTCGCCACACCGAACCCCGTCAACGAGGTGACCAGCACGAAGATCAGCAACTTGATGCCAGGTGCCTTCGTCATCAGCGAACACCTCCGAACATGAACTGCGCGAACGGATTGCCGATCAGATCCTCGACGCCGTGCGCCGGCTGGTAGGCCTTGCTGCCGTCGTTGAAATCGGTATGTCCGGGAGGCTGCGCAGGGTCGTAGCACTGCGGTTCGCCGTCCGCACCGTTCTTCGGCGCATTCTCCGGGTACGTGTACGGCGGATCACCCATCAGCAGAGTGCCGAGAATGTTCAGGCCCGCCTGATCACTACCACCGACGGTGCGCTCGAGGTACCTGTTGGTCTGATCCAGGCTCGCCAGGAAGCACGGATACATCGGGGCTTGCTGCGCAAGCAGTGCCGTCGTCGGTTCCAACGCGTCCAACGACTTTTCCAACGGGACACCGGAGGCTTCGAAGAAGCTCCGCCCGCTGTTGCCGAAGCCGCTGAAACTGAGCAGGAAGGCGCTCAACTGCTGTTCCCGCTCGGTCACCGTGTCACCGGTGGTGCTGACGTGGTCGACGGTCCGTAGCAGATCGGGAGCGGCATCGGCGAGGATGCCGGAGACCTCCGCACCCTTGACCAGGTCGCGCTGCAACGTGGGAAGGCTGCCGTTGAACTCGGACAGGTAGGTGTCGAGTTCGACCATCATGTCACCGAGTTCGTCCCCGCGTCCCTGCAGCGAGGTGGACAGCGCACTCAACGTCGCGTTGACCTTCTGCGGCTCCACCGTCCGCAGCACCGTCACCAGCGAATCGAGGAGGTCGTTCACCTCGGTGGCCACGGCGGTGCCCTGAACCACGGATCCCGCCGAAACGGTGGTCGTCGTGGGGTGCTCCGGTTGCACGAGCGTGACGAACTTGCGACCGAACAACGTGGTCGGATCGATCACGGCCGTGATGTTCTCGGGTATCGCGGAAGTCCGGCTCTCGTCGATGTCCATGGTGATCTCGGCCTGGTTGTCCACCATCCGTACCTGCGACACCCTGCCGACGACGACATCTCGCATCTTGACGTCGGATCCGGGTTCGAGCATCAGGCCCGACCGCGCCGAGTACAGCGTGACCGGAACGGACGAGTGGAACGATCCGCGGTAGGTGCCGACGGATACGGCAGTCGCGATCGCGATCAGCGTCACCAGGCACACACCCAGGAGCACATAGACCAGGCGGCTCCGCTCTTCGATATGGCCACCCATGTCAGCCCGACACTTTCACGGCACCGGCGGAGCCACCGTAGACGGCAATTCCGACGAGAAGGTCGATCACCATGATCGCGATCAAGGAGGTGCGCACGGCACGCCCGACCGCGACGCCGACTCCTGCCGGCCCACCCTTCGCGTTGTAGCCGTGGTAGCAGTGCACGCACATCACCACCACGGACATCGCGACGACCTTCACCATCGACCACGCGACGTCACTCGGGACGAGGAAGACGTTGAAATAGTGCTGGTATGTTCCGCTCGCCTCTCCGAGGTACTCGGTGACCAGCTGGGTGGCGACGTATCCGACGAACAACGCCACGGCGTACAGCGGAATCACCGCGATGACCCCGGCGGTGACGCGAGTCGTCACCAGGTAGGGCAGCGATGGAATCGACATCGTCTCCATGGCATCGATTTCCTCGCTCACGCGCATCGCACCGAGTTGCGCCGTGAATCCCGCGCCGACCGTCGCCGTCAGCGCGATGCCGGCGATGACGGGGATCGCCTCGCGCGTATTGAAGAATGCCGAGATGAAGCCGGACAGCGCGCCGATTCCGATGCGGCCCATCGAGGTCGCACCCTGCTGGCCGACCTCATAGCCGACCGCGGTGGTGAGCAGTGAGATGACGACGAGCGTTCCTCCGATCACCGCGAGGGCGCCGGTGCCCATGCTGACCTCGGCCAGCAGCCGGAGCGTTTCCTTCCGGTACCGCCGGAAGGTGCGCGGAATCGCGGTGATGGCGTGACTGTAGAAGTGGAGCTGTCGGCCCATCTCCTCCATGTGGCCGATCGGTGCATCGACCGCGCGCAGCGCGATCGTTGCAACCCTGGGTCTCGCGCCGGTGGTCCGAGTAGCTTTCGACACAGAATTCTCCCGTTGACAGCCGTCTTCGCGGCTAGAGGTGGAGCGCTGTCAGTGCAGCGCGAGAGTCGTGATAACCGAGTTGGCGAGGAAAAGAAGCAGAAAGCTGAACACGACGGTCTGGTTCACTGCGTCTCCGACGCCCTTGGGTCCGCCCTTCGCGTTGAGTCCCAGATGGCAGGCGACGAGCCCCGCGAGCATGCCGAACACCGCCGCTTTCACCTCGCTGACGAGGAAGTCGGGCAGTTTGGTGAGGATCGAGATCGCCGTGACGTACTGGCCGGGCGACGCACCCTGCATGTACACCGTCGCGACGTATCCGCCCACCAGGCCGACGGCGGAGACGAGACCGTTCAGAAACATTCCGATCAGTGTCGACGCCAGCACCCTCGGCACACACAGACGTTGAATCGGATCGATCCCCAGCACCTTCATCGCGTCGATCTCTTCGCGAATCGTCCGGGAACCCAGGTCGGCGCAGATAGCGGTAGACCCGGCGCCTGCAACGACGAGAACCGTGACCACCGGTCCGATTTCACGGATGATTGCCACACCTGCGCCCGCACCGCTGAGGTCGACAGCGCCGATCTCGGCCAGCAGGATGTTGATCTGGTAAACGAACATCATGCAGAAGGGAATCGCCATGAGCAGCGCCGGCATGATCGAGACACCGGCGATGAACCACGCCTGCTGAACGAACTCGCGAGCGTGAAAGGGGCGCTTGAACATGCACCGGAACGTTTCCATCGACGTCGCGTAGAACGCACCGACAGCTGTCGGCGCGACCTGGACGGCCTTCCTGACAGCGCTCGCCCTCGGCGGGCGGGTTTTCAGATCTACTGACATCGAACAGCCTTTCTCGCTGCTTCCGGAGCACCCGATACGTAAGCGGAGTCGGTCATCATTCGTGCACGAGGACGACCTTCACCGCCTCACCCCGATGCTGCACGGCCACAGCCTCATTGATCTGCGAGAACGGCATCGTCGTGATCAACTTGTCGAACGGGAACTTGCCCTGACGGTGCAGGTCGAGGAGGTGCGGAATGAACGTATCGGGGTCGGAATCCCCCTCGACGATCCCGCGGATCGTGAGACCGAACAGTTGCGTCGACATCATTCCGATCTCGAGTGTGGCGGCCGGGTCGGCGGGCACGCCGATGAGGCCGAGGGACCCTCGGACACCCAGTGACTGAAGGATCTGGTCCAGCACGGGGCGGAGGGCCGTCGTGTCGAGGGCATAGTCGACGCCGTCGGGCACAATTGCCCGGATCTGCTCGGAAAGAGCGCCGTTAGCTGGGTCGACGACATGTGTCGCACCCAGTGTGAGAGCGAGTTCGCGGCGCGACTCGTGCGGTTCGACGACGATGATCACACCGACCTCGCGTACCACAGCGGCAAGGACGGCTGCCAGGCCGACCGAGCCTGCTCCGACGACGACCAAGGACGAACCCGGCTCGACGTCGAGTGAGTTCAGCACCGCGCCGGCGCCGGTCTGGATTCCACAGCCGAGCGGGCCCACGAGTTCGAGCGGGGCATCGTTCGCAACCTTGACGACATTGCGTTCGTGGGCGATCGCGTGCGTCGCAAGCGAGGACTGCCCGAAGAAGTTGCTGCCGAGCTGAGTGTCACCGTCGGCAATCGCCGAACTACCGTCCGGACGCACGCCGCCGAAGTTGTAGGCCATGAAGTTATGGCAGTAGGCAGGCTCACCCTTCTCGCAGTGGGCGCACTGGCCGCAACTGTTGAAGCTGATCGCGACCTTGTCGCCTTCAGCGACCTTGGTGACCCCGGATCCGACCTTCACGACCGTGCCGCTGCCTTCGTGGCCGAAGACACCCGGGAGCGGGAACGGGAGATGTCCCTCCTTGACGGCCAGGTCGGTGTGGCAGAGACCGACGCCGGCGATCGCGACGAGAACTTCGTATTCCGCGGGTTCGCTCAAGGACACGGTCTCGATGGCGAAGTCGCCGGCGACTTCGTGGACTACGGCGGCGCTGATCTGCACGATTGCTCCTAGATTCAGGGTGTTTGAGCCTTTGCCCGCTGTGGGGCATCACTTCCGTACGGGTGATGTTAGGTAGGTCACAAGGCAGGAAGACAGGGGTGAAGGCCAAGTTCGCTCCAATCTCCCCCTTCTCCCCCCCGGTGGGGGGAGGTGAAGGCGCGAGGCCTGTTCGCTGCCGGGTGGTTCGTAGCTCCGATGAAGTATCGGAACCACCCTCTGGTGCGACGCGGCAGGGAAGGCGGACGGGGGAGACTCGAGTCACATCTTGGGGTCACATGGATCTGGCTCACAATCAGGAGGAAACGAATGTCTGTTGATCCTTCGGCGATCATCGTCGGAGTAGCCGCGGCACTCGGTGGCATCGTGCATACCGCCGATCTCCCGGAACCCGCACAAGGCATTGCAACGCAACAGGTTCAATCGATCGTGGACGCCGCACCCGCACTGGGCGCGCAGATCGACGAATCCATCGCGGGACTGCCTCGGGAAACCCGGGACCCGGCTCGTCGAATCGTCGACGATGTCGCCGGTGCCGTCCAGGGTGTGATAGCGCCGTATCTTCCGCCCGTGCCCCCGCCGGTATCCCCGCAGGACCCGTTGCCGCCCCGGGATCCCCGGCCTGAGGGCACCGCGAATCCACAGTCCGCCGGCCCCGTTGCGACGGAGCCGCATTTCACGGTTCCGTGGTCGTCGCAGACGACGGATGATGCACTCATGCAGGGAGAGACGGATGGCGCGTCGCCGCGGCTGTTGCCATCGGTGCTCGAGTATCCCGCCGCAGCGTCGTCGACGATCGGTTCCATCGCAGTATTCGTTCCGTGGTTCCAGAAGGCAGGCGCCATCTGCGATGGCGTCAAGGCGCCCGTTCTCGCTGCGCTGTACGCCGCGGAGAACGGATTTCGCTACGGCGCAACCGCTCCGACGTCCCCATCCGGGGCGCGCGGTCCCGGCCAGTTCATGCCGGCCACGTGGGCGCGGTACGGCAAGGATGCCGACGGTGACGGGAAGGCCGACATCCTCGACGTCGCGGACTCGGTGATGGCCTCCGGGCACCTGCTGTGCGACATGTACGGCCAGATCGAGCAATGGAAATCCCAGGGCGAGGTGGTCGGAGACACGCTCGACCTCACGATCGCCGCATACAACGCGGGCGCCGGCGCGGTTCGACTCAATCACGGTATGCCCTCGGGTGCGCCGGATTACGAGAATCAGACAAAGCCCTATGTCGCGAAGATCCGCGCATCCGAACAGCGATACGCCTCCCTTCTCGGAGTCTTCGGGGGCGGGGTTGACGGAATCGGCGGCAAGATCGTCGAAGCCGCTGTCCGCTATCTCGGTCTGCCGTACGTCTGGGGCGGCGGGAACGTGAACGGCCCCTCGGCGGGCGGGTTCGACTGCTCAGGGCTGACGTCCTACGCCGTCTATGCGGCGACGTCGGGTCTGGCACTGCCCCGGACCTCCGAGACGCAATGGAATGTCGGTGTGGAGGTTCCCATCGCAGACGCCAGACCAGGGGATCTGCTGTTCGGGAACTGGGGGCCCGCAGGTCCCGGGCACGTCGCGATCTACGTCGGAAACGGTCAAATGGTGCACGCCCCTACGACGGGTGACGTGGTTCGAGTCGCGCCGGTATTCGACGGGATGAAGGCGCGAAGGGTGGTGTCGTAGAGCAGACCAACGTGCGAGGTCCCTACGTCGACTGCTCAACGTAGGGACCTCGGTTCGTCAGCTAGCTTTGTACGGCACCAGACGTCGGACTGCCCGGTGCCGCCGTCTCCCGTCGGTTGACATCGCCTTGCGCGAGGAATCGCTCGCGGACCACGAGATAGAACGGGAAGGCCATGGACACGCCGATATAGGACAGCAGCACGAAGACCACGCCCCACTTCCGCCCCATACCGATTCGGACAGTATCCGTGAGCACCCATACGATGAAGACCACCCACGCGATCAACATGTCGACGCTCAGGAACGCCGCGGTGCCGCCCGGCTCGATACCGTCACCGAAGAACTCGACCGGGTTGAGAATATTTCCCCCGTCGCCCATCCAGTCGAACGCGAACGGCCAGGTCAGGAGCAGAGCCGCCGTCCCGGCGACGAGATAGAAGGAGTGCCGGACATTCATCGCGGTATCCCCGCGCGGCAGCGTCGACACAACCTCACCTGCTGTCTGCGACGCGGACGTGGATCTCGTCGTCGCTGTTGCCGATGACGAGCTGGCAGGACAGTCGGGAATCATCGTCCGCTGCGTCGAGATAGGCGATCAGATCCGCCTCCTCGTCGGTCGGCTCGGCGAAGTGGTGAGCGTGCTCCTGCGGAAGATGGACGTGACAGGTTGCGCAGGCGCAACTGCCGCCGCATTCGGCGACGATGCCGGGGAGGTTGTTGCGAAGCGATGCATTCATGATCGTTTCGCCGGGGTCGACGTCGATCTGCCGGGTCGTGCCGTCCGGCAGATGGTAGGTAACTTTCGGCATGGTTTCGTAGTGCTTTCTTGCTCGAAGGCGATGCGCCGAGCGTCATTCCGGACTCGGCGCATCACCGGGTCAGGCGAAAGTGAGGTGGACGGGAAGGCGTCGAAGTCCGCCGACGAAATTCGTCTGGATCATCTTCGGTGCACCGGTCACCTCGACACGTCGGAGCTTGGGGAGCAACTCTTCGAGCATGACCTTCATCTCGAGCTTCGCGAGATGCTGCCCGATGCACATGTGCGGTCCGTATCCGAAAGCGATCTGCTTGTTCGGGCGGCGGTCGATGTCGAAGATGTCGGGGTTGTCGAAGACCTCGGCATCGCGGTTGCCGGACTGGAACAGCAGCATCAGCCGGTCGCCCGCCTTGATGGTGCGTCCACGCAGTTCGTAGTCGGTAAGGGCGACGCGGGTGAACTGTTTGACCGGAGACACGATGCGCAATGCCTCGTTCACCAGGTGAGGAACCAGGCTGAGATCGCCGCGCACTCGATCGAGAATGTCCGGGCGGGCGGCCAATTGCTGCAGGCAACCCGCGAGCGTACTCGCCGTGGTGTCGTGCCCCGCGGTGGCGATGGCGACGAACCACCCGTACGCAAATGTCTTCGCGAAGTATTCACCGTTCGCGTCCTTCGCGCCGGCGATGAGAGTCGCCAGGTCGTCACGCGGCTCAGCGCGCCTGCTTTCGACGAGAACATCGAAGTAGGCGTAGAAGTCTGAAATCGCTGCGGCCCATTGCTGTGCTGCAGCGTCGGGTGACAGTGCCTCGACGTCCTCGCGCGCCGCATCGGGGTCAGCGACACCGAAGAGGTCCTGGGTCAGGGCCATCATGCGCGGTTCGTCTTCCACGGGAACGCCGAAAAGCGACATGATGACGTGCAGGGGGAAGAACACCGCGAACTCGTGGACGGCATCCAGATCTTGGCTTCCGGCGACGAGGCGCGCAACGGATTCCCTTGCGGTCTCACGGATGCGGTCTTCCCACTTCTTGAGGTTGGCCGGCCGGAACCAGTCGAAGGCGACGTCCTTGATCGTGGTGTGCTCCGGGGGGTCGAGGTAGGGCAACGCGTCCAGGATGCGAAGACTTCCGCCGGTGAGTTTCTTGGTGAACTCGTCCCCGGCCTGGTTGCTGAGAATGGGGTTGTGCGAGCCCTTGTTGTCGCCGCCGCCTGCGCTGAAAATCTCCGGCTGCCGTTCGATCTCCATCAGATCCGAGTGCTTACTGACGAGCCAGAGTGCGTCGTATCCCTCTACTCGCGCCTGCGCGAGAGGCTGATTCTCGCGCAGCCACCGGTAGGCCTCGTATAGCTTCGCGTCGTCGCTGTGTCCCTCGGGAAGAACGATCTGCCGGGCTATTTCGTCGGGAATTGTTGCGGTGTCAGCGGATTCGACCGTCGTCATGGTCTACCTTCTCTCTCGTGTGGGCTGAACAGCGCCGAGACGCCCGGGCATTGCGCCCACGTCCTCGAGTGCTGTGACTCGAGTCTCATGCATCGTGGAGGTTGGTACGTCACCCGGATGAGGTGTTTTGATCCCGCTTCGGAGGGGGTGAGTGGCGCTTGCGCGTGCGGGCCTGCAGTGCGGTCGACTCGATCCCGCTTTGGTTGGACAATATCTACACTTCGACCGTATTTAGTGGCAGAATACCGGTCGTATGGGTTGCCACACGAGAGGAGCATCCTGTGCGGGCGAGGCTATGGTCGTTGATTCTGGCTGCGGTGGTGACAGCGGCGAGTGCGAGCCTGGTAGTTGGAGCCGGTACGGCGTCAGCCGACCTTCCCCTTCCTGCCGAGGATGCGTTCTACCAAGCTCCGGCCGGCTACGAGGCGGCGCCGGCGGGGACGATCCTCCGGTCACGGCCGGTGGCAGCGACGGCGTTGAGCGTGCCGCTCCCGGTCGATTCCTGGCAGGTGCTCTACAAGTCCGTCGACTCCCAGCGGGCTCCGGTCGCAGACGTGGCCACGATTCTGGTCCCGCGAACTCCGTGGACAGGCAATGGTCTCCGTCCACTCGTCTCGTATCAGACCGCGGAGGACAGCCTCGGCTCCCGGTGCGCACCGTCCTACGCTCTCACCGCCGGGCTCGGCGCCGCGACCTCGAACGCCGCGACCGAGTCGGTGATGATCGCGTATCTGCTGTCCCGCGGGTGGGCGGTCGTCACCGCCGACTACGAGGGTCCGCAGTCCGAATTCCTCGCCGGTCCGCAGTCGGGATATGCGGTTCTCGACGGCATCCGCGCCGCGAAGCACTTCGCGCCGGCGGGACTCGACGCCGACGCGCCCACGGGATTGTGGGGATATTCCGGCGGTGCGTTCGCCACGGCGTGGGCCGCTCAGCTTCAGTCCGCACATGCCCCTGAACTGCGAATGGACGGAATAGCTCTGGGCGGGTTGCCCGCCGACCTCGAAGCGGCCATGCGGAACGTCGACGGCGGGTACGGGTTCGGACTCACCTTCGGGGGCCTGATCGGAATCGACCGTGCCTATCCCGAGGATCGGCTGAGCGAGCTGTTCACCGCGGAAGGCCGGGCGGCCATGCAGGCGAGTAGTGCGGATTGCACCGTCGAACTCATTGCGAACCACGCATTCCGGTCGCTGCACGACTACACCGTCGACCCGCGGCCCTTCGACGTTCCTTCGTTGCGGGAGGCCCTCGCCGAGAACAGCCCCACGGCAGTCGGGACGAGGGCACCGATCTACAGCTATCACGCGAGCGGGGACGAACTGGTACCCGTCGCGGTCCCCGACGAGTACGTCCGCCGGGCCTGCGCTGCCGGCAGCACCGTTCAGGTGGTTCGACCTCCGGGCGGGAGCCACAACACCACGTTGATCTCCGGTGCACAGGGTGCGATCGACTTCCTCGCAGCACGATTCGCCGGCGAGCCCGCCATCGACGACTGCCGATAACGCATCCGCAGCAACTTACAGCATCGAGCTGCCACCGTTCACGCTGATCACCTGACCGGTGACGTAGGACGCCTCCTCCGAAGCGACGAAGGCGACTGCGGCTGCGACTTCCTCGACAGTTCCGGGGCGGTTCATCGGAATGAGGTTGCGCATCTGGGCCCCGAATACCGCCATGTCCTCCTTGACTTCGGGGGTTGCGGCCGCCAACTTCGCCGCCGCCTCCGGTGTCTCGACCCAGGCGGGGGCGACAGTGTTGACGGTGATGCCGGAATCTGCGAACTCGCGGGCGAGCCCGGTCCCGAAGGCGTGGACTCCTCCCTTGGCAGCGTTGTAGATCGCGTGCCGGTACAGACCGTTGCGCACGGATTCTGCACCGATGTGGACGATCCGGCCGTAGCCGGCGTCCACCATGTGGGGAAGTGCTTCGAGGGTGGTGTACAGGGTCGTCCACAGGTTGCGGTCGACGGTGGCCCGCAGTGTTTCCTCGGTGTGATCGAACGTGGGAAGAATGACACCACCGCCCGCGCAGTTCACGAGGACGTCGATTGCGCCGCGTTCGGTGACCGTCCGCCGGACGAGTTCGGCGGCATCTTCGCGTTGCGACAGGTCTCCGACAACGGTGGTCACCGATGCCGCACTACCGGGCCGAAGATGTTCTGCCACCGCCTCGACCGCGTCCGCGCTGAGGTCCCCGAGGACGAGGTCGGCTCCTTCGTCTGCGAGTCGGACGGCGATGGCCCGGCCGATGCCGCTGCCGGCTCCGGTGACAACCGCAGTCCGGCCTTTGAACCTGTTCATGTGGTGGTACTACCTTCCGCTGGTGCTCGACGCGATCGTGTTCAGTCTTCGTTCGGTGCTACGTACACCCGGCCGCCGGTCACCACCGTGCGGTACTTCTTCAACGCCAGCACAGCGGGAAAGCACAGGGGTGCTCCGGTGCGGACGTCGAACCGGGCCATGTGGAGTGTGCAGAGCACCTCGTGGCCCTCGAGTTCGCCCTCTTCACCCAGCGACCACTTCTCGTGACTGCAGGAATCGGAGGTGGCGTAGAACTCGCCGTCGACGCGATAGACGGCGATCCCGCCATCCGCCTCCAGCCGAAGGGTTTCACCGTCAGCCAGATCGTCCTCGTTGCACGCGAAGATCAGTGCTGCGGTTGATATTTCTGGTGCCATGATCGGCCCTCTCGTGATGCGTGAATTCGGTGCGGGTGACAGTTCAGATGATGAAACTGATCTTGCCTTGAGGATCGAGCATGTCGTGGGCCAGGACAGCTCGTTTGCGGCGGATCAGGAAGGAGGAACCTTGCGGTACCAAGTCGTAGTCGTAGCGGCCCACGTACGTGTCGAACTTTCCGGCCTTGGCGCGGTTGATGATGAAATTGGCGGTGACGGAGATGCTTTCGTCGGACTCGCTCAGAATGCGCACGTTACCGACGATCCGACTGGTCTGTGAGTGCGGAAACTCGGCGTGTGCTTCCGGCTTCTTGAGGCGAATCACGCGCTGCTCGAGCATCGTGCGGCCGTCATGGATGAGCGACCAGGTGAGAGCTGGATCGGCGTCCGGCCGGTCGGTGGCCGGCACCTCGTACGTGCAGTCCAGGGTGAACAGGTCGAGCCACTCCTCGAGCCGCCATCGATCGATCAGGGCGGCCTCGTGGAAGAGGAAATCCTCTACTGCGCTTCGAGTGGTGATGGACGGTGTCGCTGACACGGAAGTCATACCGATGTCCTTCTGTGATGACTGGATTGTGGATTATTCGGTGTGAACGAGCGAGGTCAGGCGTCGACACCTTGCTTGTCGAAAGGAACGAAAGGCGTGCCCTCGGTGGGGAGTTGTTCTCCGGTGATGCGCCTGTTCCATTCTCGCCACCACGACCGCATTTGAAGTTCGTCGTTGGCGGCCGGTACCGGCTTGCCCATACCTTTGGACACGTCGGACCAGGCGATCTCGTTGCGTGCCCCGAACCCCTTCTGAGCCTGTTCGAGCGCCTCGACGTCGTCGGGGGTTGCCAGTCCTGCCGGGCCCCAGAAGGTGAGTGCATTATTGATGCGGTATTTGACGAATTCTTCGTCGACACCCTTGGGGATGATCTGCCAGCCGGTGACGAGGGTTTCGGAGGGACTCACCGGGTAGAAGGTGCGTAACGTCAACCCGAAGCTGAGGTCGATCAGGATCATGCTGGGAAAGAACACCGAATTCCGGGCAAGACCGAACGCGGCGTTGGCGTAGTTTTCGCCGAAGTTCTGTTCGGCCTGTGATCGCAAGTCGGCGAGAGTTCGTTTGACACCGTCTGTGGCCAGGGGAAGGCCGTTGGCCGGGTACATCAAGGTGGCGTGGCCGTTGGGGAACTCTGTGCCCATGCCGGCGGGACCGACCCCGTTGACGGTGTCCTGGCCCAGCATCGGAGGCGTGGCACCCAGTTCCATCATCATCTCGAAGTACGTGTGATGCACGGACTTCGCGTGATATCCGTCGATGCTGTTCTCGACGAGGAGCTTCCAGTTCGCCTTCAGTGAGTACTTGTGGGTGCCCTCCAGAATCGCGATGCCTTCGGGAGACTGATCGGCCGCGAGGTCGATGAAGTAGCGGGCGTCGCCGAGGTACGTCAGCAGGTCGGGCGCGTCGGCGTCGAAGTTGACGAAGTAGAGCCCGCGATAGGAGTCGACCTGCGCCGGGGACTGCAGACCCTTGTACACGGTCGCCGGCTCGGTCTTGTAGTCCTCGTTGCCGGGAACATTGACCAACTCGCCCGAGTTCCGATACGCCCAGCCGTGATAGAAGCACGTGAAGATCTTGGCGTTGCCCGAGGAGTGCCTGCAGACGGAGGACCCGCGATGCAGACAGGTATTGAGCAGCACCCGCACGTCACCGTGGCGGTCGCGGTTGAAGATCACCGGACGCCCGCCGACGTCGCGCGTCTGGAAATCGTTCTTGCCGGGGATCTCGGACTCGTGTCCCACATAGAGCCACGTCTTGCCGAAGATCTCCTTCCGCTCGCGGTCCAACACCTCCTCGGAGGTGAAAGCTTCACGGTTGACCCGAAAGAGGTTGCTCTCGCGGTCGTCGATGATGAATTGCTCTGCAGTCATGGAGTGATCCGTTCTGATGAGTGCGGCTGCGGCGGCGTGAGTTAGCGATGGTCTGCGACGTCGGGTTTGGACGTCGCCAGGTCCCGGAAGAGCCAGCTGTCGGGGTCGGAACCGGTGGCGGGCACCACCAGCACGGCAGTCGGGCCGATCGTCATCCAGTTCCGGCCGTCGTCGTCCGGCTCGGCAGGCAGGATTTCCACGGTCGTGAAGACCTCGTTGCTCAGGTCGTGGGTCCCGATGATCACGTTGATCTTGCAGCCCTCGGACTCGATGTGAAGTATCTTGTCCGGACCACCCTTGAAATGCTGAATGTGACGCATGGTTGCCTTCCTTATCGGGCGGGTGTCTGTTCGCCGACGAGGTCCGTGAGACTCCCACCGCGCCGGTAGATCTTGCGAAACGCAGCGACAGCTTTCGCGTTGTTGACGCTGACCTGGGCTATCGGGTTGTCGTCGGTGTCGACGTAGACGGCGCGGAAATGCCCCTCCGCCATCGAACCCTCTCGATGAGCGAGTTCGCCGAGCGAGGGCCTCCCGACGATCTGGATGCGGGAGCCGTACTGGTCCGACCACACGTAGGGAAGCTGCGGTGCAGGCGGTTCGGCGCCGGTCAAAATCGAGGCAACCGCATCGGCCTGCTCGCCCGCGCTGGTCCAGTGCTCGATCCGAGCCCGGACGCCGAGCAGCGGATGCGGGCGAACGGCGAGGTCGCCGATGGCGAAGATCGACGGGAAACCGGGGATCTCGTAGCGCTCGGTGCAGTGCACGCCGTCGTGGTCGACGGGCAATCCGCTGCCCTCGAGCCAGTGCGTGTTCGGTGTTGCACCGACCCCGACGACAACGAGGTCGGCGGGCACCGCTCTTCCGTCGGCGAGCGCAACACCTTCGACGCGCGCGCTACCGAGGAATCGCTCGACACGTGCTTCGGTGACGAGTTCGGTGCCGTTGAGCGCGTGAACCGAAGAGACCTCGCGTCCGACGTCGTCACCGAGGATCGGACTCATCGGGACGGCCAGCGCCTCGATGACGGTGACGTCGAGACCGCGGAGTCGCGCCGCGGAGGCGAATTCGGCACCGATGAAACCCGCACCCACCACAGCTACGCGTGGTTTGCCGGCGAGTGCATCGCGCAGCGCGGTCGAATCGTCGAGCGTTCGGAGCGTGTGCACGCCGGTCAGACCCGAGGGCACCGGCAGGGTCCGGGCCCGGGCGCCGGTCGCGATCACCAACCGCTCGTAGGAGATTTCCTCGCCGGTGTGAGTGACCACGACCTGCCGTGCCGCATCGAGAGCGGTGACGTGCACGCCCAGGCGGACATCGAGGTCGAGTTCGGCCGCGAGTTCGGGTGTCAGGAGTCGCGGGACGTCCGGAGTGTGGCCCTCGGCCAGGAGGTCCTTGGACAGCGGCGGTTTGTCGTAGGGCCAGTGCTCCTCGCTCTCCACGAGCGTGATGGGCCCGGTAAAACCGCGCTGTCGCAGAGCGATTGCTGTTCGAGTGCCTGCAACAGAGGCGCCGACGATCAGGATGGACATAATGGTGAACGTAATCTTCCGCCGCCTTCCGGGTGTGCGCGGTTCCGGCCGCTGGAACACCCGTCGCGAGGTCGGAGGCTAGTTCTGCCTCCGCCGTGTGATGGACAGAAGGGCCGCTCCTGCCGAGTTGGTTGCAAGGGCCGCTGCGGCGACACACAACAACGTTGCCGTCGTGCCGATGGCGAACGAACCGTGGAGCCAGGCGATCGCGGTCGGCAGTCCGAATCCCAGGTAGCCGAGGCAGTAGACCCGGCCGGTCATGGTTCCCAACCGGCCGGCCGGGGCCAATCGCTCGCAATCGCGCAAGCATCCGACCAACGTCAGCCCGTAGCCGATACCCAGCACGGATGCGGCGGCGACCACCACCCAGACCGACTCGGTAGCTGCTGCCCAGGCGGCCGCGAGTGTGCCCGCTACGACGAGCACCACGCCGATCACCCGCGCCGAACCCGATCGCCGAGTCGTGGTCCCCACGAAACGTTGCGCGAGGAAACCCAGTCCCAAGCTGAGCAGACACAGCAGCCCCGAGAATGCGGAGGAAAAGCCGTCCAGTTGCGTAGCCACGATGGACGGGAGGATTGCGTACGCGATACCCAGTGCTCCGAAGATCCATGGGGCTGCAGGAATCACGAGGAGGTGGAATTCGACGGGGAGTGGCGTTCGAATCCTCTCCGACGGTGGCGACAGGGTGCGTGCTGGACCCGGCGCGGACCTTGCGATCAGCACCGCGCCGACGACGCAGAGCGCCGTGTGCAGGACGAACGGCGCGACGGTCGGGGCGGGAGCCCACTGGGCGAGGGCGCCCGACGCGGCCGCACCCATCGCGAAGCCACTCGTCAGGCTCATCGCCGACGCTCGCGGAGCGCGGCCAGGCTCTGTCGACAGCGAGTCGAGCGACAGCCCACCGACCACCATCCCGATACCCAGCGCCACGCCGGTCGACATTCGTCCGGCGAACATCAGCGCGGGGTCGTGCGACCCGACTGCGACCAGAATCGAACCCAGTGCGCTCAATGGCACGGCCAGGACGAGGGGACCCCGGATGCCGCAGCGCTCCGCGAGCCGATGCGAGAGCAGGAGAGAGGGAATCAAACCGACCACGTACGCGAACAGCAGGGTATTCACGGCGAGTTCGCTGAACCCGCGTTCCGTCCGGTACATGGTCAGCAACGGAGTGAACTGATTACCACCCCACGCCACCACGAACATCGCAGAGCAGACCGCAAGCCAGGTCCAGTCCTGACGACCGGATCGCTGCGTGTCGGCCGTGGGGTTTGGTGATTCGCCGGTCGAAGCAGTCTGCGGTAGAGCCATCGAACACGTCCTAGGTTCGCGAGGGCGGGAAACGCCGAAAGGCCGACACCGAATCCTGAGATCCGGAGTCGGCCATCGGTGGGAAAATCAGGCGGAGACCAGGGAGCGATCGACCAGCGGCAGTTCGGGCCGGCGATCGGAGACACCGGCGGCGTCCGCGAGGTCGCCGGAGACCTTCCCGTCCCGGAAGAACTCGAGGAACACCGGGTTGAACAGGTCCGGACGGTCGGTCTGACCCTGGTGCCCGCACTCGTCGGGGTAGAAGAACTGAACATTGGGCAGGTGATCCTCCTGGACGTACCCCCACTCGACCGGCGTCAGGATGTCCTGTCGGCCGTAGAGGTAGAGCCCGGGAGTGGTCAGCCGGTCCAGACGCCCCTTCGTCACCAGACGGGCGGCGCGATTCTCGTCCGTCCAGTCCGTGATGCGGCGGTACTGCAACAGACTGGGCCAGAACTTCGCGTGCGCGTCCATCCGGTCCCTCGCAGAGAGGTAACGCATGTCGATCAGATCTTCACTGATCGCCTCACCGCGATGGATGATCGCCTCCATCATCGTGCGCATTCCCTCGCGGGTGCCGTCGTAGGCCGTGAGACGGAACTCGCCCGCCGGGGGTGTGAGGTGTTCCGGGACCACGTCGCCGATATCTCCCGCGATGAGGACGAAGCTCTTGACCTTGTCCGGGTGGGCGACCGTGTAGTTGACCGTATTCATACAACCCATCGAGTTGCCCGCGAGGTGGAACTGGTCCAGGCACAGTGCGGTGGCGAACTGGTCGATGAAATCGACGAAGGTTTCCATGCCGTCCGGCCAGTATTCCTCCCTCGTGTCCGACAGACCGAAGCCCGGCATGTCGGGGCAGTACACCCGGAAGCCGTTTTCCGCGAGGTAGGGTGCCAGGAAACGCCATCCCGCAAGCCCTGAGGAGCCGGGCAGGCCGCCGTGGAGCAGGACCACTGCGGGTCCCGAGGTGCCGGCAGTCATGTAGTGTGCGCGGGCGCCGTTCGCGAGGCGAACCCATCGGCTGGCCATGCCGGGAACGTCGACGAGGTTTTCATCAGTGAGTGCCATAATGGTCTTCCTTTGTCGGTGACGAGTGGTCGGTGACGAGCTCTCCGGATGGCAGTCCGAGGAACTCGAGTGCGTTGTCGCGGAGGATTCTCGGTACCGTCCCGGGCGGTAAATCAGCTGAGGCAGAGAGCAACTCCGCCAATCCGGCTTCGGGTTGGCCCGAGATGAACGGATGGTCGCTGCCGAGGAGGATCCTGTCCACACCGAAGCGGTGAACCAGTACCGGCAGATGCGCCGGGTCGAATACCAACGTGTCTGCGTAGAGCCGCGATACGAGGTGGTCCAACTCCTCGGGTAGGTGCGTACCGGCAATCTGTGCGCCGAGGCGCAGTCTCGGGTACGCCCAGGGGAAAGTGCCGCAGCCATGGACCAAGGCGACGCGGAGTCCTCGATGGCGGTCGAGAACTCCGCCGAAGACGAGAGCCGTCGCGGCAAGTGCGGTATCCGAGGTCATGCCCAGTCCGAAGTCGTAGGTGAATCCGGAACGGCGGACCGCGCCGCCACCACCGTCCACGGGATGAACCAGCACTGCGAGTCCGAGGCTGTCGGCAGCGTCGAAGAAGTACTCCAATGCCGGATCGTCCAATTCCATTCCATCGATTCGCGTGCCGATCTCGACGGCGCGCAATCCCAGATCGGCGGACAGGTGATGAAGTTCGGACAGGCACTCTCGCGGTGATCCGAGCGGAACGGTTCCCACCCCGACGAGCCTGCCGCCGCCGTCTTGTACTGCGCGGGCAACGGATTCGTTGATCCAGCGGCAGTACGAGGCGAACGGTGCTGCCGGCGCTCCGTATTCGAGTGTGACGGGAACGGGAGAAATTGCCTGAATCGCCACGCCCGCACGATCCATGTCTTCCAGGCGTGCCTGCACATCCCAGAGGGCACGCCGGACGGTGCGGAAATCCTCGGTTCCGCGGACCAGGCGTCCTGTCGCCGCCGAGTCGACAACCAGTCGAGGTGCGCGCGGAAACCCGGCCATGACGTCGGTGGGAGGAGCGTCACGCGGGAAATGGTGCGCATGCACGTCGATGGTGCCGGGTGGAACCACGAGGGCCTCCTTGTGCGTGCATCCGAAAATTCGTCTCCGTGCCCACTCGTCGGTTAGGCCGGACCTCCGGAACGCTAGGGGCCTCACAGCGCTCGCCGCCGTGGCTGTTCCAGAGGCTGGAACCGTCCGGTGAAACCCGTACCCTGAATACCGGGCGTGTTGTGACCGCCGTTACAGTGGGATTCCGATGGGTCGGTGGAGCGGAGAGTGCGGAGGCCCGGATAATGCACATGGCGGATGACAAACACGACGTCGGTGGTGCGGAGGGCGCGCCTCCCTCCATTCTGGCGAAGGCGTTCGTGGTCATCGGAGCGTTCAACGAACGTGATCGGGTTCTGACCCTGACACAGATCAGCCGCAAAACAGGCTTACCGAAGTCGACGGTCCACAGATTGCTGCAGCGGTTGGGCGAGCTGGATGTGATCGAGGAGCACGGTGCGGGGTATCGCCTCGGCATCCGACTGCTGCAGCTGGTTTCCTCCATGCCGGTGGACGGTATGCGCGAGGTCGCGTTGCCACATCTGGCCCAGTTGCAGGCGTGGTCGAAGGAATCGGTGCACTTCGGCGTCCTCAGGGGCAACGAGGTCGTCGTGCTGCAGGCACTCTTCGCCGTAGACCACGAACGGCCCATCGGCGAGGTGGGAACACGAATCCCCGCACACCTGTCCGCGATGGGCCGGGCGATGATGGCATACCTCCCGGAGAACGAGCTCACCGAACTGCTTGCGGGTCCTCTCGTCGGACTGACGCCCAGGTCCGTGACGGATCCGGTGCAGATCCATGAGGAATTGAAGCGCGTGCGGGTGTCGGGGGCGGCGATCCAGAAGGACGGCGTGGTCCTCGGCCTGGGCAACATTGCCGCGCCCGTCCTCATCAAGGGCAGGCCGATGGGTGCGATCGCCGTTCAGTTCGACACGTCGAAGCAGGTAAGCGAGTCGATGATCAATGCCGTCAAACTGACCGCCCACCGCATCAGCCGCGATACCGCCCAGATGCTCTCCCAGGGCAGAGCAGATCTCTTTCCGTTCGACGACTGACTCCGTGTTCCGGACACTGGAACTTGCTGTGCGTCCGGCACCGGAGGGTCACACGATGGGGGAGCGATCCGCCCGGCGCATGTGACGGCGCCCGAGGCGTCACCTCAGAAAGGACGGCCCATGGGAGAGTTCCTCGCCTGCGGCATCACCCATTACCCGTTGTTGGCGGGAACCGACGAGCACATGGCAGGCCTCCTGCGATGGACGCTCACGGACCCGGGCATCCCCGCCGAGGAGAAGGACCCTGCCAACTGGCCGGACCGCATGCGTCGCGAGTGGTCGGATGACGGCGGCACGGCCGCCGCCGGTGCGCATCGTGCGGAACTGGTCGCGGATCTGGCGCGGGTCCGGCAGGCGATCGACGAGTTCGCCCCCGACGTGGTCGTGGTGTGGGGCGACGACCAGTACGAGAACTTCCGCGAGGAGGTGGTCCCACCGTTCTGTGTTCTCGCCTACGGCGATCTCGACGTACCCGCCTTCGAGGTGATGAACGAGCGGGGTAGCCCGAACTTCTGGGGCAAACCGGATGACTTCGAGATCGTGATGCACGGTGACGCAAAGGGGGCGAAACAACTTGCCGACGGCCTGATCGAGCGCGGATTCGACATGGCCTACTCGTACAAGAAGCGTGCCGGTGCACATTTCCCGCACGCCATCCTCAATACGCAGCTGTTCCTCGACTACGACAACGCCGGCGCACAGATGTCCTATCCGTTCATCCCGATGACCGTCAATTGCTATGGGCAGCATGCCATCGCACGACAGGGCGGATTGGCGAGATTCGCCGACATCGAGTCGGAGGTACTCGACCCCTCAGGCCCGACACCGGCACGGTGTTTCCAAGTGGGTCGAGCGGTCGCGCAGCATTTCCGCGACCACGATCTCCGGGTGGCGTTCGTCGCCTCCTCGAGCTGGTCGCACGCATTCTTGGCGGACAAGTTGTGGCACATTCGTCCGGACACCGAGGCCGACATGCGCATCTACAAGGCGCTGCTCGAAGACGACTTCGCGCTGATGCGCAACTACACCAGCGCAGAAGTCGTCGACGCAGGCCAGCACGAGATCCTGAACTGGTTCTGCATGCTCGGTGCGGTCGAGGAACTCGGCCTGCGCCGGGAGTGGTCGGATCTTGTCGTGACCGATGTTTTCAACTCCAACAAGGCATTTGCCGTGTACTCGTAGTGAGCTGTCCGAGCCGGCCAGCCAGTCGCCGGTGCCGTCGCCGATCTGCTGAACCCCGCGTCCGGGTTCGTCACAGGCCGCGTGATCAGTGTGAACGGCGGCAGCAGCATGGCTGACAAATTCCCTGCCTCCCTTCGCCTTCCGGCGGGGACAATTATCATTCCCACATCTTCGGATGCGAGCCCAGAAAGACGGTAAGCCATGACCGGCGTCTCCCGCGTCGACGACGCGTCCCGTGTCACCGAGAATCCCGATTCGGCCGACCGCCCCGCCCCTCGCGGGGCGACCGAGGTCTACCGTGCTGCCCGAGACCTGTTACTGAGTCTCGGCCGCGACTACCGCGCGGCAGTCGACGAATTCACCTGGCCGGACCTCGGGGAACGGTTCAACTGGGCCGTGGACTGGTTTGACGCAATCGCTCGAGGGAACACCCGGGTGGCGCTGTGGATCGTGGAGGAAGACGGATCCGAGGCGAAATATTCCTACGACGAACTTGCACGGCGCTCGGACCAGGTCGCCGCCCACCTCGCCGGGAACGGGGTCGCAAAGGGGGACCACGTCGTCCTCATGCTGAACAATCAAGTCGAGCTGTGGGAGGCGATGCTTGCGGTCATGAAGCTGGGTGCGGTCATACTGCCCACGACGACCGCACTCGGCCCCGCCGATCTCGCCGACCGCATCGGTCGCGGTGGTGCGCGTCACGTGATCGCCAACGTCGCCGACGCCGCCAAATTCGACGAGATACCGGGCGAATACACGCGTTTCGCGGTCGGTGACGAACTTGCCGTACCCACTGACTGGGTGAACTTCAGGGGAGCGTACGCGCTGGACGCGCCACCGGCAGCACATCCGGGCACCGCCCCGCATGATCCGCAACTCCTGTATTTCACTTCCGGCACCACCAGTCGGCCGAAACTCGTCGAGCACACCCAAGTGTCCTATCCGCTCGGGCATCTCGCCACGTCGTTCTGGATCGCGGCGGCACCCGGTGACGTGCACTTGAACATTAGTTCGCCGGGCTGGGCAAAACACGCCTGGAGCTGCTTCTTCGCCCCGTGGATCGCCGAGGCCACGATCTTCGTCTACAACTACTCACGCTTCGATCCCGCCTCGCTGCTCGCACAGATTCGCCGGGCCGGGGTGACCACGTTCTGCGCTCCGCCGACGGTGTGGCGGATGCTGATCAAAGCAGACCTCTCCGGTGGCCCCGGGGAGCTCCGTGAGCTCCTCTCGGCGGGAGAACCGCTCAATCCTGAAGTGATGGACCAGGTCCGACGTCAGTGGGGGTTGACGATCCGAGACGGATTCGGCCAGACGGAGCTACCACTGGCCATCGGAAATGTACCCGAGATGCCGGTCAAACCCGGCTCGATGGGTCTGCCGCTGCCCGGCGTGCCGATCGTGCTGGTCGACCCGGTGACCGGGGCGCGGGTCGACGGCGTCGGCGAGGGCGAAATCTGTGTCGATCTCGCACGGCGGCCGATGAGCTTGATGACCGGCTACCAGGGCGATCCGGAACGCAACGCCGAGGCGATGGCGGGTGGCTACTACCACACCGGCGACGTCGCCAGCCGTGACGCGGACGGTTACATCTTCTACGTCGGGCGCACCGACGACGTGTTCAAGGCCAGCGACTACAAGATCTCACCGTTCGAACTCGAGAGTGTGTTGATCGAGCATCCGGCGGTCGCCGAGGCCGCGGTCGTGCCGGCACCCGACCGGCTCCGCCTGGCCGTCCCCAAGGCCTATGTCAGCCTCGCGCCAGGCCACGAGCCGACGCGCGAGACGGCGCTCGCCATCCTCCGGCATGCCCGCGCGAACCTCGCCCCATACCAGCGCCTACGCCGCCTGGAGTTCGCCGAGCTGCCCAAGACGATCTCCGGCAAGATCCGGCGCGTAGACCTGCGCGGACGCGAGGAGTCAGGTACCGCCGGTGCAGAGGAGTGGCGCGACGACCAGTTCCCGGAACTGCGGGCCTGAGCTCGAGTTCCGCGGACGACACCGATGAAATGCTTCGCCGAATCTTCCGGCAATTTGGGGACCCACACCCGCGAGACCGCCGAACAGGCGAGATAGGAATTCTGATGACAACCACTGACATCGCCCAGGGCCGGCGCGTGGCCGTGTCCGGCCTCACCGCAGAGCCGATCGACACGTTCTATCTCGAGGCCGGCAGCGGCGATCCCGTTGTACTGCTTCACGGGTCCGGTCCCGGTGTTTCGGGCCGCGCGAACTGGCAGCACACAATTCCCGGGCTTGCCAAGCACTTCCGGGTCATTGCACCGGACATTGTCGGCTACGGGGAGACGTCGCGTCCCGACGACGTCGTGTACTCGCTGAGTACGTGGAGCGACCATGTCTTGGGCCTGCTGGACGCGCTGGAACTCGACCGGGTTTCGCTGGTCGGCAATTCGCTGGGCGGACGGATCTCACTCGACATCGCCGACCGTCATCCGGATCGGGTCTCGCGCATGGTCCTGATGGGCTCGCCGGGCGTGGGCATGACCCTGACCGACGGACTGAAGGCACTGCGCGCCTACGAACCCTCACTCGACAACATGCGGGCGCTGCTGCTCGACTACTTTGCGGTCGATCCGGCCATAATCACGGAGGAACTGGTCCGCATCCGCTACGCGGCGAGTGTGGAGACCTTCGACGCCTACCGCGCGATGTTCTTCGACCCCCGGCACAAAGGTAATGAGCTGAGCATCACCGAGGAGCAGACACGGTCGATCCGTACGCCCTCGTTGCTGATTCACGGCAGGGAGGACAAGGTAGTGCCGCCGGAGGTCTCCTGGACCATGCTGCACCTGCTACAGGACGCGGACCTGCACATTTTCGCTCGCTGCGGGCACTGGACGCAGATCGAACGAGCCGCAGAATTCAACGAGCTGGTCGCAAACTTCCTGCGTGCCGATAGCAGGCGGGGTTAGCGTGAACCTGAATCCACCGACCGACTGATGTGTCCGTGCCGAGTTCCGCGTCGTCCTGTGAATCCACAGCGAGCCATTGCTGTCAGAGGTCCGCTGGAGCGAATCCGTTTTCGAGGCGAAGTTTGACGGCGGTGAGGAATCGCGCGGCGTCGGCTCCGTCGACGATGCGGTGATCGTAGGAGATCGAGAGGTAGGCCATCGACCGCACGTCGATGCGGAGCTCACCGTCTTGCCGCGTCGGGATCAGCCGTTCGACCACGGCACCGACACCCAGGATCCCGGTTTGAGGTTGGTTGATGATCGGGGTGTCGAACAATGCACCCCGGCTCCCAGTGTTGGTGAGGGTGAAGGTGCCGCCGGACAGTTCGTCGG
>NZ_NHML01000052.1:0-38812 GCF_002165735.1 Rhodococcus sp. NCIMB 12038
GGTGCGGGCCTCGTCCGGGATGATCGGCACGATCCGCTTCCCGATCTCCTTGTCCCGCAACAGCTCCTTCATGATCCGCACCAACGCCATGGTGGTCGCGACCTGCTGCTTGCCGGAGCCCTTGCGGACCACGTCGTAGGTCGAGTCCGCCGGCTGCGGTAACGGCGCCGGCGAGGTCCGCCGCTGCGGCAGGAACCCACCCAAGGCTTTGCGGCGGTCCAGCATGTACTGGATCTCCGGGGCATCGGGGCCGGGGTGGTAGTACGGCGGCATCTTCGGGTCCTTCTCCAACTCGGCGTCGGAGATCGGGATCCGCTGCAGATCCCGGAAATTCTTCAGATCGTCGAGGGTCAGCTTCTTCATCTGGTGGGTGGCGTTGCGGCCCTCGAAGTGCTTGCCCAGGGTGTAGCCCTTGATGGTGTGCGCCAGGATCACCGTCGGCTGACCCTTGTGCGCCATCGCCGCCGCGTAGGCGGCGTAGATCTTGCGGTAGTCGTGGCCGCCGCGTTTGAGGTTCCAGATGTCCTGATCGGACAGGTTCGCCACCAGTTCCTTGGTCCGCGGGTCCCGGCCGAAGAAGTGCTCGCGCACATACCCGCCGTCGTTGGCCTTGTAGGTTTGGTAGTCGCCGTCCGGGGTGACGTTCATCAGGTTCACCAGGGCACCGTCCCGGTCGGCGTGCAGCAGGGCGTCCCACTCGCGGCCCCAGACCACCTTGATCACGTTCCAGCCGGCGCCGCGGAAGAACGACTCCAACTCCTGGATGATCTTGCCGTTGCCGCGGACCGGGCCGTCGAGGCGCTGCAGGTTGCAGTTCACCACGAACGTCAAATTGTCCAAACCTTCGGTGGCCGCGACGTGCGCGAGACCCCGCGATTCGGGTTCGTCCATCTCGCCGTCACCCAAAAACGCCCACACGTGCTGGTCGGCGGTGTCCTTGAGGCCGCGGTCGTGCAGGTAATGGTTGAACCGGGCCTGGTAGATCGCGTTCATCGGGCCCAGACCCATCGACACGGTCGGGAACTCCCAGAAATCCGGCAGCAGCCGCGGGTGCGGGTACGACGGCAGGCCGCCGCCCTGGTCGGCGTGCGAGTGTTCCTGCCGGAACCCGTCCATCCGCTCCGCCGGGATCCGCCCCTCCAAAAACGCGCGGGCGTAGATGCCGGGAGAGGCGTGGCCCTGGATGAAGATCTGATCGCCACCACCGGGGTGGTCCTTGCCGCGGAAGAAGTGGTTGAACCCCACCTCGTACAGGGCCGCCGACGACGCGTACGTCGAGATGTGGCCACCGACACCCACCCCGGGGCGCTGCGCGCGGGTCACCATCACCGCCGCGTTCCACCGGATGAACGCCCGGTACCGGCGCTCGACCTCCTCATCACCGGGGAACCACGGCTCGTTCTCCGTCGGGATGGTGTTCACATAATCGGTCGACGTCAACGCCGGCAGAGCGACGTGCTTCTCCCCGGCCCGCTCGAGCATCCGCAACATCAGATACCGGGCACGAGTCGGACCGGACCGGTCCAACAAACCATCGAACGATTCCAACCACTCCGTGGTCTCATCCGGATCGATATCCGGCAGATACGACGCAACACCCTCACGGATGACGCGAACGCGTCCCTCGGAGCCCGGGGTTGCACTGGGGTTGGAAGGTTGGGCCGCTCCGGCGCCGGGTGTGGCGGAATCCGGTTGAGACGCGGGTCCCTGGATCAGGTCTGACAACGTTGCTCCTCATTGTGGTGGGACGCGCGGTGTGGCGTCCTCTCCATGCGATCGCGGCCTTGTTAGGCCCGATCCATCTCCTTTATGAATATGGCGCGACCCTCATCTTTCCCCATTGCGGCGCGGTCGGCACACCGTGCTCGGGTTACTCTTCGGTAGCGTTTGCGCAGATCCGGGGCCGAATGTTGAATTTGTCGATGTCGTCGAAAACATGGGGGAGACGAATGCGCACGTCGTCGCGCCGTTGGGGGCTGCTGAGTGCTGCCGCCGCGGCGATCGTCGGCGTCGGTGTCATCGCCGGATGTGGCGCCGCGATCGAGGGGACCGCGCAGCAGAACGATTCCCAGGCGGCCGAGTACGCCGCCGAAGCGACGTCCTCGTCGGTGGCCGCGTCGTCCTCGCAGAAGGCCGCGGCCGAGCGGGAGGCGCTCGTGGAGCAGTGCACGATGTTCGTGACCCGTGCCGGCGAGACCATCGACACCTACAACACGTTCATCGACGCCGCCAACGCCGAAGCCGCGGACACCGGCGCGAAGGCGAGCGCCGCGGCGGCGGCACTCCGGTCGGCCGCGGACGGCGCGAACGCCGCCACACCCGCACTTCCCCCCGACCTGACCGGACTCCTCACCGATTACGCCAACAACTATCGCGAACTCGCGGCCGCCGTCGACGGCGGGCAACGCGGAGACATTCTGAACACTCTCGCGAGCCGAGGAGACGAGCTCAGCGACTCGATTCGGGCAGCCTGCCCCACATCGTGACTCCCGCACCGTAGGCTCGGGCGATGACCACGCATCACTACATTCTCAGAAAAATTCGCGTGGTCGGCTTGCGCGAAAGCGTTCGAGCATGTTCGCTTTCACCTAATTGATCTTCATCCGGCAGGTGTTCGGGTACCCGAGCACCGTCAACAAAAGGAGGACCCCACCGTGGTCGCCGCGGCGGACGCCCAAAACTACGCTCAGAAACTCGGGATCACTGCCGACATGGCGGTACAGGAACTGGGCTGGGACGAGGACACCGACGACGACCTGCGTGCCGCGGTCGAGGACACCATCGGTGGAGAACTGCTCGACGAGGATTCCGACGAGGTCATCGACGTCGTGCTGCTGTGGTGGCGCGACGAAGACGGAGACCTCGTCGACGCCCTCATGGATGCCATCGGCCCCCTGGCCGACGAGGGATTCGTGTGGGTCCTCACCCCCAAGACCGGTCAGCCCGGTCACGTGGAGCCCAGCGAGATCGCCGAGTCCGCACCCACAGCCGGTCTCACCCAGACGTCGGCGGCAAATCTCGGAGACTGGTCGGGAAGCCGTCTGGTTCAGCCGAAGTCGCGTCCCGCGAACAAGCGCTGAACAGTCTCACCTTTCCCGTTCACTCACCGAAGGAATCACGTCATGCCGCTCGAGGTGGGCACCACCGCCCCCGATTTCACCCTCAAGGACCAGAACAACCAGGAGGTGACGCTTTCCGATTACCGCGGAAAGAAGAACGTCCTGCTCGTGTTCTACCCGCTCGCGTTCACCGGAACGTGCCAGGGTGAACTCTGCAAGGTTCGCGACGAACTGCCGAAGTTCGAGAACGACGAGACGGCGATCCTCGCCCTCTCCGTCGGTGCGTCGCCGACCCACAAGATCTGGTCCGCCGAGCAGGGATACACCTTCCCGCTGCTCGCCGACTTCTGGCCGCACGGCGCGGTCGCGGAGCAATACGGCGTCTTCAACGACAAGCTGGGCTTCGCGAACCGCGGCACCTTCGTCATCGACAAGGAAGGCATCATCCGGTTCGCCGAGATGAACGGACCCGGAGAAGCCCGTGACCAGGGAGCTTGGGAGAAAGCCCTCGCCACGCTAGAGTCCTGATGCGCATCCGGCGAGGTTCTCGCCGGATGTTCGGGCGTGTAGCTCAGTGGTAGAGCTCTGGTTTTACACACCAGCGGTCGGGGGTTCGAAACCCTCCGCGCCCACCGTCAGGCAAGGCCCCGATCCGCATTTTGATGCAGGTCGGGGCTTTCTCGCTTCGCCGGTGTCACTCGTCGGTGAGTTCCGCGAGCTGTTCGGCGGCGGTGCTGTTTCCGCTGTCGGCGAGGCGCCGGAGTTCGTCCATGTCGCCCAGTTCGGTGGCGACCTCGATGAGCTGGTCGGCCGCGTCGGAGCTGCCGGCCTCGGCGAGGCGCCGCAGCTCGGCCATGTCACCCCGCTCGCCGGCGAGTTCGATCAGGATGTCGACCGCCGTCGGGTCACCGTTCGCGGCTCGCTTGCGCAGGGCGGACAGATCGGATTCAGTCAGGATGCGCTTCCCCTTCTCGATCGAGTGTGCCGGTTCGCCGAGCCCGGAGCTCAGCGCGGCGCGTGTGCCATTCGTCCCGTAGCTGCGGCAGTCGGTCGCTGAGGAACTCGGCCAGCGCGACCATCTCCTCGAGCGGAGCGCGGCGTTCGGGTGGGGCGTCGGCCAGCAATGTCAGCCCTTCCCGGAACAGTGCCGCGTGCTCGCGGTGGAGGGCGGAATCGAAGTTCTGCGGTTGCTGACTCGCCGGGTCCAGGCTCACCCGGTCCACCCGTTCACCGGCCGTGCGGGTGCGCCGCGCCATCCGATAGCCCTCGAGCAGCTTGACCGCGCCGGTGATGGCGCTCCGGCTCGCCAGCAAAGCCTCGCCCAGCTCGTCGATCGTCTGCTGTGGCGGATCACACACGAACAGGTACCCCAGCAGACGCCCCGCCATCGGAGGGAAGCCGTACTGGCGGGCGTAGAAGCGGCCGACGTGGTCGGCGAAGATCAGCTGTGTGTCGGACGGCACAGCACCGAACATAGCAGTCCTGACTGAAATAACACAGATTTGTGTCATTTCAGTTCGGCTACGGTGCTCCGACTGGTTTCGTGGAGTTAACCTGTTCATCGCCCGGAGCTTCGCCGGCAGTGGCATATTCCTGATATGTCCAGGTTCAAGGTAACGCTGCGCAACGGCACGTCGAGCGACAGAACCTTCGAATCAGACTTCCAGGCCGTCAACGAGACACATCGGCCCACCGAACCCGGGGCGGGCATCGTCCAGATCGATCGTTACGAGGACGGCGGGGGAGTGGCCGGCGTCTGGGCTGCGCCGGCCACGAGCCGCCCCACCCGCTAGCCGCCCCACCCGCTAGCCGGTCAGGTGCCGTCTCGCGAGGCCGTCGATCCGCGGCGATCGAGTTCGGCCTCGAATTCAGCGATCCGGCTGGTGACGGTGCGCACCGTTCCACAGCCGTAATCGTTCGCGATCGACTCGCCGAGCAGCGCTCGGTGCTCGCCGAGAAGCGCGAGCAGTTCCTCGTCGCCGAGCTTCGTCACGTCGCTGGACACCCTTCGATCGTCCCAGGCGAAGTCGGCGATTCCAATGTCTCGCAGAAATTCCCACCGGACGCGCAGAACCCCGCCGGGCCACGTGGGTGTGTTGAGTCAGCACCGAAGATGTGAGCAGGGCGGGGCCGTGCGCCGCCCCTGAATGGGGGGAACGAGGCGGCAAATACCATGGTAGGCGCACGAAAGGGCGCTTGGCGAGATCCTCAGGAGAGTTTCAGGAATCAGACATTCCGACCGGAACGTTTCCGTCCGGCCCGCACGGCCTCTACCGGTTGCGCGTGCCCGAACCCACCGTGTCGTAGGCCTCCGCGAGGAGCGAGGTCAGGGTGTCGTCGAGCTGATCGTCGGAGGTGATCGTCAATCGGTGCGTGATCACCGTCTTGGTGGTGGGAAACGCCTCCCGCAACTGCGGGTGGTGGACGCGCCGGCGCAGGTCGAGCGCGATCTCGAGTCGCGACGAGTAGATGAAGGCGGCAGCGAAGACGCGGGCACGGGCCCACGCGATCTCGGTCCGGTGGACACGCTCGTCCACCTCGCCGCACGCCAGAACGAGGTCACGGAACTGCAGTAGGCGCTCGGTGGCGTCCGGGTCCTTGCCTGCCAGGTACTCGTCGATCGCGGCACTCATGGGACGCTCCTTTACATCGCCTGCAACGTTAGTTGATACAAATAGCGGCGTGCATCGAACCTCCCGTCCCGCCTCCGCGCGCGCCGCAGGCCTGCTTCTCGGCTTCGCCGCAGACCGGGCGTTCGCCGATCCTGCCCGATGGCATCCCGTGGCCGGATTCGGCCGCACGGCAATGGCATTGGAGAAGGTGACGTACCGCGACCGCCGGTCGGCCGGAATCGTGCACGTCGCCGTCCTCGTCGGTGGAGCGGCGGGTCTCGGTGTCGCCGCGGCCCGGGTGGCGCGGCGCGGGGGATGGATCGGCGAGACGGCCGCGACCGCCGTCGCGGCGTGGGCGGTGCTCGGCGGAACGTCCCTGGGGCGGACCGGTTCGAGCATGGCGGCGCACCTCGAGGCGGACGACCTCGCCTCCGCCCGCGCCCTGCTGCCGTCGCTGTGCGGTCGCGACCCCAGCGTGCTCGGCGTCGACGGGCTCACCCGGGCGACGCTGGAGTCGGTGGCCGAGAACACGTCCGATTCCGCGGTCGGGGCGTTCCTGTGGGGCGCGGTGGCCGGCATCCCCGGACTGTTCGTTTATCGGGCGTCCAACACCCTGGACGCGATGGTCGGCTACCGCTCGCCGAAGTACCGCAACTTCGGCTGGGCGGCGGCCCGGTGGGACGACCTCCTCAACCTGCTGCCCGCCCGCCTGACGGGCGCGCTGTCGGTCGCCGCCGCGCCGACGGTCGGTGGGTCGCCGAAGGAGGCGTGGGAGGCGTGGCGGCGCGACGCGTCCCAGCACCCGAGCCCGAACGCCGGTGTCGCGGAGGCCAGCGCGGCGGGCGCTCTCGGGATCTCACTGGGCGGGCGCACCGAATACGCGCACGGCGTCGAGATGCGACCCGTGCTCGGATCCGGGCCGCCACCTCGGCCCGTCGACCTCGACCGTGCGGTGCGGCTGTCGACCGCAGTGCAGGGTGGTGCGGCGCTGGTGTCAGCGGCCCTTGCCGTAGCGGTCGGCCAGTTTCGCTTCCGCCGCCGTCCTCGGCGCTGATTCCACCGGCTTACTCCGGGCGAACGGCTTCTGCCGAGCCACGGGCGCGGGGGCGGGGGCGGCGTCGTCGGAGGCCTTCGCGGACTTTTCCTTGCGGCGTTCACGCCACTCCGCGCGGATGAAGTAGGCCAGGCCGAGCGGGGCCATGATGCCGAACGCCAGCCACTGCAGGCCGTACGACAGGTACGGGCCCGCGTCGAGTTGCGGGAGCGGAATGGTGCCGAGGCCACCCGGCTGATCGGGTTCGAGTTGCACGTACGCGTCGACGAGGTCGGTGCCGATGAAACCGCCGATCTGGCCCGCGTCGATGTAGTACACCTGCCGCAGCCCGTTTTCGTCGATCGGTTCCTTGCCTGCGATGGTGCCCTCGGATTTGCGGACGCGACCGTCGAGCGTGACCGGCCCGGCCGGCGGCGGATCCACCGGCGGCGCCTCGGTGCCCTGGATCGGGCGCACGTAGCCGCGGTTGACCAGGATGGTGCGACCGTCGGTCAGCTGCAGCGGGGTCAGGACCTCGTACGCGGGCTGCGAGTCGATGGACCGCAACCGGACCAGCAGATCACTGTTCTGCACGTACGACCCGGTCGCGGTGACGCGGCGCCACTCGTCGTCCGGGTTCGCCCCGGCGCCGGACAGCAGGGTCTCCAGCGGGACGGGCTCGGCGTCGACCGAGTCGGCGATCAGCTGGTTCCGGTGCTCCGTGGACGTGTTCTTGCCGAGCTGCCACGGCGCGAGCACGTAGAAACACATGAAGGCGAATCCGGCGACCACCAAGGCCAACACCAACCAGCCAGGTCGCAACAGAAATCTCAGCCTTCGCACGCCTCCACGGTAGCCGCTCGCAGGTCGGGACCCTGATCGTGGGTTACCGGCTGCGCACCCAGTCGAGCAGCCCCGGCACCGCGGCCTCGATCTGGAGGCGGACCCGCTCGAAGTCCTCGAGGTCCCCGTAGAACGGGTCGGGCACGGACGACGTGTCCGCGTCCGGGTCGAAACTGCGCAGCAACCGGCGGCGCTCGTCGGGCACGCCCATGTGGGCAAGCTCACGGTCGTGGTTGGCTGCGAGAGCGACCACCAGATCGGCGCCGAGGTGGAACGGCCCGACCTCCGCGGCCGTGTGGCCGGTCGGGTAGCCGTTCAGCTTCAGGGTCTCGTTGGTGCGGATGTCGGCCTCGCGGCCGACGTGCCAGCCGTGGGTCCCGGCGCTGCTCACCATCACCCGATGGTCGAGGGCTTCCCGCCGGAGGTGCTCGGCGAAGATCTTCTCGGCCATGGGGGAGCGGCAGATGTTGCCGGTGCACACGAACGTCACGTGCAGCGGAGACTCAGGCCGCGTCATCGAGCAGCTTCCCGAGGTCGGCGACGGTCTGCGCCGTCGTGTGCGCGCGCTCGGCCTCGGCGGGGAATCCGTAACCCCACTCGACGAACACCGCGGGGATGCCCCAGTGCGCGGCGCCGAGGACGTCGTGGTCGCGGTCGCCGATCATCAGGACGTCGGCGGTGGCGCCCTCGGTGGCGGTGACTCCGAGGTTGTGCAGCGAATGGGCGATCACGTCGGACTTGGCGCGGCGACTGCCGTCGTCGCTGGCTCCGCCGATGAACTCGAAGTAGTGCGCGAGTTCGAAGTGTTCGAGGATGCGGATCGCGAACCGCTCGGACTTCGACGTGGCGACTGCGAGTCTCCGGCCGCTGTCGCGCGCGGCGACGAGCACCTTCTCGATGCCGTCGAAGACGGCGTTCTCCGCCCACCCCACGCGGTCGTAGCGTTCGAAGTAGGCGGCGATCGCCTGCTGCACGAGGTCTTCGTCCAACCCCATCGACCGGAACGTGTCGATCATCGGCGGGCCGATGACGGCGTCGATCATCTCGTCGGTCGGCTCGGGCTGACCGATCGTCGCGAGCGCGTGGCGGAAGCCGGCGTGGATGCCGGGTGCGGAGTCGGTGAGGGTGCCGTCGAGGTCGAACAGCACGATCGGTGCCGACAGGGCAGTAGGGACGGCGGACGCGGAGGTGGAGAGAGATGTCACCGGACCATTGTCCCTTAGGCTCGACGATCGTGGACATTCGTGCCGGGAGCCGGGAGAGCCTGCGTCACCACGGAGACGTGGATGCGGGGCCCGGACTCCTCGATTTCGCAGTCAACGTGCAGGGCGACGGGCCACCGGACTGGCTGCGCCTCCGCCTCGCCGACGCGCTGGCGCACCTGGGCACGTACCCCACGGTCGCGGCCGATCTCGCGGCCCGGACCGCGGTGGCGTCCCGGCACGGCCGGGACCCCGAGGAGGTACTGCTGCTCGCGGGGGGAGCCGAGGGGTTCTCGCTGCTCCCGCGGCTCGGGATCCGGGAGGCGGCGCTGATCCACCCGTCGTTCACCGAACCGGAGTGGGCCCTGCGGGAGGCGCAGGTGCAGGTGACGCAGGTGCTGCTCGACGACCCGTACGTCCTCGACTCGGCGACGGTCCCGGAATCGGCCGATCTGGTCGTGATCGGTAATCCGACCAACCCGACGTCGGTACTGCACCCCGCCGAGGCGATCCTGTCGTTGCGCCGTCCGGGCCGGATCGTCGTCGTCGACGAGGCGTTCATGGACGCGGTCCCCGACGAGCGCGAGTCGCTGGCCGGTCGCTCACTGCCCGACGTGCTGGTGCTCCGCAGTCTCACCAAGACGTGGGCGCTGGCGGGGCTGCGCTGCGGGTACGCCCTCGGGGCCCCTGAGATCCTGGAACGACTGCAGGTGGGGCGGGCGCACTGGCCGGTGGGCAGCCTGCAGGTGGAGGCGATCGCGGCGTGCAGCGAACCGCATGCCGTCGCGGCCGCCCGCGACCACGCGGTCGTGCTGGGTGAGTGGCGTGAGGACCTGATCCGGCGGCTGACCGGAATCGGCGTCGCCGTGCACCGGCCCGCGGTCGCGCCGTTCCTGCTGCTCCGCCTGCCGGACGGCGAACTGATGCGCAAGCACCTGCGCCAACGGGGCATCGCCGTGCGGCGCTGCGACACGTTCCCGGGACTCGGACCCGACTACCTCCGCGTCGCGGTGCGCCCCGCGGAGCAGACCGATGCGCTCGTCGACGCGATGAAGGAGATCCTGTGAACCCGGTGCGTCTCGCCGACGTGATCGCGACCCTGGACGCGGCCTACCCGCCCGCCCTCGCCGAATCGTGGGACTCCGTCGGCCTCGTGTGCGGCGACCCCGACGACACGGTGGCGACGGTGTCGGTCGCGGTCGATCCGACGGCCGCGGTGGTCGACGAGGCGATCGCCGCCGGCGCCGACCTGCTCCTCGTCCACCACCCGCTGCTGCTCCGCGGAGTCGACACCGTCGGCGCCCACACCCCGAAGGGTGCGCTCGTCCACAAGCTGATCAAGGCCGGCTGCGCCCTGTTCACCGCGCACACCAACGCCGATTCCGCGGACCCCGGCGTCTCCGACGCACTGGCGGCGGCGCTCGGGCTGACCGTCACCGGGCCGATCGAGCCGCACCCCACCGAGAACCTCGACAAATGGGTGGTCCTCGTCCCGTCCGGTGACGCCGACACGGTCCGTCGCGCGCTGTTCGACGCCGGCGCCGGACACATCGGCAACTACCGCGACTGCAGCTGGTCCGTCACCGGGCACGGCCAGTTCCTCCCGACCGACGGAGCGAATCCGGCGCTCGGTGCTGTCGGCGCGCTCGAACGGGTCGAGGAGAGCCGGGTGGAGGTGATCGCGCCGCGAGGCCTCCGGCCGAAGGTGCTCGCCGCCATGCGCGCCGCCCACCCGTACGAGGAGGTCGCGTTCGACGTGTTCGAGACGGCGACGTTCCCAGGTCCCCGCGGACTCGGACGCGTCGGCGAGCTACCCGGACCGCTGTCGCTGCGCGAGTTCACCGACCGGGTGGCGGACGCGCTGCCGGCCACCACGTGGGGAGTGCGGGCCGCGGGCGACCCCGAAGCCACGATCCGCACCGTCGCCGTGTGCGGTGGCTCGGGCGACTCGTTCCTCGACGACGTCGCACGCCTCGGCGTGGACGCGTACGTGACCGCGGATCTGCGGCACCACCCGGCCGACGAGCACCTGCGTGCCGGAGGTCCGGCCCTGATCGACGTCGCGCACTGGGCGAGCGAGCAACCGTGGTGCGAACAGGCGAAGGGCGTGCTCGACACCGCGTTCGCACACACACCGCAGTGGCGGGTGCGGGTGTCCGCGGTGCGCACCGATCCGTGGTCGGTCAGCGCGTCGTCGCCGTAGCGCCGTCCGGCCGAAACCCGTGAAGCGCCGGGGTACGGTTGACACCCAGCAATCTGCCGCAGAAGAACCCTTCACAGAAGACAGCAGGAGTTACCACGCGTGAACGTCGAACCACAGGTGCAGTCCAAGCTTCTCGACCTCGCCGGCGTCGATGCGGAGCTGTCGAGGATCGCCCACCGACGCATCGCGCTTCCGGAGCGTCAGGAAGTCGAGCGGCTCGAGGCGGAACGCGTCACCCGTAAGGACGCGGCCGTGGCCGTGGAGATCATCCTCGACGACCTCGACCGCGACATCCGCAAACTCGAAGGCGAGGTCGACGCCGTCCGTCAGCGTGAGGACCGCGACCGCAAACTGCTCGAGAGCGGAACGGTCGGATCGAAGCAGCTCACCGAACTCGAACACGAACTCGGCAGCCTCGTCCGCCGTCAGGGACTGCTCGAGGACGAACTGCTCGAGGTGATGGAACGGCGCGAGGCATCGCAGTCCGACCACGACCACGCCGGTGCGCAGCTGTCGCAGATCGAGGAAGACCTCATCGACGCGTCCCGCCGCCGCGACGATGCCGTCGCCGACCTGGACGCCGCGGAGCAGCGCTGCATCCGGGACAGGGCGGCACTCGCCGACCAGTTCCCGGCCGACCTGATCACCGTCTACGAGAAGCAGCGCAGTCAGAACGGCGTCGGCGCGGCACTGCTGCAGGCCCGCCGCTGCGGTGCGTGCCGCATCGAACTCGACCGCGGCGAGATCTCCCGCATCACCGCCACCGCACCGGACGTCGTCGTGCGCTGCTCCGAATGCGGCGCGATCCTGGTGCGCACCAAGGAGTCGGGTCTGTGAGTGTCGGTCGCGTCGTCGTCGAGGCCGACGGCGGGTCGCGCGGCAATCCCGGACCCGCGGGCTACGGCACCGTGGTGTTCGACGCTGCCGACGGCACCGTCCTCGCCGAGCGCAAGGAAAGCCTCGGTACCGTCACGAACAACGTCGCCGAGTACCGGGGGCTGATCGCCGGGCTCGAGGCAGCGGCCGAACTCGGCGCGTCCGGGGTGGACGTGCGGATGGACTCCAAGCTGGTCGTCGAGCAGATGTCCGGGCGCTGGAAGGTCAAACACCCGGACATGATTCCGCTGCAGCGCCGGGCGTCGGAACTCGCCCGGCAGTTCGATTCCGTGACGTACACCTGGATTCCGCGGGCCGAGAACGCGCACGCCGACCGCCTCGCCAATGAGGCCATGGACGGTGCCGCCGGCACCTTTGCCGAACCGGAACCGGCTGCCGCGGCGTCGGACAAGGCCACCCCGGCGGCGCCGGGCTGGATGGACACGACGGGCGCCCCGACCCGGATGCTGCTGCTCCGGCACGGGCAGACCGTGCTGTCAGTCGACCGGCGGTATTCGGGCCGCGGGAACCCGGCGCTCACCGAGATCGGGCAGGCCCAGGCGAACGGCGCGGCGTCCCGCTTCGCGGGCAACGACGGCATCGCGGCCGTGGTGTCGTCCCCGCTGGGGCGCGCGCAGCAGACCGCGGCGGCCGCGGCGAAGGTGCTCGGGCTCCCGGTCACCGTGCACGAGGGCCTCACCGAAACCGACTTCGGCGAGTGGGAGGGCCTCACGTTCAGGGAGGCCGCCGACCGCGACCCCGAACTGCACCGCGAGTGGTTGTCGGACACGTCGGTGCGACCGCCGGCGGGGGAGAGCTTCGACGAGGTCCGGGAGCGGATCGTGAAGGTCCGCGACGACCTCACCGCCTCCTACGGTGGCTCCACGATCCTCGTCGTCACGCACGTGACCCCCATCAAGACCCTGCTGCAGTTGGCGCTCGACGCGGGACCGTCGCTGCTGTTCCGGCTGCACCTGGATCTGGCGTCGCTGAGCATCGCCGAGTTCTACCCGGACGGCGGCTCGTCCGTCCGCCTGGTCAACGACACCTCCCACCTGTGAGTACTTCTTAACCGCCGGCGGTTAAGAAGTACTCACAGGCCCAGAGGGCAACGACCGCCGCGAACAGGGTCAGCGGTGTGGTCACCATCGCGAGAATCGTGAAGGTCCGCAGATCGGCGGGCGATCCGGCTCGCGCGGCGACCCGCCGCCACAGCATGATCGCCAGCGACCCCACGTAGGTGAGGTTGGGGCCGAGATTCACCCCGAGGAGCATCGCCAGGACGAGGGCGGTCGGGGGGTGGGGCCCGAGCGCTGCCAGCAGGAGCAGGGTGGCGGGGAGGTTGTTCACCAGATTCGCGGCGACCGCCGCGACGACGGCCATCGTGAGCAGCGCCGCGAACGACGTGTCGGTCGGTAGCCGTGCGCCGATCCAGTCCCCGATCGGACCGTTCGCGACGCCGGCGACGACGACGCCGAGGACCAGGACGAACGCGCAGAACCACACGTCGACCGCATACAGGATGCGGCCGAAGTCGGTGCGGCCGTCGCGCAGTGCGACGACGCCGAGCACGATCGCCCCCGCCGCCGCCACCCATGCCGGCGCGATCCCCACGAAGCCGGACACCGCGAAACCGACGAGTGTCGCGGCGATGATCGACAGTGCGACGGTCGGTGCGGGGGGATCGCGGGCCGGTTCCGGTTCGGTGTCGGGCCGATTCAGGTGGCGCCGGAAGAACATCCGGAACAGGATCAGTTCGACGACGATCGCCACCGCCCAGGGCAGCGCCATGACGGCGGTGAAATGCAGGAAAGTCAACCCGGTCGCGGAGAACGCGATGAGATTGGTGAGATTGGAGACGGGGAGAAGCGTCGACGCCGTGTTCGACAGGTGAGCACTGGCGTACGAATGCGGCCGCGGGTCCATCCGCAACGAGCGGGCCGTCGCGATCACCGCCGGCGTCAACAGCACCACCGTCGCGTCGAGACTCAGCACCGCGGTGGTGAGTGCCGCTGCCCCGAACACGAGCGTCAGCAACCTCTTCGGGTCTCCGCGTGCCCCACGCCGCAGCCGGGCCGCGATCCAGGTGAACACACCCATCGCGTCCGCGAGGTGCGCGAGGACGAGGATCGCCGCGAGGAACCCGACGGTCGGGGCCATCTCGGTCACTTCGTCCCGGGCCTGCGCCGGCGTCACCAGACCGGTGGCCAGGACGACGACGGCGGCCGGTGCGGCCGCGACGATCTCGGGCAGCCGGCGAGGCCGGACGACCGCGAAGACGAGGACCGCGGCGACCAGCGCCACTGCCAGAACTGTCACCGGCGGGTCACTTCAGGAGCTTGTGGAGGGTACGCAGGTTCCGCGTGGTGGTGAAGGCCTTGAGTTTGGGGGTGCCGGTGCTCTTGCCGAATTTGCTCTTCAGCGTCATGCCGCGTTCGACCTCCCAGTACAGGACGCCGTCTCCGGCCTGCACGCGTTCGACGTCCGGGTCGAGGTCGTCCCGGATCCGCAGCAGCGTATCCAGGACCTCGGGGTCGGGAGTCACCAGCACGTACGGATGCCAGCCTTCTCGCTCGGGGTCGAACGGGTAGTCGTCGACGATCTTCCGGATCGTGTCGAGGTCGAGGACGAAAACCCAGGCTTCGTAGTGGAAGTCGGCGCGCAGCGCGGATTCGATCTCACTCTTCAGTGCGGGGACGTCGTCGCGGTCGGAATCGAAGAGCACGTTGCCCGACGCGAGGACGGTCTTCACGTTCTCGAATCCCAGCTCGGCGAAGGTGCTGCGGAGGTCGGCCATCTTGATGTTGATGCCGCCCACGTTGATACCGCGCAGGAGGGCGGCGTATCGGGTCATGCTCAGACCATAGTGCGGCGGCATGACACGTTCGCGCGAACTGTAGGCTGATCGGGCGGACGAGTTGGCCGGGCGACCGCGGCACGGGGAACCAGCACATCAGTGCGCAGGCCCCGAGTCGAGGAAAGTCCGGACTCCACAGAGCAGGGCGGTTGTTAACGGCAACCCGAGGTGACTCGCGGGAAAGTGCCACAGAAAACAGACCGCCGACGCCACATCCTCCGGGGTGAGGTGTCGGTCAGGGTGAAACGGTGCGGTAAGAGCGCACCAGCACCCCGGGTGACCGGGGTGGCTAGGTAAACCCCGCCCGGAGCAAGGTTGAAGGCCGCATCGGTTCCTCCGGGATCCGGTGCGGCTGCGCAGGTGTTCGAGGGCTGCTCGCCCGAGCCTGCGGGTGAACCGCTCGAGGTACCCGGCGACGGTGTGCCCAGATGGATGGTCGCCACCCGGCGCTTCGGCGCCGGGGACAGGATCCGGCTTACACGCCAACTCGTCCGCCTCAATTCTGCGCCTGCGGGGTCCGTCGCGTGCGGCTGGACGCCTGGTCACGGCCCTGACTGGCGAGTAACAAACAGACCGGTTAGTGTTTTTCCCGCATCGGCCCGACTGACCCGAATCGGGGTCGATGCCGGGGCCCGTCGTCCACGTCCGTGGGCGATGGGGCCCCTCGCCGACGATATCGAGAACGGTAGATGTTACTCACGATAGCGGTAACATCTGCCCATGGACTTGCCTCACGACATCGCCGGTTCCGGCCCCACCCTGGTACTCGTGCACGGGGTGGTGCACCGCAGGCAGGCCTGGAACGTCCTCCTCGACCAGCTGACACCCTATCGGCGGGTGGTCACCGTCGACCTTCCCGGACACGGCGAATCGGCGGCACTCGACGACGGCGCGGACACGATGGACCAACTGGTCGAGGAACTGAGCGGGTTCGTCCGCTCGGTGACCCCTGCCGGGGAACGGCCGCACATCGCCGGGAACTCGCTCGGCGGCTGGCTCTCGCTCGCCCTCGCCGCCCGCGGCGAGGTCGCCTCGGCGACGGCACTCTCACCGGCCGGCTTCTTCGTCAATCACGCCGATCAGGCCCGCACCATCTACACGTTCCGCGCGCTGCGCGGAGTCACCCGGGCGCTGGGCCCGAACACTCCGAAGGCGTTGCGATACAGAGCCGTCCGCTATCCCTCGCTCGCCGCCTTCTTTGCGCGGCCCAGCCGGGTGCGCTACGAGGACGCCGTGATCGACGCGCAGTCGCTGGCCACGAACGCCCTGGTCGACAAGGGGCTGACGGCCTCGTTCGACCTCCCGCCGGTCGTCGACGCGTCGGTACCGGTCACCGTGGCGTGGGGGCGGCGGGACCTGATTCTGCCGGTCTACCAGGCGCGACGGGTGCGCAGAGTGTTCCCGCAGGCGCGAATTCTGATCCTGCCCGGCATCGGGCACGTCCCGATGACCGACGACCCGAACCTGATCAGCACGATCCTGCTCGGCGGCAGCGCTGCGAGTTCCAGCGGCTCCCCGAGCTGACCGGCGCTAACGCGCCTCGGTGACAAATCGGCGCTAACGCGCCTCGGCGACGACCACGGCGCCGAAACCGAAGAGGACGGTTCCGGTGATCCGGTCGAGGACTTTCCGCACCGACGGCTTCTCCAGCGTGGTGCGCGCGCGGGTCAGCAAGATGCTGTACGCGCCGAGCCAGACGATCCCGAGCAGCCCGTGCACCAGCACGAGCAGGGCCAGGCTCGGGGCGGTCGGCCAGCCGGGCGGGACGAGCTGGGGGAGCAGGCCGGTGTAGAACACCGCGATCTTGGGGTTCAGGAGGTTGGTCAGGAACCCGGCCCGCCAACTCGACCCCGAGGACGGAACCGGCGCCGGCGCGGTCCGGGCGGCGCGGGGTCGCGTGCGGCTGCGCCAGAGGGTGGAGAGCCCCAGATACACCAGGTACATCCCGCCGACGATCTTCACGACGGTGTACGCCTCCGCGGACGCGGCGAGCACGGCACCGAGCCCGACGACGGTCAGCGCGCCCCACACCATCAACCCGGCGACGACGCCGAACGTGGCCCGCAGCGCGGCGCTGCGCCCGCCGGACAGTCCGGCGCGGGTCACCACCGCCATGTCCGGACCGGGAATCACGGTCAGAAGCCCGAGTACCGCGAACGCTGTCACCACCACACCGATCATCGGCCCAGTATGTCGGGTGTGGTCAGCGCAGTGAAATCCACACCTGGGACTTGCCGAGCACGGTGTGCCCGTCGAACGTCACCGTCAGGTCGATCCTCGCGGTGCCCGCGGATTCGTCGACCTCCGCGGCCTTCGCGACGACCTCGACCACCGCACCCTGATCCGGGTCCACGATCACCGGCTTGGTGAAGCGCGCGCGGTACCCGGTGACCAGCGCCGGATCGCCGAGCCAGTCGACGACGCACTGCGTCGCCAGTCCCAGCGTGAGCATCCCGTGGGCCAGCACGCCGGGCAGGCCCACCGCGTCGGCGACGTCGTCCCGGTAGTGAATGGAGTTGAAGTCACCGGACGCCCCGGCGTAGCGGACCAGGGATTCCCGGGTCACGCGATACCGGGCCTTGGCGACGGTGTCGCCGAGCAGGATTCGTCGCGGGGACGTCATTCCGCCCCCCTGACGAACAGCGTCGACGTCATCGTGCTCACGTGATCGCCTGTGGCGTCGAGAATCTCGATGTCGGCGACGAGCAGGGTGTGCGGACCGCGCGAGGTCACGTGCGTGACGGTGAGGACGGCGGAGAGTTCGTCGCCCGCGACGACCGGGCGGTGGGACGTGGCGTGCTCGGTGCTGTGCACCAGATTGACCGGTTCGATTCCCGACGTCGGATCGGCGACCAGTTGCGCGAGTGCCCGCTCCTGCACGATGACGGGAAACGTGGGCGGGGCAACGAGATCGGCGTGACCGGCGGCGCGGGCGCTGTCCACGTCGAACGACGTGGGGTTGGTGGCGAAGACGGCGCGGGCGAATTCCCTGATCTTCTCGCGGCCGACGAGGTAGGGCTCGGTCGGTGGGTAGACACGACCCTCGATCTCCGGATTCACTCCCATCACGTCAGCCTAGAGACGCGCGGTCCGCCGGGCAGGGCGAAGCGTCATGAATGTGTTGCGGGCGCGCCTGCCCTGATACCCCGAAACCCCCGCCTACGACGAAACCCCCGCCGGAGGTGTCCGGCGGGGGCTTCGGGGTATCGACTGATCGACAACCGTCAGACGGGATCGACCATCAGCAGTTGGGCCCAGTAGGAGGCGCCTTCGGCACCGAGGTAGGGAAGTAGCTGATCAAAAATGATCGTCGACATGCTCGCTCCATTCTCTGTTCGGGCACTGCGCACGGGAAGAACGAGCCATCGGCACCGCACTGACCGGCGCCGGAGACCGTATCACCGGACAGGACTCCGAGGGTAACAGTCTGAGCGTGATCCACAACCCCACACGTCCCACCGGTGCCACACTGAGGACATGACTGACGAAGATCACCTCTGGTACTACAACGTCGAGGACGGCACCGTCACCCAGGGAAAGGCGGCATCCTCGATGACGCGGATGGGCCCGTACCCCGACCGCGCGGCGGCGGAGAAGGCACTGCAGATCGCAGCGGAGCGGAACAAGGCGGCGGACCGGGCCGACGAGGAGTGGAACAACTAGCGTTACGGGAAGGGTGTGCGTGAGGTGCCGATGAGTCGTTTCGTTGCGCGCGGAATCGATTTCGGCACCGTGCGCACCGAGTTCCACCTGCCGGACGGGTATCCGCCCGCGGCGCTCGCGCAGGCGCGTACGGCGTCCGACCGGTTCGCGTCCGGACGGGAGGACCGCACCGATCTGGCGTTCGTCACCATCGATCCGCCGGATTCGATGGATCTCGATCAGGCGTTGCACCTCGAGCGGACGGCCGACGGATTCGTCCTGCACTACGCGATCGCGGACGTCGGCGCCGTTGTGGAGCCCGGTGGGGTGCTCGACGTGGAGACCCGCAAACGCGGGCAGACGTTCTACCTCCCCGACGGCAAGGTGCCGCTGCATCCCCAGGAACTCTCGGAGGGATCGGCGAGCCTCCTCCCGGGGGTGAACCGCCCGGCGGTGGTGTGGCGGATCGAACTCGACGAGTCGGCCGAGCCGCTGTCCTGCACCGTGTCCCGGGCGACGGTGCGGTCCGTGGCCCGACTCGATTACGCCGGTGTGCAGGCCGATGCGGAGGTGGGACGACTGCATCCGTCCATTGCGCCGCTGCCCGAGTTCGGCCGGCTCCGCACAGCGGCGGCGGTGGCGCGCGGCGCGATCGAACTCCGGCTCCCCGAGCAGGAAGTGGTGCCGGACGGCGACAGCTGGCGCGTCGACCTCGCGCCCCGCACCGAGGCCGACGACTGGAACGCCGAGGTCTCGCTGCTGACCGGAATGTGTGCGGCCGCCATGATGCTCGACGCGAAGATCGGGTTGCTCCGCACCCTGCCGCCTGCCGGGCCGGACGCGGTCGGGGCGCTGCGGCGGACGGCGGCGGCACTGGGGGTCGACTGGCCCGAGAGCGTCGGCGTCGGTGCACTCCTGGCGGGGCTGGACCCGAATTCGGCGTCGACGCTGGTGCTGATGACCGAGGCGCCGTCGCTGCTGCGGGGCGCCGACTACGCAGCGTTCGACGGAACCCTGCCGGAACTGACCTCCCATGCCGCCATCGGCGCGCCCTACGCCCACGTGACCGCGCCGCTGCGCCGGCTCTCGGACCGGTACTCCACGGAGGTGTGCCTGGCCGTGTCCGCCGGAACGCCGGTGCCGTCCTGGGCGCGGGACGCCCTGGGATCGATGCCCGAGATCATGGGTGGCTCGGATTCCCTCGCGAGCAAGATCGACCGGGCCTGCATCGACCTCACGGAGGCGACCGTACTCGCCGACCGGGTGGGAGAGACGTTCGACGCGACCGTGCTGCGGTCACGGAACGGCAAACGCACCGCGGACGTGTTCGTCCCGTCGGTGTCGGTGATGGCCAAATGCGTGGGCGACCCCGCCGAGGGCGAGCAGGTGAAGATCAGACTCGTCTCCGCCGACGTCGCGAAGCGGACCGTCGAATTCGGTTATCCCGCATAGCGAGTCAGGTGCGGAACCGGTCCGTCGCGGTGACCAGGTGGTGGACGATGCCCGGTTCCATCGCGGAGTGTCCCGCGTCGTCGACGATCTCGAGCCGGGAATCCGGCCACGCCCGGTGCAGGGCCCACGCGCTGGCCGCCGGGCACACCACGTCGTAGCGGCCCTGCACGATCACGCCCGGAATGCCGTCCAGCGCGGTCGCGTCCCGCAACAACTGACCCTCGTCCAGGAATCCGCGGTGGTGGAAGTAGTGGTTCTCGATGCGGGCGAAGGCCAGCGCGAACCGCGGCTGAGACGTCTCCACCACCCGTTCCGGTTTGGGGAGCAGCGAACTCGTCGCGCCCTCCCACGTGGACCACGCGACCGCGGCCCGCGTCGCGACGTCGGGGTCGTCGGAGTGCAGGAGCCGGTGATACGCCTCGACGAGGTCCCCGCCGCGCTCCTGCTCGGGTACCGGCGCCAGGAATTCTTCCCACAGTTCGGGGAACAGGTGTCCGGCACCGCCGTTGTAGTACCAGTCGATCTCGCTGCGGCGCAGTAGGAAGATGCCGCGCAGCACGAGTTCGGTGACCCGGCGGGGGTGCTTCTGGGCATAGGCGAGTGCCAGGGTGGAGCCCCACGACCCGCCGAAGACCTGCCACCGGTCGATGCCGAGGTGTTCACGCAGCATCTCGATGTCGCCGAGGAGACGGCCGGTGGTGTTGACCGCCAGATCGGCCCCGTCGGCGACGTGAGGTGTGGAACGCCCGCATCCGCGCTGGTCGAGCAGCACGATCCGGTATACCTGCGGGTCGAAGAACTGGCGCTGCGCGGGGTCGGTGCCGCCGCCGGGCCCGCCGTGGAGGAACAGCACCGGCTTCCCGTCGGGGTTGCCGCTCTGCTCCCAGTACATCTGCTGACCGTCGCCGACGTCGAGGTGCCCGAACTGGTACGGCTCGAGCGGCGGGTACAGCGTGCGCAACTGGCTCACGTCGGCCTCAGAACCCGATCAGGCCGGACGCCAGGTCGGGGATCTCCAGCGCGGTGATCGCCTGCTGCCGGATGTCGGGGCAGGCGGCTGTCGTGATGGCGTCGATCCGGGCCCGGTCCTGCAGGAAGTCGAGCCCGTTGAGGTTGTTCTTCGCGATCCACGTGCCGACCAGGCCGTTCAACCCGGTCTTCCCGATCGTCGGGGTGTAGGTGCGCCAACTCTGCAACTGACCCTCGAGGTCGGTGCACAGCTGGGCGGCCTGCGCCTCGGTGACCCCGCCCGGCACCAGGGCAGTGCCGGGAACCACGGTGGTCGCCGGTGGGGGCGCCGTGGTGCCGGGCGCGGGGGCGGGGCTTTGTCCGGCACACCCCGTGACCAGCGTCGCAGCCGCCACCGTCCCGGCCGCGGCGACGGCCAGGCGGTGACGACGTCCGGAGCCGTGCACGCGTCGCTGTCCCATGAACATCCCCCTCGAGTGTGCGCCGGCCCGGTGAGTCGAGGACGACCTAGAAGCTGTGCTCTTCCGCCGGAAACGTTCCGGTGCGCACTTCGGCCGCGTATGCGGCGGCCGCGTTGCGCAACTCGTCACCGACGTTACCGAAGCGCTTGACGAACTTCGCCGTCTTGCCGCTGGTGTAGCCGGCCATGTCCTGCCACACCAGGACCTGGGCGTCGCATTCGGCGCCCGCTCCGATGCCCACGGTGGGGATGGTGAGCTTGCGGGTGACCTGGCCCGCGATCTCGGCGGGCACCATCTCCATCACGACGGAGAACGCGCCGGCCTCCTGCACGGCGATCGCGTCGGCGACCAGTTGCTCGGAGGCGTCGCCGCGGCCCTGCACGCGGAAACCGCCGAGCGAGTTGACGCTCTGGGGGGTGAATCCGACGTGGGCCATGACGGGGATGCCCGCCGCGGTGATGGCGGCGATCTGCGGGGCGACGCGCTCGCCGCCCTCGAGCTTGACCGCGTGGGCCAGCCCTTCCTTCATGAACCGGGTCGCGGACGCGAGGGCCTGCTCCGGGGAGCTTTCGTAGCTGCCGAACGGCAGGTCCGCGACGACGAGGGCGTGCGGCGCTCCGCGGACGACGCCGCGAACGAGGGGGAGGAGTTCGTCGATCGTGACCGGGACGGTGGTCTCGTATCCGTAGACGACATTGGCGGCCGAGTCGCCGACGAGCAGGACCGGGATTCCGGCCTCTTCGAAGATGCGGGCGCTGGAGTAGTCGTATGCGGTGAGCATCGACCAGCGTTCACCCTCGGCCTTCATGGCCTGCAGGTGGTGGATCCGGGTCTTGCGCTTGGGAACGTCGTGCGATGGTGCTGATCCGTAGAGCCGATCTTCTGACGTGCTCGCGGACGACTTGCTATCGGACATCGTTGTCCCTTTCTGGCCTCGAGGCCCTTGACGGGTCCCCGGGTGCGGGTGATGACGCCTACAGTCTGCCACCGGCGGGCGGGGGAGCGAAGGGGTCGCGCGGGTGCAATGGGTCACACCTGCGGTCCGGTCTCTGACCTGCGGGAAGGCCCTTCGGCGCGGAACCCCTGGCACGATCGTCCTATGTCGAAGAGTGCTCGGGTACCGGCCGCGTTCGCGGGGTGCATCGCCGTCGTCCTTGTCGTCGCAGGCTGTGCGGGGGGCGTACAGGGCACCGGTGAGGCCGTCGCCGAACCGTCGGCAGCCGAGGCCGCACCGGCCGGACCGATCCCCGCCGGGCTCGAGGAGTACTACACGCAGCAGGTGCAGTGGGGTTCGTGCGAAGGGTTCAGCACGGACGGGTCCCCGCTCGGGGACACGCTCGACTGCGCCGAGGTGACGGTGCCGAACGACTACGCCAATCCCGGGGGCGCCACCGCGCAGATCGCCGTCTCCCGCTCGAAGGCGACCGGCGACAAGATCGGATCGCTGCTGGTGAATCCGGGCGGCCCCGGGGCGTCGGGTATCGGGCTGGCGTCCGTGGCCGACGGCACCGCCATCGCGGAGCGATTCGACGTCATCGGTTTCGATCCGCGCGGCATCGGCGCGTCCACCCCGAAGGTGACCTGCCTGACGCCGGCGGAAGTGGACGCGAGGCGCAAGGACGACGACGTCGACATGAGTCCCGCCGGAATCGCGCGCACCGAAGCCGAGAACCGCGACTACGCCGACAAGTGCGCGCAGCGGACCGGTGTCGACGTCCTCGCCCACGTCGGCACGAACGACGTGGTGCGCGACATGGACGTCATCCGGGCGGTGCTCGGCGACGAGAAGCTGAACTACCTCGGCTACTCGTACGGCACCCGGCTCGGCTCCACGTACGCGGAGATGTTCCCCGGCAACGTGCGTGCGATGGTCCTCGACGGTGCCCTCGACCCGGAGCAGGACCCGACGCAGGAAGTGATCTTGCAGGCCGCCGGATTCCAGTCCGCGTTCGACGCGTTCGCCGCGGAGTGCATGCAGCAGAAGGACTGCCCGCTCGGCACCGACCCCGCGCAGGCGAACGCGAGGTTCCGGGCGCTCGTCGACCCGCTGATCGGCAAGCCCGCCGCGACCACCGACCCGCGCGGACTCAGTTACACCGACGCGATCACCGGTGTCCAGCAGGCGCTGTATTCGCCGAACCTGTGGGGCCCGCTCCGTGGCGGGCTGGAGAGCCTGCAGACGGGGACGGGTGATTCGCTGCTGATGCTGGCGGACCTGTACGAGGGGCGCGCCGACGACGGCACGTATTCCAACCTCAATGACGCCTTCAATTCGATCCGCTGCATGGACGATCCGCCCGTCACCGATCGTGCAGTCGTCGGGGAAGCGGACGTGCGGTACCGCCAGGCGGCGCCGTTCCTCGACGACGGTCGCGGCACCGGCAACGCGCCGCTGGACGTGTGCGCGTTCTGGCCCGCGCCGAACACGGGCGCGCCGCACACCGTGTCCGCGCCGGGAATCCCGCCGGTCGTCGTCGTGTCGACGACCGAGGACCCGGCGACGCCGTACCAGGCGGGCGTGAATCTGGCGAAGCAGATGAACGGCTCGCTCGTCACGTATCGGGGCACCCAGCACACCGTCGTCCTCGACGGCGAGGCGTGCGTCGACGACGCGGTCACGGACTATCTCGTCGACCTCGCGGCGCCGCCCGCGGACCTGACGTGCTGAGCCGCGCCTGTGACGGGATCGCCCGAGGTGCCCGCACGCTGGCCCGATGCGGAATCCGAAACAGTCGAATCAACGAAGTAACACAGATTTAACGAACTTTGCTTACTCTCGCGGACATGGATCGCCAAAAGGAATTCGTGCTTCGCACCCTCGAAGAGCGCGACATTCGGTTCGTCCGATTGTGGTTCACGGACGTTCTCGGATACCTGAAATCGGTGGCGATCGCCCCCGCGGAACTGGAAGGTGCCTTCGAGGAAGGTATCGGCTTCGACGGATCAGCCATCGAGGGCTTCTCCCGGGTGTCCGAGGCGGACACGGTCGCGAAGCCGGACGCCTCCACGTTCCAGGTGCTGCCGTGGAGTTCGAGCAAGGGGCATCAGCATTCCGCCCGCATGTTCTGCGACATCGCCATGCCCGACGGTTCGCCGTCCTGGGCGGATTCGCGGCACGTGCTGCGCCGCCAGCTGAACAAGGCCAGCGATCTCGGCTTCAGCTGCTACGTGCACCCCGAGATCGAGTTCTTCCTGCTCGAGAACGGGCCGATCGACGGCACCCCGCCGAAGCCCGCCGACTCCGGCGGCTACTTCGACCAGGCGGTGCACGACTCCGCGCCCAACTTCCGCCGCCACGCGATCGACGCGCTCGAGTCGATGGGCATCTCCGTCGAGTTCAGCCACCACGAGGCGGCTCCCGGCCAGCAGGAGATAGACCTGCGGTACGCGGACGCCCTGTCGATGGCCGACAACGTGATGACGTTCCGGTACGTCGTCAAGGAGGTCGCGATCGCCGAGGGCGTGCGCGCGACGTTCATGCCCAAGCCGTTCAGCGATCAGGCCGGCTCGGCGATGCACACCCACATGAGCCTGTTCGAGGGCGACACCAACGCCTTCCACAACCCGGACGATCCGATGCAGCTGTCGGAGACCGGTAAGGCGTTCATCGCCGGCATCCTCGAGCACGCCAACGAGATCAGCGCCGTCACCAACCAGTGGGTGAACTCCTACAAGCGCCTGATCCACGGCGGCGAGGCCCCGACCGCGGCGTCCTGGGGTCCGTCCAACCGGTCGGCGCTGGTCCGCGTTCCGATGTACACGCCGAACAAGGCGTCGTCGCGCCGCGTCGAGATCCGCAGCCCAGATTCGGCCTGCAACCCGTACCTGACGTTCGCCGTTCTTCTCGCCGCAGGTCTGCGTGGAATCGAGAAGGGCTACGAACTGCCTCCCGAGGCCGAGGACGACGTGTGGGCGCTGACGTCGGCCGAGCGCCGCGCCATGGGCTACCGCGAGCTGCCCGGCAACCTCGACGGCGCACTGCGCGAGATGGAGAAGTCGGAGTTGGTGGCCGAAGCCCTCGGCGAGCACGTGTTCGACTTCTTCCTGCGCAACAAGCGGCGTGAGTGGGAGGAGTATCGGAGCCACGTGACGCCGTTCGAACTCAAGACGTATCTGGGGTTGTGAGCAAGAGCATGGTGAAGCCTCCAGCAGCGCGTTCTGCCGTTCCCGGTCCGGGTCGTCTGGGTCTCGTCGAGCCGACCGCTCCGTCCGAACTCCGCGAGCTGGGCTGGGTCGGTGAAGACAGCATCGAACTGCTGTGGTCGCTGTCGCGGGCCGCGAACGCCGACCTCGCCCTCCGCACCCTGGTGCGCCTGAAGGAAGGGCTCGGCGAGGGCTGGGCCGAACTCGATACGGCACTGCGTACCGACAAGGGCCTGCGCGGCCGGCTGTTCGGGCTGTTCGGCGCGTCCAGCGCGTTCGGCGACCACCTGGTCGCGGACCCCGCGTCCTGGAAGATCCTCGCCGGCGACGTCCGCCTGCCGTCGAAGGACGAGGCGACCGCCACGATGATGGCCGCGGTCGGTGCCGAACCCGAGGAGGGTGCCCACCCGGACGCCCGCCTGCACCGGGCGAAGGTCACCGGACCCGATGCCATCGCGGCGCTGCGCAAGACGTACCGCGACGAACTGATGCTGCTCGCCGCCGTCGACCTCGCGGCGACCGTCGAGAACGAACCGGTACTGCCGTACCAGACTGTCGGCCATCAGCTGTCCGATCTGGCGGATGCGGCACTGGACGCCGCCCTCGCGGTGGCCGTCGCCGCCGTGTGCCCGGACGCCCCGTGCCCCGTGCGGCTGGCCGTGATCGCCATGGGCAAGTGCGGTGCCCGCGAACTCAATTACGTCAGCGACGTCGACGTCGTCTTCGTCGCCGAACCCGCCGACTCGATCGCCAGCCGCATCGCCGGCGAGATGATGCGCATCGGGTCGTCGGCCTTCTTCGACGTGGACGCCGCGCTGCGGCCGGAGGGCAAGCGCGGGGAACTCGTCCGCACCCTCGAATCGCACGTCGCGTACTACAAGCGCTGGGCGAAGACCTGGGAGTTCCAGGCCCTGCTCAAGGCCCGCCCCATGATCGGCGACGCCGCGCTCGGACAGCAGTACGCCGACGCCCTCAACCCGATGGTGTGGACCGCCTCCGAGCGTGAGGACTTCGTGCCCGAGGTGCAGGCGATGCGCCGCCGGGTGGAGGAGATGGTTCCGCCGGAACTGCGCGAGCGGGAACTGAAACTGGGTCGCGGCAGCCTGCGCGACGTCGAGTTCGCCGTCCAGCTCCTGCAACTCGTGCACGGGCGGGCCGACGAGGCGCTGCACGTCCAGAGCACCATCGACGCGCTCACCGCACTCGCCGCCCGCGGCTACGTCGGCCGCGACGACGCCGCGAACCTGGCCGCGTCCTACGAGTTCCTGCGGTTGCTCGAGCACCGGCTGCAGTTGCAGAAGCTGCGCCGCACGCACACCCTGCCGCCCGCCGACGACGAGGAAGCGCTCCGCTGGCTGGCCCGGGCCGCGCACATGCGACCCGACGGCAGCAAGGACGCGCTCGGCGTCCTCAACGCGGAGATCAAACGCAACGCGCACCGGGTGCGGCGCCTGCACGCGAAACTGTTCTACCGGCCGCTGCTCGAATCGGTGGCGCGCATCGACAAGGAAGCGCTGCGGCTGAGCCCGGACGCGGCCATCCGCCAGCTCGCGGCGCTGGGCTACACCGCCCCGGAGAACGCGCTCGGCCACCTCACCGCACTCACCAGCGGTGCATCCCGCAAGGGCCGTATCCAGGCGCTGCTGCTGCCGACCCTGCTCGAATCGCTCGCCGACACACCGGATCCCGACGCGGGCCTGCTCGCATACCGGCGGCTGTCGGACGCGATGACCGATCAGACCTGGTTCCTCCGGTTGCTGCGCGACGAGGCCTCGGTCGCCGAGCGACTGATGACGGTGCTCGGATCCTCGGCCTACGTTCCCGATCTGCTGATCAAGGCACCGGACGTGGTGCGGCTGTTCGCCGATTCACCGGCCGGACCGCGACTGCTGGAGTCGAAGCCGGAGGACGTCGCCCGCGGCATCCTGACGGCGTCGGCACGCCACGACGACCCGGCCCGCGCGATCGCGGCGGCGCGCTCCCTGCGCCGCTACGAACTGGCCCGCATCGCGTCCGCGGACATCCTCGGCATGCTCGACGTGCCGGGCGTGTGCAAGGCATTGTCGTCCGTATGGGCGGCCGTGCTCAACGCCGCCCTCGCCGCCGTGATCAAGGCGAGCGAAAAGGAACTCGGCACGCCCGCTCCCGCGACGTTCACGGTGATCGGCATGGGCCGGCTCGGCGGCGGTGAACTCGGCTACGGTTCGGACGCGGACGTGCTCTTCGTGTGCGAGCCGCGCGAGGGAATCGACGAGACCGTCGCCGTCAAGTGGGCCAACAGCATCGGCGACAAGGTGCGGACCCTGCTCGGCGCGCCGAGCACCGATCCGCCGCTCGAGGTCGACACCGGTCTGCGGCCGGAGGGTCGCAGCGGCCCGATGGTGCGCACGCTGGCGTCCTACGAGGCCTACTACGCGCAGTGGGCGCAGGCCTGGGAGATCCAGGCGCTGCTGCGCGCCCACCACGTGGCGGGCGACGCCGACCTGGGTCTGCGCTTCCTGCACATGATCGACAAGACCCGCTACCCGGAGGGCGGAGTGTCGGACCAGGCGGTCCGCGAGATCCGGCGCATCAAGGCACGCGTCGACTCCGAGCGGCTGCCGCGCGGCGCCGACCCCGCGACCCACACCAAGCTCGGGCGCGGCGGTCTCGCCGACATCGAATGGACCGTGCAGCTGATCCAGCTCCGGCACGCCCACGAGATCGAGTCGCTGCACAACACGTCCACCCTCGAGACACTCGACGCGATCGGTGCCGCCGAGCTGCTCAGCGAGTCCGACGTCGAACTGCTGCGCGACGCGTGGATCACGGCGACGAAGGCCCGCAACTGCCTCGTCCTCGTCCGCGGCAAGGCCACCGATCAGCTACCCGGGTCGGGACGCGTCCTGTCCGCGGTCGCGCAGATCGCCGGCTGGGGCGGCGGCGACGCCGGCGAGTTCCTCGACAACTACCTGCGGGTGACCCGGCGGGCCAAGGCTGTGGTGGAGAGAGTCTTCGGGGAGTGATCGCCACCTGGGGGGCGCGGGCACTGATCGCCCTCGGGTGGCTCGCGGTGCTCGTCGGCTTGTTCGGTGTGGTGCTGCGATTCCTCGACGTCCAGAATCAGCGTCTGCTCGTACTGGCGTCCGCCGTGCCCTACCTGATGGCGGCCGCCGCGGTCGGGGTGCTGTTGCTGGGAATCACCCGGCACTGGATCGGGTTCGGGGTCGCACTGACCGTGGCCGCGGTGGCCACCCTGTCGCAGGGCCCGCTGTACGTGGCGAATTCGGTGCCGGCGTCCGGGCCGGAACTGACGGTGATGCAGGCCAACATCTGGCTCGGCAACGCGGACGCCGACTCTCTCGTCCGGCAGATCCGGGACCGCGACGTCGACGTGCTCACCGTCGACGAACTGACGCCGGAGGCCGTCGACCGGCTGTTGGCCGCGGGCCTCGAATCGACCCTGCCGTACTCGTTCCTCATGCCCGGCGGCGGCGGTGAGGGAACCGGGATCTGGAGCCGGTACCCGCTGACCGACAAGGTCCACCACTCGGAGTTCGTGCTGTCCGCGCTGTCGGCCAGGGTGGAACTCCCGGACGGTGCGAGCACGGCACTGTACGCGTTCCACCCGGTCCCGCCGTGGCCGTCGGATCCGTCGCTGTGGTCACGCGAAATGGACCGCATCAAAGCCATTCTCGACGCCGTCCCCGCCGACTCGGGACCCGTGATCGTCAGCGGCGACTTCAACTCCACCCGCGACCACGTCAAGTACCGCAACCTCGTGACCGGACGCTACCGCGATGCCGCCGACCAGGTCGGTGCCGGAATTCAGAACACGTATCCCGCCGACCGGCAGCCGTTTCCGCCGATGATCGCGATCGATCACATCGTCACGAGCGGGGCGCAGGCGCAGTCCGTGGAATCGGTGGTGCTGACGGGCTCGGATCACCGGGGCCTCCTCGCGAGGATCACCCTCGGCGGCTGACCGTCACGGGAGCGTGACGAATCCCTTCTGCACCAGCCAGTCCCGGGCCACGTCCGCCGGTTCCTCGCCCTCCACGTCGACCCGCCGGTTCAGTTCGGTGATCTCCTCGTTGGTCAGCTCCGCGGAGATCGGGGCCATCACGTCCGCTACCTGCGGGTGCGCCTCGGCGAAATCCTTGCGCATCGTGATCGCCGGGTTGTACTTCGGGAAGAACTGGCGATCGTCCTCCAGCAGCACCAGGTCGAGCGCGATGATCCGGCCGTCCGTCGTGAACACCTCACCGAACTTGCACTGCGTTCCGTCCGCGGTGGCCTGATAGATGATGCCGGTCTGCAGGATCTGGCGGTTCGCGCGGGCCGGATCGAAGCCGTACTTCGCGGCCATACCCGGGAACCCGTCCTGGCGGACGTTGAACTCGGTCTCCACGCACGTCGTCGCCGCGGCGGGGTCGCGGTTGACCAGGTCCGCGTATTCCGACAGCGTGGTGATCCCGGTCTCCTCGGCGGTCTGCCTGCTCATCGCGAGCGCGTACGTGTTGTTCATCGGGGCCGGATCCACCCACACCATGCCGTTGCGTTCGAGGTCCTGGTCGCGGACCGCCTCGAACTGCGCGGTCGGGTCGGGAATCGGAATCTCGTTGCCGAGGTAGTTGATCCACCCGGTCCCGGTGTACTCGTAGGTGACGTCGATCTGACCGTCCAGCTGGGCGTCCCGCGTGCTGTTGGACCCCTGGATGTTGGTGAGGTCGCGCACGTCGGCGCCTGCGGCGCTGAGCGCGAATTCGATGATGTATCCGAGGGTGACCTGCTCGGTGAAGTCCTTGGACCCGACGGTGATCGGGACGCCCTCGAGTTCGGGGACGGGCTGGATGCTGCCCGGTTCCACCGACAGCGGCAGGGCGCCTCCGGATTCGAGGCCACAGGACACTGTGAGGACCCCGCAGAACGTCACGGCCGTCGCGGCGATCGCCTTCCGCAGGAAGTTCATCAGCGCAGCCCCTTCGGGCCGAGGAACTCCTCGGCCAGGGCGCCGCACCAGTCGACGAGCAGCGCCAGCGCGACCGCGAGCACGGCACCGACGACCAGAGTCACGTTGTCGCGCAACTTGTATCCGGTGTCGATGAGGATGCCGAGACCGCCTGCGCTGACGAGGAAACTGAGCGTCGCGGTGCCCACCGCGAGGACCAGGGACGTGCGCAGTCCCGCGAGGATGTACGGGACGGCGAGCGGAAACTCGACCTTGCGCAGCACGAGACCGGCCGTCATGCCCTGCCCCCGCCCGGCGTCGATGACCGCGGGATTGACCTCCTGCAGACCGAGGATCGTGTTCCGCAGCACGGGCAGGAGTGAGTAGAACGCGATGGGGAGCACCCCGATCCAGAACCCGGTGGTCCCTGTCGCGAGAAACAGCAGCACGAGCAGTCCGATGGCCGGTGCGGCCTGCCCGATATTGGCGATTCCGATGAAGATCGGTGCGAATTTGGTGTACCCGGGCCGGGTGAGCAGGATCCCCAGCGGGACGGCGACGATGACGACGATCACCACCACGACCACGGTGATCAGCACGTGCTGCCACGTCAGCGTCGCGATGTTCGCGGCATTGAGACTGCCCTTCTGCGTGGCGGTCAGGTCTCGGCTGAACGCCCAGCCGAGGACACCCACCACCAGGAAAAGGACGAGGATCGGCTGGACCAGCAGGCGGGCCCGCTCCGACCGCCGGGCGGCCGGGGCGGTGGGCTTCGTGGTGACGGCGGCCGTCATGACGGTGTCTCGCCCTCACTCGCCCCGTCCTGCTCCGGTTCGCCGGCCTCGTCGTCGTGCGCATGCTCCTCACGCATCGCCGACAGGTGCGCTACCAGCGTGTCGATCGTGATCAGGCCGTGGAACTCGCCCTTCCGTCCCGTGACGATCGTCGACGCGCTGCTCTCCGCGAGTAGCGCCTCGAGGGCGTCCTGCAGCGTCGACTGGGTGGACACGACCTCTTCGATCGGGTCGCCGATGTCGCGCAGGGAGGTGGCGGTCTCCAGATGCCGCAGCGACACCCAGCGGACCGGGCGATCCCGCGCATCCAGCAGGACGCCCCACTTGATCTTGCGGGGGGCGATCGCCGCCCGCAGATCGTCCACCGAGCCGTCCTCGTACGCGATCGGGCAATCGAGGAGGTCGACCTCCGCCACCCGGGTGAGCGTCAACTGCTTCAGCGATGCGTCGGCGCCGATGAACCCGGCAACCATGTCGTTGGCGGGATGGGCGAGGATCGCCTCCGGAGTGTCGTACTGCATGATGTGCGACTGGTTGCCCAGCACCGCGATGCGATCACCCAGCTTGACGGCCTCGTTGAAATCGTGCGTCACGAACACGATCGTCTTGCCGAGATCGGACTGCAGCCGCATCAACTCGTCCTGCAGCAGCCCGCGCGTGATCGGGTCGACCGCGCCGAACGGCTCGTCCATCAGCAGCACCGGCGGATCGGCGGCCAGTGCCCGCGCCACCCCGACGCGCTGTTGCTGACCGCCCGACAACTGGCGGGGGTAGCGCTCGCGGTAGAGGCCCGGTTCGAGTCCGACGAGGTCGAGCATCTCGTCGGTGCGGTCGGCGATCTTCTTCTTGTCCCAGCCGATCAGCCCGGGGACGGTGCCGACGTTCTTGGCGATGGTCAGGTGCGGGAACAGCCCGGCCTGCTGAATCGAGTAGCCGATGCCGCGCCGGAGTTTGTCGGGGTCGATGGACAGGGCGTCCTTGCCGCCGATCGTGATCTTTCCCGACGTCGGTTCGATGAGCCGGTTGATCATCCGCATCGTGGTGGTCTTCCCGCAGCCGGACGGGCCGACGAGGACCACGATCTCCCCTGCGGGGATGCGCATCGAGACGTTGTCGACCGCCGCCTTTTCCTGCCCGGGATAGCTCTTCACGACGTCTTCGAGGACGATGTCCACGCCCGAGACCGCGCTGCCGTTGGTGTGAGGTGTATCGAGATCAGTCACGGATCCCCCTGGAGGTGGTGAGTCGGCCGACGACGGCGAGGACGCCGTCGAGTAGGAGGGCGAGGATCACGATGAGCACGGTCCCCGTGAGGGCCTGCGGTATCGCTGTCGGGCTGCCGACGCGGGACAGTCCCGAGAAGATGAGGTTGCCGAGCCCGGGGCCCTTGGCGTAGGCGGCGATCGCGAGGATGCCCATCAGCATCTGCGTGCTCACCCGCATGCCCGTCAGGATCGACGGCCACGCGAGGGGCAGTTCGATTCTGCTGAGCACCGTCGTGCGGCTCATCCCCACACCGCGGGCGGCGTCGGTGACGGCAGGGTCGACGGACGCGAGTCCGAGGATGGTGTTCCGGATGATCGGCAGCAGCGCGTACAGCACCAGGGCGGTCACGGTGGGGGCCACACCGAGCCCCAGGATCGGGATGAGCAGACCGAGCAGGGCGAACGACGGGATGGTGAGGATCGTGCCTGCAAGGGCGGTCGCGATCGCGGACCCGGCCGGGCTCCGGTACACCAGGATCCCGATCGCCACCGCGACGATCGTGGCGATGATCACCGACTGCACGACGGCACTGACGTGCAGGAGCGAGTCGGTGAGAAGTTGCTGTTTCCTGGCGGAGACGAAGTCCCACAGTTGCTGCATGTCCAACCGCGCACACCTTTCTCCAGATGTGAAAACAGACCTCGGTCCTTCACAGTGCTACGTACCCGGACATCGCGCAGGTGAATCGGGAAACTCGACTCAGGTCGTGGGGATCATGAACAGCAGGGTGCACACGCCGATCGAGATCGCGAACAGCACGACCATGACGGCGTAGCCCAGATTCCGCCGCCGGGCCGGGATCGCCGGGTCCATCCACCACCCGAACGCCTTGAACGCGGCTGGAACCGCCCACCACCCGAGGATCTGGGTGGTGACCAGGTTCCCGATGAACAGGGCGACGGCGATCGGCACGCCGTGCGCCTCGATGAACGGCGCACTGAAGAAATGACCCCAGATCACGACCAGCGGGTACAGCACGAGCAGCGCCAGAAGGTTGCTGCGGGCGACGGGTACCGGAGGCGGTTCGTCGCCGCCCGTGCCGCGGAACCAGAAGTCGAAACCGTAGCTCGCTTTGCGGATCCGGAGATTCTTGTTGAACTTCTCGCCCTCCTCGAGGAGGGCGGCCCGCTCCGGGGAATCCATCCACGACCCCAGGTTGTCCTCGGTGTCGAAGCTGAGCACGATCGTCCAGTCCTCGGTGATTCCCTGCACCGGCCTCTCGACCTTGTGTCCCCGAAAGCCCCGGAACCCTGCCTCGGTGGCGGAGATCTTCCGCTGCCAGTCCATGAACGCCGACTCGTCCGCGGGGTCGACGTGGCAGGAGATGACGACCGACGTCGCCGACTGCTCCCGGGTCTGCTCACCGGTGAGCAAGTGGACGTCCTCGTTGCCGATGAAGGCGTGCTTGATCTCCGCGACCAGTTCCGTGCGCAGGTCGCTGTCGAGCCACGCCCGGGCGTCGTCGAGAGTGGTGAACCGCAGCACGTCCACCCAGTCGTCCTGCACGGGCGGCGACGGCGGCACGATGTCCTGATCGATGAAACCGGGAACCGTCGCGAGGGCGTCCGCCGCGCGTTTCTGCCACTGCGAGTACTCGGCGTAGCGGGCGTCGTCGATCCGGCGTTGAAAGATCACCGACACCGGGGATGCGGCGGGGCTGTGCTGACTCGGGTGCGGCACGTGAGATCACCTCCGGTCGGTTCGTGGTGCGGGCTCCTCGGCGGGGGAACTGTCGGACCGCCGGGCGGATGTGGTGAGCAGGAGCAGAATTCCGGCGCCGGCGCCGAGAACGAGGTAGAGCCAGCCGAGCGGTGCCTGGCTGTTCTCCGGCAGGACGCCCGCGACTGCCATCGCCGCGCTGACGACGAGATAGCAGGCGGCGGTGACGACGCCGCCGATCAGCCCGAGATTGCGGGTGAACAGCCCGAGCGCCAGCCCGTACATCTGCGGGCAGAGCACCCCGCATCCGGCGAGTGCGAGGCAGGCGCCGATCGTGATGGCCGGCGCGGTGACGACGGACATCCCGGCCGTGACGGCTAGTACCAGCGCGCCGAGTACGAACACCCACCACGCGCCGAAGGCGAGGCGGCGGGTGCCGACCCGGACGGCGAGTGCGCTGCAGGCGAGTTCGCCGAGAAGGTTGGCGCCGCCCACGACGAGCGCGACCGCGCCGTAGGCGGCGGGGGAGAAGCCGAGGATCTCCTGGTACAGGAAGGGCGCGACGACGCCGAACACCATCTGGGCGGACGCCATCAGCCCGAACACGAGGACGAAGCCCACAAAGATGCGGTGGCGCAGCGCGGCCCGCAGCACCCGCGCCGCGGCGGTGGCGTCGACCGGTGACCGCGATTCCTTCGGAAGCGTCTCCGGCAGTCCCACGACCACGAGGGGAACGGCGAGCGCCGCCAGCAGCGCGATCAGCCCGAACACCAGGCGCCACGAGATGAACTGCACGAGCAGACCGCCCACGGCGGGCGCGAGAACCGGGGCCAGCCCCCACGCGGCCCCGAGGAGACCGGACACGGACGTGAGCTTGGCGCCGCGGTAGCAGTCGGCGGCGATCGCATACGCGAGGACGAGGCACGCACACCCGCCGACACCCTGCACGAATCTCAGTCCGAGCAGGACCGTGATGTTCTGCACGAGTGCGCATCCCACACTGGTGACGACGAGGATCGCCAGGCAGGTCAGCAGAGTTCGTTTGCGGCCCACCGCATCCGCGATCAGTCCGACCGGGATGAACGCCAGACTCATGCCCAGCATGTACGCCGTCACCGTGTTCTGGACGACGGCCGCGGAGGCGTCCAGATCGATCACCATCTGCGGCAGCGCCGGGGTGTAGATGTCGAGCGGGATCTGGCTGAGCGGAATCACCAGGAGCAGGATGACCACGACACGGCGCGGCACCGGGACGCCGGTCGGCGTCGTGGGCACTGACATCCCGCACCACCTGCTTCTCGACCCATGGGGATGGAGAACGGAGCAAGTTTCCCGCAAGCCTTCACGTGAACGTTCCGCAACGGTCCGTGCGGTCGGTTCCCTGGATCATACGACCGCGGACTGCCACGCCGTGCGGGTTCCGGGTGCGCCCGCAGCGGGGGGCCTGGGAAGTACGACGAGCCCACCCATGTCACCGGCTGCACACAGCCGGCGCCACGGATGGGCTCGTCAGGAAGTACCGTCCCGCATTTCGGCGGGCATCACGACTTACACGTCGTAGTACAGCTGGAACTCGTACGGGTGCGGACGCAGGTTGACCGGAGCGATCTCCTGTTCACGCTTGAGCGAGATCCACGTCTCGATCAGGTCGGACGTGAACACGCCACCCTCGGTGAGGTAGTCGTGATCGGCCTCGAGGCGGTCGATGACGGCCGACAGGCTGGTGGGAGCCTGCGGGATGTTGCGGGCCTCCTCCGGCGGGAGCTCGTAGAGGTCCTTGTCAACTGGAGCCTGCGGCTCGATCTTGTTCTTGATGCCGTCGAGACCGGCCATCATCTGCGCCGCGAAGTTCAGGTAGGGGTTACCCGAGGAGTCGGGGGCGCGGAATTCGAGGCGCTTGGCCTTCGGGTTGTTGCCGGTGATCGGGATACGCACGGCCGCCGAGCGGTTGCGCTGGCTGTACACCAGGTTGATGGGGGCTTCGTAGCCCGGCACCAGACGGTGGTACGAGTTGATCGTCGGGTTGGTGAACGCCAGCAGCGACGGGGCGTGGTGCAGGATGCCGCCGATGTAGTGACGCGCCATGTCGGACAGGCCCGCGTAGCCGGCCTCGTCGTGGAACAGCGGCTTGCCGTCCTTCCACAGCGACTGGTGGACGTGCATGCCCGAACCGTTGTCGCCGAACAGCGGCTTCGGCATGAAGGTGGCCGACTTGCCGTGCTGCCATGCGGTGTTCTTCACGATGTACTTGAACAGCTGCAGGTCGTCAGCCGCTGCGAGCAGCGTGTTGAACTTGTAGTTGATCTCCTGCTGGCCGCCGGTGCCCACCTCGTGGTGGCCGCGCTCGAGCTCGAAGCCTGCGTTCTGCAGGTTGGTGGAGATCTCGTCGCGCAGGTCGACGTAGTGGTCGTAGGGAGCGACGGGGAAGTATCCACCCTTGGGGCGGACCTTGTAGCCCAGGTTGGGGCTGCCGTCGGCGTTCACGTCGTTGCCGGTGTTCCAGGAACCCGAGATGGAGTCGAGTTCGTAGAACGCGCCGTTGATGCCGGAGTCGTAGCGGACCGAGTCGAAGATGTAGAACTCGGCCTCGGCGCCGAAGAAGGCGGTGTCGGCGATGCCGGTCGACTTCAGGTATTCCTCGGCCTTGCGCGCGACGTTACGCGGGTCGCGGCTGTAGGACTCGCGCGTGAACGGGTCGTGCACGAAGAAGTTGATGTTCAGCGTCTTGGCGGCGCGGAAGGGGTCGATCTGGGCGGTGGCGACGTCGGGGAGGAGCATCATGTCGGACTCGTGGATCGACTGGAAGCCGCGGACGGACGAACCGTCGAACGCGAGGCCGTCCTCGAACACGTCCTGGTTGAACGCGGACGCGGGGATCGAGAAGTGCTGCTGCACGCCCGGCAGGTCGCTGAACCGGATGTCGACGTACTCGACGTTCTCGTCCTTGATGAACTTGATGACCTCTTCGGCCGTGGTGAACGCCACGCTTGTGCTCCTTAAGTCGCTTCAGCCAAGTGGATATTGGCGAAATTCGTCGAGCCGACGGTATGGACTTGGTGTTGCCCGCCGGTCAACCTTTTGTTTCGCCCGTGTTACACGTCGAATCGTCCTGGGCTTTTGCACCGGCTGTGACTGCGCACACAGCCCCAAGCTCCGGTGTGAGGTCCGCGGAGAGACGACGCCTATCCTGGACAGCATGGCACGTATCACCGGTTCTTGGCTCTCCGGACCTTCGGCTGCACTGCCGAACGGTGCCGACGAGACGACGCAGTCCTTTCGGGGCGAGCGCCTCGGGTTGCAGGCGGAAGGACCCGGTTCACTCGCGAGCACGGGACGCCGTCTCGCCGCGCTGATGATCGACTGGGTGACGTCGGCGGGCGTCGCCGCTCTGATCATCGGCGACAACTTCTTCGACGGCCCGTTCTCCACGATCACACTGCTGGTCTGGTTCGTCGTCGGTGTCGTCACGGTGAGTCTGTTCTCCTTCACGCCGGGGCAACTGTTCCTCGGCATGCAGGTGGCCCGGGTGGACGGACCTGCCCGCGTCGGCTTCGTGCGGGCCCTGGTGCGTCAGGCGCTGCTCGTGTTCGTCGTGCCCGGCACCATCACGGACATCGACGGTCGCGGCATGCAGGACCGCGCCACCGGCACCGCACTGATTCGCACGCGCTGACCCCAGAACGTCTTACGCCCGATGTCGGCTTCGACATCGGGCGGAGTAGGTGTGACGCGGACCAGGTGAAAAGGCGACCGGCTTCTAGCGGCGACGGATGGTGCGCTGCACGCCGCGCATCTTCGCGCCGCCGGGCATCGGCCCCTTGGGCAGTGCGGCGCCGCCACCGCGGCTGCTCAGCGCGGCGAGTCGCGACTCGATGGCGTCCATCCGCTTGGTGTCGATGTTCTTGGGGAGCTTGTTCAGGTGCTTCTGCAGCTGCGACAGCGGGACCTGGCCCTCGTCGTTGCCGATGACGATGTCGTAGATCGGGGTGTCGCCGACGAGGCGGGCCGTCTTCTTCTTCTCCTGGGCCAGCAGCGACTTCACGCGCTGCGGTGATCCCTCGGCGACCAGGATGACGCCGGGGCGTCCGATCACGCGGTGAACGGCGTCGAGCTGCGTGGTGCCTGCGACCGCGCTGGTCACGCGCCAGGAGCCCTGCATGTTGTCGAGCGCCCACGCGGCCGCACCGGCCTGGCCCTCGGCCTTGCCGTACACCGTCTTCTGCACGCGCCGACCGAAGATGATGAATGCACCGAGAACGCCGAGGAGGAGGCCGATCGGGAGGAGGAACCACTGCAGGCCCCAGATAAGACCGACGAGAAAGAACACCACCGCGAGTCCGACGAGTGTGCCGAGCATGAGCGGCAACAGCAGCTTGTCTTCCTTGCGCTGCATCTGGAACGCCTGCCAGAGCTGGGTTCTGCGTTCCTTCGACGCCTGCCTGCGGGCTGCCTTGGCGGCCGCCTTTGCTTCTTTACTGGGTTTGCCCGCTTTACCGGATTTACTGCCGTTCGCCATGCTTCTCAGGATACGTCCCTGGCCGTGCGCGGTGATGACCCGTCCGGTGTCGATCACCGCGCACGCGCCGCGGTCAGCGGGCGAGGCGCGCCATGAGGGAACTCGCCTCCTGCGAGGCGTCACCGCCTTCGGTGAGATGTGCCTGTCCAGCAGGCAATTCGCGCCCGTGGTGGGCCATCGCCTGTGCGTAGAGGCGGCCGGCGCGGTACGACGAGCGCACGAGCGGTCCGGCCATGACGCCGGCGAATCCCATCTCTTCGGCGGCCTGGGAGTGTTCGACGAACTCTTCGGGCTT
>NZ_NHML01000086.1:0-3378 GCF_002165735.1 Rhodococcus sp. NCIMB 12038
ACCCGACCCACCCCGCACCAACCCCACACCCGACCCCCACACACCCACCCCACCCAACCGAACACCCGAATCCGCGGCCATCGCCTCGAGCACCCGGGTGACCTGTCCCGCGGTCGAGTCGACGGTGGCCCGGTCGATCAGGTCGGGTCGGTAGTGAAATGTCATGCGCAACTGTGTGTCCGCCGAGAACGCGACGCTCAGCGGGTAGTGCGTCGCGTCGACGCCGCGCACGTCGACCACTCGGATTCCGGCGAGGTCGGTGTCCTCGGTCAATCCTCCCCGGTCGATCGGGTACGACTCGAAGACGGTCGCGGTGTCGAACCCGATGTCGGTGCCGACCGCGCGCTGGATGTCGGCGAGGCCGAGGTCATGGTGGCCGAGGAGGGCTGCCTGTCCCGCTTGCGTCCGGTCGAGCAGGCCGGCCAGCGTTTCCCGGGGGTCGAGGGTGATGCGGGTGGGCACCGTGTTGACGAACAGCCCGATCATCGACTCCACACCGGGCAGGTGCGGTGACCGCCCGGACACGGTGCTCCCGAACGTCACGTCGTCGCGGGACGTCGCGGCGCCCAGCACGATGGCCCACGCCACCTGCGTGATCGTGTTCAGGGTCGTGTTGCGGGTCCGCGCAAGGGTCGTGAGTTCGGCGGTCAGTTCCTCGGAGACGGCGAATTGGGCACTCTCGGGTGGAGCCGACAGTTGCCGCCCCCGTGCGTCGGGCAGGAGCAGTGTCGGACCGTCGATGCCGGCGAGTGCGGTCGCCCAGGCCTCCCGCGATTCGGCCGGGTCCCGGCGGTGCAGCCACGACAGGAAGTCCCGATAGGGCCGGGGCCGCGGCAGCGCCGACACGTCGGCGTCCCCGGCCACGTAGAGCGCGAGCAGTTCGCGGATCGCGAGTGGCATCGACCATCCGTCGAGGAGCGTGTGGTGGTTGGTCCACACGAGCCGCGATTCCCGGCCGCCGGTCGACACGAGCAGAAACCGCACCAGGGGGGCCCGGGACGTGTCGAACGGCGCGGCTCGGTCGGCGGCGAGGACGCGCTCCAGTTCGGTGGTCCGCGCGGCCTCCGGCAGGCCGGTGAGGTCGAGTTCGCGGAACGGCACGTCGACGGTCGCGGGCACCACCTGCACGAACGTGCCGTCCCGCGCGGGCACGAATGCCACCCGCAGATTCGGGTGCCGCTCCAGGAGTGCCGCCGCGGCCCGGCGCATCCGGTCCGGGTCGACGGCGCCCTTCAGGTGCAGTTCCACCTGCACCGTGTAGGCGTCGATCGACGGTTTCGCGAGCAGGGCGTGGAACAGCAACCCGGCCTGCAGCGGAGTGGGCGGCCACACGTCGGTCAGCGCGCCGAAGCGTTCCTCCCATGTGTCGAGGTCGTCCTGGGTGACGTCGACCAGGGGAACGTCCGACGGTGTGCGTCCGCCGGCGACCCCGCTGCTCGCGTGGGACACCAAGGCGGACAGTGACTCCCGCCACCGTGCCGCCAGCCGCTCCACCTCGGCACGGGCGAGCAGGGTGTCCGGGAAACCGAAACCGACCCGGAGCCGTCCGCCGATCACGATCGCGTTGATCTCGACGGCCGCCGACGTCGGCATGTCCGGGTCCGGGACGTAGCGGAGGTCGCCGAACCCGTCGGCGGGGGTCCAGCCGGCCGCAGTGTCGCCGACCGCCGGATCCGGGACCTGGCCGAGGTAGTTGAAACTGATCTGCCCGGGTTCGGTGACCGGCAGGCTGCCCGCGGTGTCCGGGTTCAGGTAGCGGAGCAGTCCGTAGCCGATGCCCATGTCCGGCACCGCCCGCAGGTGTTCCTTCACCCGCTTCAGAGCGCTGCCCAGGTCGGGGCCGCCGGCGAACGCGTCGTCGAGGTCGATGCCGCGGAGTTCGACGCGGACCGGGAAGACCGTCGTGAACCAGCCGACGGTGCGGGAGAGGTCGGCGCCCGGCACCACCTGCTGCTCCCGGCCGTGCCCTTCCAATCGGATCAGCATCGACGTTCCCGGGATCCCCCGCTCCGCTCGCCACCTCGACGACGCCACCACCAGCGCCGTCAGCAAAACGTCGAGAGCGCCCCCGTGATACAGGTCCGGTAGGCGAGTGAGCAGCACGGACGTGTCGTCGAGTGAGGTCTCGACACTCACGTCCTGCAGGGCGGTCGCGACGTCCAGGCCCGGGTCGAGCGGACGGTCGGCGATCAGTGGGTCGGGTCCCTCGACGACGGTCTGCCACCACCCCAGTTCGGCGGTCCGCTCACTCCGGACGGCTTCCTCCGCCAACGCGTGCGCCCACCGGCGCATCGACGTCGCCGGTTCCGGGAGTGCCGGTACGTTCCCGGCACTCACCTGTTGCCAGGCGGCCACGAAGTCGGGCAGCAGAATCCGCCACGACACCCCGTCGACCGCGAGGTGGTGTGCCACCACGAGCAAGCTTCCCGGCCGACCGGGTACGGTAACCGGGTCAGGGTCGAGCCACACGAACTGGACGACGACCCCGTCGGACGGGCGGAGCCTCTCCACGGCGGCCTGGTGCTCGGTCGCGATCAGGTCTGCGAGTACGCCGGGATCGGTGGCCGGGTCGAAGGCGACCCGCCGGAGCAGCGACGCGGCGTCGAGGTCGGTCGCGGCGCGAGTCTCCATCTGCCACTGCCCGTTCCCGTCCCGGTACAGCCGCGACCGCAGCATGTCGTGACGGGCCATTACCGCGGTGACGGTCGCGAGGAGGCTGTCGGCGTCGACGGTGTGCGGGAGGTCGAGCAGCACGCTCTGGCTGAACCTCTCGTAGTGTCCGCCGCGCTCGATCAGGTACCGGACCACCGGGGTGGGCGGGAATGTGCCGATTCCGCCGCCCGCGAGTTCGGCGAGGGCGACCGCGGTTTCACTGTCCGCGATCTCCGATGCCGCTGCGAGAGCGGCCACCGTCCGGTGCTCGAACACCTGCTGCGGAGTGAACACCAATCCCTTTGCCTTCGCGCGTGACACGAGGCGAATGGACAGGATGCTGTCGCCGCCCAGCGCGAAGAACGATTCGTCGAATCCGACCTTGTCGACGCCGAGTACTTCGGCGAACACGGAGGCCAGTGTTGCCTCCGCCGCGGTCCGTGGCGCGCGGTCCGGCCCGCGCGAGGCCATGTCCGGTGCGGGTAGTGCGGCACGATCCACCTTCCCCGCCGCCGTCACCGGCAACTCCCCCAACACCACCACCACCGACGGCACCATGAACCCCGGCAACACCGACCCCGCAAACTCCACCACCCCAGCCGAATCCACCCGAGCCCCCACCTCCGGCACCACATACCCCACCAACCCNCCACCCGAACCCACCACCACCACAGCCGCACCCACCCCCGGACACGACACCAACACCGACTCCACCTCCCCCAACTC
>NZ_NHML01000016.1:0-239947 GCF_002165735.1 Rhodococcus sp. NCIMB 12038
CGTAGATGTGGAAGAACGGCAACACGGCGAGGAGTTTGTCGTCGGCGCCGATGCCCATCCGCGGGTTGATCTGACAGACGTTGGCGACCAGGTTGCGGTGGGTGAGCATCACCCCCTTGGGGCGGCCGGTGGTCCCCGAGGAGTACGGCAGCACGGCGAGGTGGGTGGCCGGGTCGAACGACACCTCCGGGGCGGGGTGGGCCTCGGTGAGCAGATCCCGCAGCGAGGGGTGGCCGTCGGCGCCGTCGAGGACGATCACATGCTCGGTAGGGATTCCGACCGTGGCGGCGGCGGCCCGGGCCTGCGGCAGCAGTGGGGAGACGGTGAACAGGAACTTCGCGTGCGAGTCGGTGAGCTGTTTGGCGATGTCCTCGGCGGTGTAGAGGGCGTTGATGGTGGTGGCGACGCCGCCGGCGCGCAGGATGCCGTGGAACACCGCGGCGAACGCGGGCACGTTCGGTGAGTGCAGGGCCACCACCTCACCGACCGCGAGGCCGCGGGCCGCCAGGGCCCCGGCGACCCCGTCGATCTGCGTCACCAGGGCCTGGTAGGTGGTGACCGCACCCGAGGCGCCGTCGACCAGTGCGGGCCGCTCCGCATCCGCCGGGTCGAGCTGACCGAACAGGAACTCGTAGACACTGAGGTTCGGGATCTCGACGTCCGGAAACGGGCTCTTGAAGCTCACGTGGGTCACTCCCTCGAAGTGTTGCAGCAGCAGTTGTGACACCAGTCACAGGTTCGCCGCAACTCTACCCGCGCGCAATTCCCGTCCGCGGGAGGTCAACCCACACTCAGGGCTGCGAGTCCTCGATGAGATGTTCGAACGGTTTCAGGTTCGCCAGCGACTCGCCGCGCGAGACGCGCCATTCCCACTCCCGCTTGATGGAACCGGCGAATCCGAGTTCGAGAAGGGTGTTGAAGTCGCCGTCGGCCGCCTCGAGCACCTGCCCGAGAATGCGGTCCAGTTCGTCCGCGGTCACCGCGTGCTCGGCGATCTGACCGACCAGGTAGATGTCGCCGATCTTGTCGATGGTGTACGCCACCGAATACAGCCGGCGGTTGCGCCGCAGCAGGTACTTGTAGACACCTTCGAAGTCCTCGTCGGGCTTGCGGCAGACGAATGCCTCGACGCGCAGGCCGTGCTTGCCGACGGTCAGGAGTGTGGTGGTCTTGAGCTTGCGTTCGCCGGGCAACTCGACGACGAAGTGCGTCGAGTCCTTCTTCGTGAAGTCCAATTCCCGTTCGGTCAGGGCGGACTCGATCACGTCGGTCAGATCGCTCATGCGCGCACTCCCCCGGCCCGGCGCAACTTCCACAGTCCGCGTCCGCGACGCGGGGAGAACTCGCTCGGACCGTGTCCGTAGTTGTAGTTGACGGTCGCCATCCGATAACTCTCGAGGAGTCCGTCGGCGGTGTGTTCCCAGGAGAAATTCTCGGCGTGCCGCGGAGCCTCGGCGGCCAGCGCGGCGAGGCGGGCAGGCTCGGAGACCAGCGACTGCAACGCCGTCGCCCAGTCCTCGGTGCAGTGCCCGTCCACGAGGAGTCCGGTCTCGCCGTTGCGGACCGCGACGCCGAGTCCGCCCACGTTCGCGGCGATCACCGGTGTTCCGCAGGCCTGCGCCTCGATGGCGACCAGACCGAACGATTCCGAATAGCTCGGCACCGCAACGAGATCCGAGGCCCGATACACGTCGGCGAGCCGATCGGGCGCCTGCGGCGGGAGGAACGTGACCCGCGCGGCGATGCCGAGCGAGGACGCGAGTTCGATCAACGCGTCCGGCCGGGCCAGTCCGGATCCGGACGGACCCCCGACCACGAGCACCCGCAGCGTCGACTCGGGATCCCGGGCGATCAGTTCGGCGGCGGCCCGGAGCAGGACGTCGGGAGCCTTGAGCGGCTGGATGCGCCCGACGAACGTCACGACGGTCTCGCGGGGGTCGAGCCCCAGCTTCGCCCGGGCGGCGTCCCGGTCGCCCGGGCGGTACCGCGTCAGGTCGGCGCCCGGCGCCACCACGTCGATCCGGTTCGGGTCGGCGCCGTAGTGGCGGACCAGCTGATCGGATTCGTCGGTGGTGTTGGCCACGAGCCGGTCGGATTCGGCCACCACCTGCTGTTCGCCGATCTGACGGGCGGCCGGTTCGGGGGTGTCTCCCTCGGCCAGCGACAGATTCTTGACCGCGGCGAGCGTGTGCGCGGTGTGCACGAGCGGCACACCCCACCGGTCGCGGGCGAGCCAGCCGACCTGCCCCGACAGCCAGTAGTGCGAGTGCACCAGGTTGTAGTAGCCCGGTTCGTGCCGGGCCTCCTCGCGGAGCACCCCGGCCACGAACGCGCAGAGCTGCGTGGGCAGATCCTGCTTGTCGAGCCCCTCGAACGGGCCGGCCACGACGTTGCGGACGAGGACGCCCGGCGCCGCTTCCTGGACCGGGGCGTCGGCGGACGACGTGGCCCGAGTGAAGATCTCCACCTCCACGCCACGACGGGCCATCTGGATGGCGGACTGCAGCACGTAGACGTTCATGCCGCCCGCGTCTCCGGTACCGGGCTGCGCCAGGGGTGAGGTGTGGACCGAGAGGACGGCCACCCTGCGGGGGCGCGAGTTGTGCAAGGGCGTCACCACTCCATAGTGCTCCCCCACCGATCGGCTCCTTTAACCGAGGTTGTCGACGAACGCGCCGACCTCTTTCACGAACCGGTCGGGATCCTCGACGAACGGTCCGTGGTCGCAGCCTTCCCAGAACGATGCTCGCGCCTGCGGGATCAGGTCTGCGGCGTGCCTACCAGCCGAGACGTCGACAACGGAGTCCTCGGTGCCGTGCAGGACGAGCGCCGGGACGTCGAGCGACCGGAGCAGGTCGTCGTGGCTCGCGGAGCGGTTGAACAGGGCGGCCCGCACGTGCGGCGGGGTCGCGAGGCTGGCGCCGAACAGCGCCTGCGACTGCGCGCCCTTGCCTTCCGGCGGTCCGGTGAGCGCGTTGCCGAACGCGCCCAGCGCGCCGATCGCCTCGCGCGGCTCCTCGGACATCGCGCCGGGGATCGCGGCGCGCATCGCCGCACCGACCTTGCCGCCGGCCTCCCCACGACCGATGCTGGTGATGGCTCCGACGAGGACCACGCCGTCGACGGCGGACGTACCGTGGGACGCCAGGTAGTCGCAGATCACGAGGCCGCCGTAGGACCAGCCGAGGAGCACCGCACCGGAGGTGACGCCTTCGGCCGTGAGCACCGCGTCGACGTCGCCGGCCCAGATCGCGGAGTCGTCGTAGCCGGCGGCGGGGGCTCCCGAGTAGCCGTGTCCGCGCAGGTCGACGGCGATGACGCGGCAGCGGGCGGCGAGTTCGTCGAGCACGGCAGGGCCCCAGCACTTCGACGACTGCGCCCAACCGTGCAGGAGAACCAGGGCCCGCGCGTCGGGATCACCGGTCACCGAGTAGACGAGGGGCGTTCCGTCGACGCCGACTGCTTCACGAATAGCCATGGGGTCACCATAGAGGCCAGCAGCGCGGCGACCGCCGCCACCGCGTACCCGGCGGTGGTGCCGAATTCGTCGATCATCCGGCCCGCGAGTGCCGATCCCACGGCGACGCCGACGCCGAGTCCGGTGACGATCCAGGTGATGCCCTCGGTGAGCGCGGCCGCGGGCACGATCTGCTCGACCAGACCGGTGGTGACGATCATGATCGGCGCCACCGTCATCCCCGCCACCGTGTAGGCGACGGCGAGCGCGGGGATACTGCCTGCCAGCAGCAGCGGCACCATCAGCACCACCACCGCGAGGACCGCGACCATCAGTTGTTTCCGAAGCGACGCCGACACCCGGACCGCGCCGAACACGAGGCCCGCCGCAGCAGACCCGGCCGCGAACAGGGCCAGCACCACGGTGGCGGAGGCGGGTGCATCGTGGCTCCGGGTGAAGGCGATGGCACCGACGTCGATGACGCCGAAGATCGTGCCCATCGACACCATCACCGCCACCAGGATCCACAGCGCGGGCGTCCGGACGACAGACGGGCGGCCGTCGTCCGACGACGAGTACACGGGCGGCTCGGTGCCACGCTGCGCGACGAGCGCGAGGGTGCCGACCACCAGCAGCACGAGTCCCGCGAGCGGCCCCGCCTCGGGGAACACCGCGACGGAGAGCCCGACGGAGACCACCGGTCCCGCGATGAAGCACAGTTCGTCCACCACCGCCTCGAACGCGAACGCCGTCCGCAGCAGCGGCGTCCCGCGGTACAACTCGGTCCAGCGGGCGCGCACCATCGCGCCGATCGTGGGCATGCAGCCGGCCGGGACCGCCCACACGAACAGCACCCAGTCGGGGGTCCCGAACCGGACGCACAGCAGCATCGCGGCGAGGGACGTCGCGCTGATCCCCGACGCGACGGGCAGGACGCGGGACTGCCCGTAGCGGTCGACCGCCCGGGACACGACCGGCGTGATGAATGCGTAGGTCAACGCGAACACCGCGGCCAGGGCGCCGGCGAGCGCGTAGTCGCCGCGCAGTTCGGACAGCATGGTGACGATGCCGATGCCGACCATGGCGATCGGTACGCGCGCGACGAATCCTGCTGCCGAGAACGCTGCGGAGCCGGGGGCGGCGAAGATCTGACGATAGGTACCGAGCACGCGTCGAGCCTCACAGATCGTGGCCGCGACTTCCAGCACGTGCAAGTATTGCGCTCATGAGTGTCCTGGTGTGTTTCCACGCCCATCCCGACGACGAAGTGTTCACCACCGGCGGCGTGATGCGTCAGGCCGCCGACGCCGGTCACCGCGTCGTCGTGGTCACCGCGACGGACGGGGCGCTCGGCGAGGCGCCCGAGGGGCTCCTGATCGACGGCGAGTCGCTCGCCGAGCATCGTCGCCGCGAACTCGAGGAGTCGACGTCGCTGCTCGGCGCCCAGCGTGTGGTGTTGCTGCACTACGCGGATTCCGGGATGGCGGGTACGCCGGAGAACGAGAACCCGGCGGCGTTCTGCAACGTCGACGTCGAGGAGGCCGCCGCCCGGCTGGCCGCGATCCTCGTCGAGGAATCCGCCGACGTGGTCACCATCTACGACCCCAACGGGGGCTACGGGCACCCCGATCACGTCCAGGTGCATCACGTGGGCCTCCGGGCCGCCGAACTGGCCGGGGTGCCGCACGTCTACGAGGCCGCCGTCAGCCGCGACCACATCCGGCGACTGATGGCCGCGAATCCGGAGTGGTCCGAGAACGCCCAGCCACCGGACCTCGACACGTTCGGGCTGCCGGACTCCGAGATCACCACGGTCGTGGACGTCACCTCGGCGATGGGCGCCAAACGCGCCGCGATGCACGCGCACGCCACCCAGATCGGGGACTTCGGCCCGTTCCTGCAGATGCCCGAGGAGCAGTTGCAGGCGGCGTTCGGTCAGGAATGGTTCCGCCGTCGCGGGGCGCCTGCGGGGCTCGCGGAGTCGTCGCTACCGCTCTGACCGGAACTGCCTCCGTGGGCTCGGGTCCGCGCCTAGCATCCACGGGTATGGATCCCGCTGATCTCGCTGCGACCATGCCGTTCGCCCCTACCGCGACGGCACGTCTGCACCCCCAGCCGGGGAGCTGACCCCGTGTCGAGACTGCTGCGCGCGTACCGCTCCACGGGCGCGGATCTGCCGTTCGGCAACGTCCTCGCCGCGCACGACGTCGCGATGGAAGGCTATTTCTGGCGGTTCACCCAGCCTGCGACGGGACACGTCGTCATCGCGCTCGCCGGAATCAACCGGGCCGCGGACGGCCACTGGGCGACGCTCGGTCTGGCCGGTCACCCCACCCGGTTCCTGCGGACCACCGCGCATCCGGAGGGTTACGCCAACCCGGCCGGACTCGGCGCGTTCGCCGGCGACGCGTTCCGCGGGTCCGTCGACCGCGTCCGGGTGGATCTCGGACCGGACGCCCGGCTCGACGTCCGGATCGCCGGCCAGGTCCCGTGGCCGCGGCGCAGGCTCGGCGGGTCGAGCGTGTTCCAGACCGTGCCCGCGCTGAACCAGTACTGGCATCCGTGGTTGCTCGGCGGACAGGCCGAGGGAACCGCGGTGCTCGGCGACACCGAGATCGACCTCGACGGCGCCCAGGTCTACGCCGAGAAGAACTGGGGCAAGGGCGGATTCCCCGACTCCTGGTGGTGGGGCCAGGCCCAGGGGTTCGCCGACCGGCAGGCGTGCGTCGCGTTCGCGGGCGGCGAGGTCACCGCGGGCGGGCTGCGCACCGAGGTCACGGCCGTCGTCGTCGCGCTGCCCGACGGCACGGTGTTCCGCCTCGGCAACCCGGTCACCTCCCCCGTCCGGGCGCACGTGACGGACGAGCGGTGGTCGCTGCACGGCCGCGGCCGCACGTGGAGCGTCGAGATCGAGGGCGGCTCCCCGCTGGGCTCGGCCCACGTACTGCCGGTTCCGCTCCCCGCCGAGCGTCGCAACATTCCCGGCGCCCTCGAGCACCTCGCCGGTTCGATGAGTGTCACGGTCCGCCGCCGCGGTGAACTCGTCTGGGCGGACGAATCACCGCTCGCCGCGTTGGAGCACGGCGGGATCGAGCGGGCGCGCGCGGAACTGCGCAGACGGGGTGCGCCGCCGGACGCGACGTCGGCGCCGCCCCTCAGCTGATCACCTCGAGTTCGGGTGGCTGCAACGCCTCGACGATCTCGTCGGTCTCCGCGTGCAGAACCCCGATCCGTCCGGCCTCCTCCAGGTGACGCGCGTCGACGCCGGAGATCGCATCGGCGGCGACGAGTACCTTGTAGTCCCGTTCGCCGGCGTCGACGATCGTGGCGCGCGGACAGTTGGGGTAGTTGCAGCCCGCGATCACCACGGTATCGACCCGCCACCGACGCAGGTGCTCGTCGAGCCCGGTGCGGTAGAACGCACTCCACCGCGGCTTGAACAGGACGTGCTCGGTGGGCGAGACGGCCTGGAGGTCACCGGCGAGGAGCGATCCGGGGTCGAGGGCCGGCACACCCAACTCGGGCGCCACCTGCGATCCGGCGGTCCCCGGCCTGGCCAGGTCGAGCCCGGCGGCGATCACGCGGCGCCGGCACAGGTCCACGTCGTCGCCCTCGTACAACCGGACGACGTGCACGATCGGGGCCGAGGACTCCCGGTAGGCGTCCACGAGACGCGCGATCGCGGGCAGCACCGCCGACGTGCCCGGGATCGGGGCCGTCCCGCCGTCCACGAAGTCCACCTGCATGTCGACGACGAGCAGCGCGGACCGGCCGAGATCGGGAGCGAGGAACGGATCCGAGTTCTGCCGCCAGTGCGTCACTCAGCAAATCTAACGCTCACGCGGACCCTGTAGCGGGAATCACAGGGACCGGACCACGGGCATGACACGCGGGTTTGGGACCATGGAACGGGTGGGGTAGTTCGAGAAGGGTCCCGACCGATGACTGTGAGCGATGAGAACTGGCCGATGATCGGCGCGACAGGGGCGCGCTTCGGATCGGCCGGCCGGCGCCGGAGCGGCAGGAAAGACGAGTCGCCGACGGCCGAGCCGAGCCCGTCGCAGTCGGTCGAGTGGGTGGAGCCCGGGCGCGCCGAGGCCGTTCCCGAGCAGGTAGAGGCCGTGTCCGAACCCGCCGGTCGAGCGCCCGAGATTGCAGAGTCTTCCGAGTGGGCGGAATCCGAGGAGACGGTCTCCATCGTCCGGCCGTTCATTCTCACGGGCGGCCGTACCGAATCCGGGGTCGATCTGCCGTTGGAGGCGGTCATCGTCGCCCGCGCCGACGGGGACGCCGTCGTGGACGCGATGCCGGCGCCTGACGAACCGCGCCGCGTGTTCGCGCTGTGCTCCGAACCGCGGTCGGTAGCCGAGATCGCGTCGCTCGCGTCGATCCCGCTCGGGGTCGCGCGGGTGCTCGTCGGCGACCTCGCGGCGGCCGGGGCGGTCACCGTGAACGAGACGGCCGGATCCACCGGCCCGGATCGGAAGCTGATGGAACGCGTCCTCGACGGGCTGCGCAAACTCTGAAAGACCCGGCCGCCGCGACAGATGCACACGAATTCGTCGGCCGCACAGGCAATTGCCTGTGCGGCTGACGAATTGCTGTGAACCTACGGCGAAGTGCGGCGCATCGCTCCGACCGGGTCGGAGTAGATGGTGCTCAGCGACACCACCGTCGACGCGTACTCCTGCACCCGGTTGCCGAATCCGGAGATGCGAATGTCCCTGCGCTCCAGCGACGATGCCTGCGCGAATGCCTCCGCGACGTGCGGGATACCGGCCGGGTACTCCGTGAACGCCTGACCGCCGAGGATCACGCGGTCCGGGTTGAACAGGTCCCGCAGCATGGCGACCGTCTTCCCGAGTACCTGGGCGCGTTCCACCAGAATCTCGTGCGCGGGAGCGGAACCCGAGGACGCCGCCTTGTAGAGCGCGCTCATCGTCGGACGCTGGTTCGACTCGGGGAGGATGCCGGCGTCGAGCGCGGCGGAGATGACCGCGCGATCGCTGATCGTCGCCTCGAGGCATCCGCGTGAACCGCACGAGCACTGCGCCGACGAACCGGTGGGCAGGTGCGCAATGGAACCGGGACCGCTCGAGGGAGTGTGGACGCGGCCGTCGATGGTGATCGCGATTCCGGCCGTCTCCCGGGCGTAGAAGTACAGGCCCGTTTCGCCTTGCGCGACACCGTCTTCGCTGTCCGGGCTCAGCAGCAGCTCGGACGCGGCCATCGCCTCGACGTGCGCCGCGACGGAGACGGGCAACCCGAGCCCGGTCGCGATGATGGCGCCGACCTGAGCGGACTTCCACCCCAGGCGGGGGTGGTCGACGACACCGGTCTGCGCATCGACGCGCCCGCCGAGCGCGACACCCGCCCACAGCGGGCGGCGCCGGTGCCAGCGGGACGCGAAAGCCCTTGCGCTGCGGGCGATGCCGGTCAGCGCGTCGGCGGATGCCCCCTGCGGGGTGGGCACCTCGACCGCGCCGAGGACCTTCCCGCGGAGGTCGCTCGCGATGATGCTGGTCACGACCGCGCCGATGTGGATGCCCACGGTCAGGTACGGCTCGTGGTTGACCTCGAACGGAACCCGCGGGCGGCCGATCGCGCCGGACGGCGTGAGATCGCCGCGCTCACGCAGCAACCCGAGGTCGAGGAGCGCCGACACCTGACGGTTGACGGTGGCGATGCTCAGTCCGGTCGCCTTCGCGGCGACGTCCCGGGACAGCGGCCCGCGCGACCGGGCCACCCGCAGAACACCGGCGGCGGGACCGTCGCTGATCCGCAGTTCGGGGGGAACGATGTGGAGACGGGGTCGGGACACGGGCCGCTGGAAGCGAGGCGCGGATCCGGTCCGGGTGGGGCTGGAAAGGGTGGGGGTAGACACGTGGCAGTCCTTGCATGCGGAGGCGGTGCGCACCTTCGTCCGAACGCTGCATCGGCCCCGGGTGTAGATGGGGGGCGACCGAGGACGATCGATCAGGAGAAGATTGCGCGATTTACGCGAATTAGCTGCAGATGCTGAGACAGCGACAACACAGTTCCCGCGCCAAGGGCAGCCGCGAACCCAGCGCGGAGGTCACGTAGGTGACCCGCGGAGCGGTCGACTGGCCTGAGGACATGTCACGAAACTAGCAGCTTCGGTCGGTTTCACCAATCCGAAGGCGCGACTGCGTGTACCGGAGTGCCATCCCTCTTCCCCAGTTCCCGCTGCTGCGGGGAGGCGGGACCGGCAGCAGCGGGAGACCGACGCCACTCTTGACGGGCGACCGTGTTCCACGACACAATACGCCGGGATACCAACCGAACGTACGGTTATAGGAGCGAAATGTATCGATGCGATCGTCACAGGTCGGCAGACCGGGCCCGGAGTTGTCGATGAAGACCACGAGGGCGGCACTCGCCCTCGGAGTGGGACTCACCGTGCTGCTGACGGCCTGCACCGCCGCCGGAACGCAGGACTCCACCGCAGCCGGAATCACCGTCAAACGGGACGGCTACGGAATCCCACACGTGTACGCCGACACCACGCGCGCGCTGTACTCCGGCTACGGCTACTCCGTCGCCGAGGATCGCCTGTTCCAGATGGAGATGGCCAAGCGGTCGTCGATCGGCACGGCCGCCGAGGTGCTCGGACCCGACTACGTCGAGATCGACAAGACGGCACGCAACAGCATCGATCCACAGTCGATCAAGGATCAACTCGCCCGACTGCCGCAGGACGAACGCGACATCTTCGACGGCTACGCCGAGGGGTTCAACAAGCGGATCGACGAGGTCGGCGCAGACCCGGAACACCTGATGCCGAAGCAGTTCCTGGACGGCGATTTCCGGCCGGAGCACTGGACCGGGTACGACGTGGCGATGGTCTGGGTGCAGACGATGGCCAACAGGTTCTCCCAGTCGAGCAGTGAACTCGCGAATCTCCAGGTCCTGAAGAGCCTGCAGGCGAAGAACGGCGACGAGAGGGGCCGGCAACTCTTCGACCAGCTGATCTGGGCCGAGGAAGACCCCGCCGCCCCGACCACCGTCCCCCGCGACCAGTCGACTTCACCCGACGACGAACCGCACGCGATGTCCCAGGAAGCCGGGCTCTCCGATGTGACGCAGGCGCTCCCCGACGCGAATCTGACCCGCATGAAAAACGCGGGCGGGGGCGAATGGCCGCACATGAAACCCGAGGCCAGCAACCTGTGGATGGTCGGCGCCGACAAGACCACCGACGGCACATCCGTCCTCATGAACGGACCGCAATTCGGCTGGTTCAACCCGTCCTATGTGTACGGCGTGGGTTTGCACGGAGCCGGTCTCGACGTCGCGGGCAACACACCCTATGCCGTCCCGACCGTTCTGTTCGGCACCAACAAGACGATCTCGTGGGGTGCGACCGCCGGTCCGCTCGACGTCAACGACGTCTATCAGGAAGTCCTCGACCCCTCGAACGAGCACGCCTACCGATTCGACGGCGAGTACCGCCCGATGGAGGTCCGGAACGAGACGATCAAGGTCCGGGGCGGGGCAGACGTCGCGTATCCGGTCTACTCGACGGTGCACGGCCGGGTCACCAGCTTCGACACCCCGAATGCAAGCGCGTACTCGCTGAAGGAGAGCTGGGCGGGGTACGAGATCCAGTCGCTGGTCGCCTGGATCGACATCATGAAGGCCACGACCTGGGACGAGTTTCTCGAGCAGGCGAAGAAGGTCGCCATCACCATCAACTGGTACTACGCCGACAACAAGGGAAACATCGGCTACGTCTCCCCCGGCCGACTGCCCGTCCGCCCGGCCGGCCAGGACCTTCGGCTTCCCGCGATCGGTGACGGCAGCATGGAGTGGGAGGGCATCCGGCCGTTCGAGGACAACCCGCAGTCGTACAATCCCGAGCAGGGCTACCTGGCCAATTGGAACAACCAGTCCGCGGCAGGTGCGCTCGCCGACGGCTACAACTGGTCCCCCGTCGACCGCGTGCGGGCCATCACCACCCGCCTCGAGGCCAAGGACAAGCTCACGCCCGGAGAGATCTGGGACATCAACCGGCAGACGTCGTTCGCGGACCTCAACGTCGACTATCTGCTGCCGTACCTGGAGCAGGCCACCGGGCAACTGCCGGGCAGCGACCCTCTCGCCGCAGGCGTGAACCTGCTCCGCGACTGGGACGGGCAGGCCACCGACGACAACGCGGACGGCGTGTACGACGGACCGGAACCGGTGATCATGCGCACGTGGCTGCCGATCCTGTTCGATGCGGTGATCCGGGACGATCTTCCGGAAGACGTGTACGCGTCGTACGCGGCGAAGGTGTACCCCGCCGCGGGCACCGCACGTCCCGCCGAGGCGACGAAACTCGTCTACAACGCCCTGCGCGGCGACGAGGCCGGCGTTCCGCAGACCACCGACTTCTTCAACGGAGCGGACCGCATGTCCGTCCTGCGTACGACGTTCGGCCAGGCGATGGACCGGCTGCGCGCCGAGCAGGGCCCCGACCCCGCCGGCTGGAAGTTGCCGGTCGGCGCGAACCGGTTCGACTACAAGAACTACCTCGGCGTTCCCCAGGCCGGTGCCGACGAGGTGCTGTCGCTGTCGCCGTACATGAACCGCGGAACCCAGAACGACCGCATCGTGCTCGGCGACGGCATCGCCGACCTCTGCACCGTCGGGCCGCCCGGCCAGAGCGGTTTCATCGCACCGGACGGGACGCGGTCACGGCATTACAGCGACCAGATGGACATGTACCGGAACTTTCAGTGCAAGACCGACCCGCTGACCGAACAGTCGGTTGATGCGAACACGACCGGCGAGGTGACGTCGAACTAGCGGGTTCGGCAGTTCGGTAGGCATTCCTCATCCCCTGCCGGGGCGGCACTTCCGCTGCCCCGGCACCCTCGAAGGACATCGACATGACCTCCACGCAGATCTCCGTGACACCGCAGGCGCCCGTCCGGCCGCTGAAGGTGGCCGGCGCCAGCCTCATCGGGACCGCCATCGAGTGGTACGACTACTTCATCTACGGCATGGCCGCCGCGATCGTGTTCGGCCCGCTGTTCTTCCCGTCCTTCTCCTCGATCGCGGGCACGCTGGCCGCGTTCGCGACGTTCTCCGTCGGCTTCGTCGCGCGGCCGATCGGCGGCGTCGTGATGGGCCACTTCGGTGACCGCATCGGACGCAAGTCCATGCTCGTCCTGTCGCTGATGCTGATGGGCGGCGCGACCGTCAGCATCGGACTACTGCCCACCTACGCCACCATCGGCGTCTGGGCGCCGATCCTGCTGGTCACCCTGCGTTTCGTTCAGGGAATCGGCGTCGGCGGAGAGTGGGGCGGCGCCGTGCTGATGGCGGTGGAGCACGCACCCGCCAACCGGAAGGGCTTCTACGGGAGCTTCCCGCAGATGGGTGTGCCCGGCGGTCTGATCCTGGCGAATCTCGTGTTCCTCGGGGTGTCGACGAGCCTCACCGAGGAAGCGTTCCTGGCCTGGGGCTGGCGGATTCCGTTCCTGGCCAGCGCGGTGATGGTGCTGATGGGGCTCGTCATCCGATTCACCATCACCGAGAGCCCCGACTTCGAGAAGGTCAAGGACACGCACCGCGATCAGCGACTGCCGATCGTCACCGTCCTGCGGGAGAACCTCCGCGAGGTGATGCTGTCCGCGGGCGCGTTCATCGGCATCAACACCGTCGGATACATCTTCATGGCGTACCTGCTGTCCTATTCGACGAAGGTCCTGGGCATGAGCAAGACGCTCGTACTCGTCTTCACGCTGGTCGCCTCGTTCGTGTGGCTGATCGTCATCCCCGTCGCGTCGATGCTGTCGGACCGGTACGGCAGGCGGCGACTGCTCGTCACCGGCTCGGTCGGGCTGACGGTCTGGGCGGCGGCACTGTTCCCGCTGATCGATCTCGGGAACCCCGCGGTGATGATGATCGCCCTTCTCGGCACGGCCGTGTTCATGGGCATCGTCTACGGGCCGATCGCCGCACTGTTCACCGAATTGTTCAGCGCCGAGGTCCGGTACAGCGGTGCGTCGCTCGGCTATCAGATCGGTTCGGTTCTCGGCGGTGGTCTCGCCCCCACGGTGGCCGCCGCGCTGTACGCGAGTTGGGGTTCGTCGGCACCGATCTCCCTGTACCTCACCGCCGTCACGCTGCTCAGCCTGCTCTGCGTCGTCGCGATCACCCGGAAGGTCCGCGCCGCCGCGTAGCGCCGGCACGACGCATCCACCCGTCTCCGCCGCACCGCCCGCCGGTGCGGCGGAGACGTCGTCGCGCACCCACCCGTTGCGATCAGGGTGACGCAAATCCTTCCGGCGACACACGCCCCGATGGTTCGGTTACAGGACTCCACACCGTCTCCGGTATCCGAAAGGCCCACCATGTCCATCGATTTCGCACCCGAGCACGTGACCGACGCCGAGGGTTCCCCGAACGCGGCGAGCGTCGTCAAGCTCGGTGCCCACATCGGCGCCCGGATCGACGGCGTCCGGCTCGGCGGCCAGCTCGATCCCGCCACCGTGTCGCTCATCCGTCAGGCCCTGCTCGAGCACAAGGTGATCTTCTTCCGCGGCCAGGAACATCTCACCGACGACTCGCAGTACGAGTTCGCGGAGCTTCTCGGCTCCCCCACCACGGCGCACCCGACCGTCACCTCGCGCGGCACCAAGGTGCTGCCCATCGACTCCGACTACGGCAAGGCCAACAGCTGGCACACCGACGTCACGTTCGTCGACCGCATCCCGAAGGCGTCGATCCTGCGCGCCGTGGAACTTCCCACGTACGGCGGAACCACCACCTGGGCGTCGGGTGTCGCCGCCTACAACGCGCTGCCCGAGCCGCTGAAGGTCCTCGCCGACAACCTGTGGGCGACGCACACCAACGTCTACGACTACGCGGCGACCAGCGCCGAGCGCGCGCAGAACGAGAAGACTCAGGAGCATCGCGCCGAGTTCCAGTCCACCTACTTCGAGACGGAACACCCGGTGGTGCGGGTCCATCCCGAGACCGGCGAGCGCACACTGCTGCTCGGCCACTTCGTCAAGAAGCTGGTCGGCCTGGGCGGCACGCAGTCGCAGGCGCTCTTCAAGGTTCTGCAGGATCACGCCATCTCGCTCGAGTTCACCACGCGGTGGAACTGGCAGTCGGGTGATGTCGCGATCTGGGACAACCGTGCCACTCAGCATTACGCCGTCGCCGACTACGACGACCAGTACCGGCGGCTCCACCGCATCACCCTGGCCGGCGACATCCCCGTCGACGTCCGGGGCGAGCGCAGCCGCAGCGTCGCAGGCGACGCGAGTGACTACTCCGTCATCGACGAGCCCTAACATGTCGGCATGACCTTTTCACCTGACACCCGCATCGCCGTCGTCACCGGAGCGAGCTCCGGAATCGGCGAAGCCACCGCCCGCACCCTGGCCGAGCAGGGATTTCATGTGGTGATCGGGGCTCGGCGGCTGGATCGTCTGGAGAAGATCGCCGAAGACATCGGCGGTACCGCGCTCGAACTCGACGTCACGGACCAGGATTCCGTGGACGCGTTCGCCGCGGTACTGCCGAGGGTCGACGTGCTCGTGAACAACGCGGGCGGCGCCAAGGGACTGGCCACCGTCGCCGAGGCCGACCTCGACGACTGGCGCTGGATGTGGGAGACCAATGTCCTGGGCACCCTTCGGATCACCAAGGCGCTGCTGCCGAAGTTGATCGAATCGGGCGACGGTCTGGTCGTCACCGTCACGTCCGTGGCCGCGCTCGAGGCGTACGACAACGGCGCCGGGTACACGACGGCCAAGCACGCGGAGGGCGTCCTGCACCGCACGCTGCGCGGGGAACTGCTCGGCAAGCCCGTCCGTCTCACCGAGATCGCCCCCGGCGCAGTGGAAACCGAGTTCTCCCTGGTGCGCTTCGAAGGCGACCAGGATCGCGCCGACAAGGTCTACCAGGGCATCACGCCCCTGGTGGCCGCAGACGTCGCGGACGTCATCGGGTTCGTCGCCTCCCGGCCGTCCCACGTGAACATCGACCAGATCGTCGTCAAGCCACGAGATCAGGCTTCGTCCGGGCGTTTTCACCGTACGACGTAGGCAACTTCGCGGCGATCCTCCTGTCCTGGTGTTCGAGGAACAGGACCACCGCCCACAGTCCCGCGACGATCAACGCCAAACCCAGCAACATCCATCCCATCCCACAGCCCCCTGCCGATCAACGACTTTCGACCGAAACGGACTGTCGGGGTCGTCCGTCGACCCCTCGACAGCGGACGACTCCCCACAGTTGTGTCACCCGAGAACGCGGCGTCGTTGACGCGTCCTCATTCAGGTAGACGCACCGGATCCGCTTTCGGTTCCACCGAATGTGGAGAAAGTTCGCCGACCCGTAGGTGAGCGGCAAAGTGTGCGCGAGCACGCTTTGCCGCTCACCTATGCGAGGGCCGAGAGGGACTGCCAGTCGGGCCAGCTGACGGCCCAGTCGTAGATGTCGCCGTCGGCGGCCGACAGGTCGATGGACGTCCCGGTCACCTCGACGGGGTCGCCGTACAGCGCGGTGCCGAAGTACTCCTGGGCGTCCCCGAGGGACAGGTTGATGCAGCCGTTGGTGACGTTCGACGAACCCTGGACGCCGATGGTCTCCGGGTTGGCGTGGATGAACTCGCCGTTGTTGGAGATGCGGACCGCCCACCGTTCGCGGACGTTCTCGTAGAACGGCGGGTTGGACATGAGGAAGTCCTCGTGCTTCTCGGTCACCATGTGGATGCCGCTGCGGGTGACGTTGCGCGCCTCGTTGCCCTCGCCGTAGCTGACGGGGATGTCCATGATGGTTTCACCGCCGCGCACCACCTGCATGCGGTGGCTGGGGGCGTTCGCGATCACGATCTGACTGCGCCCGACGGTGAAGTTCAGCGACAGGTCCTGCTCGCCGTAGGCTCCCCCGCCGAAGTCCACGCCGTACAGCTTCGCGTCCAGGGCGACGGTGGTGCCGGGCGCCCAGTAGTTCTGGGGACGCCAGTGCGCGCGCGACCCGTTGTCGTCGGGCAGCCACGCCCAGGATCCGGGGGTGGGCGGGGTGGTCGTGACGGTCATCGCCTTCTCGACCGCCGCCTTGTCCTCGACGGACTCGTGGAACTGCACGATGATCGGGGCGGCGATCCCGACTTCCTGGCCGTCGCCGATGTTGAGGGTGGCGCCGATCGTCTCGTCGGGTTCGAGCGTGGTGAAGCTGCCGTCGACGGTGACGGACTTGCCGTCCGTGCCGAGTGCCGTGCCCTTCCACGTGTAGGTGGCGCCGTAGCCCAGCGCTTCCCCGACAGTGAACCTGGTCCGGTCGGGTGACAGCACACCCTGCACGGCGCGCCCGTCGGCGTTGACGAGGGAGATGTCGGTGAACGTGCCCTGCGACGCGGTCGCGGAGATCGGCGCCACCGGGCTGACGTCCTCGGTGCCCGACGCCGGATTCTGGGTGACCTCGACCGCCGGTTCGGGGGGCGCGGTGGCGGTTCCCGACTCGGAGACCGTGCATCCGGTCAGCAAAAGGAGAAACGCGATCAGCGCCGTCGCGATCAGCGCGACGCGCGACCGACTTGTCCGAGAACCCAGTTCATGCACAGCTAACAGGTTACCTGCGCTACGGACCTGTCTCAGATCGCGCAGCCGACCGTCACGGGTTCGGGTTCGAGCCGGACACCGAACGCCGACTGGACGCCGTCCCGCACGTCACGGGCCAGTGCCAGCAGGTCTTCGGTCTTCGCGGCGCCCCGGTTGGTCAACGCGAGCGTGTGCTTGGTCGACAGCCGCGCGACGGCGCTGTCGCCGGGGTACCCCTTCGAGAAGCCGGACCGCTCGATCAGCCAACCGGCAGACAACTTCGTTCCGCCGTCCGCCGGGTACTGCGGAACGGGGACGTCGCCGAGCCGGGTCTCGATCGCGGCGAGGACGCCCGCCAACTCCCGGTCGGAGACGACGGGGTTGGTGAAGAACGAGCCCGCGCTCCAGGTGTCGTGGTCGTCGGGGTCCAGCACCATTCCCTTGCCCCGGCGGAGATCCAGCACGGCGTCCCGGACCTGCGCCGACGGCAACCGGCCACCCTCGGAACCGTCGAGCGCCGAGGCGAGTTCGCGGTAGCGCAGCGGCTCGGACAGTCCGTCGGGATGCACGGTCAGTTCGACCGCCAGCACGAGTGCCGCGTCGGAGTGCTTGAGGACGCTCGTGCGATACCCGAGGCCGAGCGCGTCGGGTTCGACCCAGCGCGCCTTACCGGTGCGCCGGTCGAGAAGGTGCACCCGCCGCAGCATCGACCCGATCTCGACGCCGTACGCACCGACGTTCTGCACCGGAGTGGCCCCGGTCGACCCGGGGATCCCCGACAGGCATTCGAGCCCACCCAGTTCGGCGGCGACGGTCTGCGCGACCACCTGATCCCACTCGGCGCCCGCCTCCGCAGTGACGAATCCCTCTTCCAGTCCGACAGTGGTGTTGCACACACGCACCACCACACCGTCGAATCCGTCGTCCCCGACGACGAGATTGGAACCGCCGGCGAGGACGAGCGTCGGGATGTGCGCGGCGTCGAGAAGACGCACCACGTCGACGAGGACCTGCGTCGTCGGGCACTCCGCCACGATCCGCGCCGGCCCGCCGACCCGCAGCGTGGTCATCCCCGACAGTTCGAGGTTTTCCGACACGAACGCGCCCGACTCGACGAGTTGACTGACAATGCTCACATCCCACACAACCGCAAACGGTAGCGTGGCCGATCGTGAGCCGCCGCATCGAGCATTCGTCGTCCTATGCGTTTCCCGTCACCCAGGTCCATGCGGGCCTGATCACCGAGCAGTACTGGCGCGACCGTCTGGACAGGGTCGGAGGACCGGGGGCCACCCTGGACCAGGTCACGACCGGGCCGAGCACCATCTCCGTGGCCATGTCGCAGTCGATTCCCGCCGAGCACCTGCCCAGCATCGTCTCGAAGGTCCGTCCGGGTGACCTCGTGATCAAGCGCACGGAGACGTGGGGCACGCTCGACGGCGATCACGCCGAGGGCACGTTCACGGCCGAGGTGGTGGGTGCGCCCGCGACGATCTCCGGAACCCAGACGCTGAAGGCCGACGGTTCCCGGGCGAACGTGCAGGTCGAAGGCAAGGCCGAGGTCCGGATCCCGCTGATCGGCGGCAAGATCGAGAACGCGATCGCGGACGAGGTCCTCCGCCTGATCGTGAAGGAGCAGGAGTTCACCGAGCAGTGGCTCGGGGGCTGACCTGGGGCGGGTGTCCATTGTGTCAGGTCCCAGCCGGTAACCTAGGCGATCATGGCTCGCCGCATCGACTACTCAGCCCGTTACAAGCACACCCCCAAAGAGGTGTACAACGCGTTCACCAGCCGTGACTACTGGGATGCGCGCATCGAGGAGATGCGGAAGTACTCCGAGAACCACATCGAGCACTTCGACGTGAACGACGACGGAATCGACATCGTCCTGCACCACATCCTGCCGCGGTCGGAACTCCCCGAGGTCGCGCAGACGGTGATGAAGAAGGACATGGTCATCACGCGCAAGGAGTCGTACACGCCCTTCGGTGAGCCGACCACGGGCACGTACGAGGCGTCGATCCCGGCGGGTCCCGGCAGTCTCACGGGCACCATGAAGCTGTTCGCCACCGAGACGGGATGCACGTTCCGCACCTCGTCCGAGGCGAAGGTGTACCTGCCGTTCATCGGCGGGAAGCTCGAGCAGCTGATGCTCGTCAATCTGATCGATCTGTTCCGCGCCGAGGCGGAGATCACCGAAACGTGGTTGTCGCAGCACTAGCACCCACCGCACGGAATTCCCATGACTTCAGCGACGCTGAGGCGGCCCCACGGTGTCATCACCCGGGGTACGACAGGCATCAACAGGCTGCGCCGCAGCGACCGCTGGCTCGTCCACGACGCGCTGGTGCGCCGGACGCTGCACGCGTCCGCTGACCCGCTCGTCGTCGACCTCGGGTACGGAGCCCGGCCGCACACCACGTTCGAGCTCGCCGACCGGCTGACCGCCGTGCGCGGCGACCGCCGCGTGGTCGGGCTGGAGATCGACCCCGAGCGTGTGGTCGAGAGCAGGAACGGAGTGAGTTTCGCCCGCGGCGGGTTCGAGCTCTCCGGACTGCGTCCCGTCCTGGTCCGTGCGTTCAACGTGTTGCGGCAGTACCCGGAGGATGCGGTCGGGCCGGCGTGGGCGCGGATGCAGTCCGGGCTCGCACCGGGCGGGTTGATCCTCGACGGCACGTGTGACGAGCTGGGCCGCCGTTGCGCGTGGGTGCTGCTCGACGCCACCCGCCCGCTGTCGCTGACGCTGGCGTGGGATCCGTTCGCCGTGGAGAAGCCGTCGGACATCGCCGAACGACTGCCCAAGGCGCTGATCCATCGCAACGTCCCGGGTGAGCCGGTCCACGCCCTCCTCGCCGCGGCGGATCGCGCGTGGGCCACCGCGGCGCCCCACGGCTCGTTCGGACCGCGGGTGCGGTGGCGGGCCGCGCTCGAACTGCTGCGCGCGCAGGGACTTCCCGTGCAGCCGCAGCGCCGCCGGATCCGCGACAACATTCTCACCGTTCCGTGGAATCTGGTCGCGCCCGGTTCCGGCACGAATTAATTCACGCGACATCTCCCGAAGCGCCCCGTAGAGTCTGTTCACGAAACATGTTGTGCCGGTGCGCAGGCGAGGGCTACTTCGACTGTTAATCGCGTGGTCGCCGGTTCGAATCCGGTCAGGGACGCAGGTCCCTGTAGCTCAGCGGTAGAGCGCGTCCGTGCCTCCGCCGACTCCGAACTCGGCACGACATGTGTGCGCGCCACCCGGTGCGCAGACGACGGATACTTCTCTGGCGAAGTGCGTAAGCACGCGGTTCGACTCCGCACCCCGTCGTCGCCTCGACCTCGGGTGGCGCGCACCCACGAGCACCGACACCTCCCCGGAAGGAGGAACAACCATGAGCAAGTTCAACCCGACGATGCTGCGCCGCAACAAGGTACGGAGTCCGATCACGTCGGAGACGCAACCGTCGGGCCGCACCTTCGAGGGCGGCAGCGGCTATGCCCGCGACGCGAAGAGCGAGCTGTTCCTCCTCGCGGTCACGAGCATGGTCGGTGAGCACACCTTCTACGAGTCGGCGTCGGACCGCGACGGACGGTTCGTCGCGCTGATCCACGAGGTCACGCTGTCGGATCCGGAGTGGACCGCCCGCCTGATCGGGTGGCTGCGCCGCGATGCGCATCTGCGTTCGGCGTCGGTGATGGCCGCAGCCGAGTTCGTCCGGGCCCGGCTGGGTGCCGGACTGCACGGCGGCAACCGTGCCGTCATCTCCTCGGCGCTGGAGCGGGCCGACGAGCCGGGCGAGATCCTCGCGTACTGGATGTCCCGGCACGGTCGTTCGGTCCCGAAGCCGGTCAAGCGCGGTGTCGCCGACGCCGCCGCCCGGCTGTATTCGGAACGCTCTCTGCTGAAGTGGGATTCCGAGGCCCGGGACATCCGCTTCGGTGACGTTCTCGAGCTCACCCACGCGTCGCCGTCGGCGGCGTGGCAGGGCGAGCTGTTCCGGCACGCGATCGACCGGCGGCAGGGACGCGGGAACGCCGTGCCTGCCGGTCTGCGCATGCTCACGGAACGGGCGGCGCTGTCGGCACTCCCGCCGGAGGACCGGCGTGCCGTCTTCCGGACCCCGGAGCGGCTGTCGGCGGCCGGCATGACGTGGGAGTCGCTCGCCGGCTGGCTGCAGGGACCGATGGATGCCGCGGCCTGGCAGGCGGTGATCCCGTCCATGGGATTCATGGGGCTTCTCCGTAACCTGCGGAACTTCGACGAGGCCGGGATCCCCGACCACGTCGCGGAGCAGGTGGCGGCCCGGATCGCCGATCCGGCGGAGGTCGCGCAGTCGCGGCAGCTGCCGATGCGATTTCTCGCGGCGTACCGGAACGCGCCGAGCCTGCGGTGGGGACATGCGCTCGAGCGTGCGCTCGGAGCGTCGCTGTCCGCGGTCCCGTCGCTGCCCGGGCGCACCCTGGTTCTCGTCGACCGGTCCGGATCGATGTTCTACAGCCGCGTCTCGGCGCGGTCGGAACTAACGAGGGCGGACGCGGCCGCCGTGTTCGGCACCGTGCTGGCGGCACGCGCCGCGCGCGCGGACCTCGTCGAGTTCGGCACGGACAGCCGGATCGTTCCGTTCGAGCATCAGGCGGTGCTGCGCGTGGTCGACAGCTTCGGCGACCTCGGCGGCACCGACACGGCGGCGGCGGTGCAGAAGCACTACCGGGGCCACGATCGCGTCGTCATCGTCACCGACGAGCAGGCCGCGTGGGGTGATCCGACCCGGCACGTCCCGGCCGACGTCCCCGTGTACACGTGGAACGTGGCGGGCTACCGGCATGGTCACGGACCGGCGGGGTCCGCGAATCGTCACACGTTCGGCGGACTGTCGGACGCGGGGTTCTCGATGATCCCGCTGCTGGAGGGCAGCCTGGACGGCGAGTGGCCGTTCTGACTGCCGGCGCGGTCCGTCAGGTGCAGGTGGCCAGTGCGTGTTCGACGCGCTGCGCCACCTGCGCCGGCAGGGATCCGCATTCGCCGTGCAGAGCGCGCGCGTTCAGTCGCCCGATCGCGACGCCGTCGGCGACCACCTCGTCGAGCAGTTCCTGCGAGATTCCGCTGGCGGCGAGGTCGAGTGCCGTGCACAGCGGCGTGGTGATCCGCAGCGGGCCGACCTGCTCGCAGTCCTCCGGGCGGAGTGACCGCCGGTGCAGCGCCAACTGCTGAGTCGGCGAGGGCGGCGACAGCACCGTCGAGAGGTGGATGAACCGCGGGTACAGGTGTCCGAGACCGTGAAGTTCGGCGGCGCTCTGGTGGGAAACCGCGGCGGCGGCACCGAACCAGGTGCACCACTTCGCGAACTCCTCGAGATCGGAATGCGGACAATCCTTCAAGCGGAACAGGTCTCGCTCTATCTTGACCCACGAGCCGTCGGCGAGTCGCTCGCCGATCTCGTCGGCAGCGAAACCGAGGCGCAGCACCTGCGCAGTGGTGAAGAAACCCGCCTGAGCCGTCGCGACGCGTGTCAGCTCTTCACCGACACCTTCGCGCTCCGGGTCACCGGGACGTGGAGCCAACCATCCGGACATTCCCCTACATTACTGGGCAATTGTGGCACGTATCACAATTTCTGCGGATCTCGACGACGCGCCGCCGACGCATTCACAGAATTTGTTCAGAGTTGTCGGGAAGAATCCGTGTAATGGCAGCCCGAACGAACTCCGCACCCCGAAGTAACCGTGTGCTCGTCATCTCTCTGGTCGTCATCGCCGCGCTCGTGGCGGTACTCGTCGGCGGCGAACTCTTCGTCCGCCACAGAGTGAAGACCTGCATGGCCGACCAGTTCGAGAGCCAACTCGGCTCACAGGTCGACGTGGGACTGAGCTGGAAGCCGGTCCTACTGCAGTCGATCGACAAGAACGTCCCCTACATCACCATCGACAGCGACGACACCAAGTTCGGCCCCGCGCAGGGAATGCAGGTGCACGCCCAGGTCAACGACATCCGGATCGAGAACACCGCCGACAGCAGCGGCACCATCGGCAGTTCCGACGCGGACGTCACCTGGTCGACCGCCGGCATCCTCGCGACGCTGCAGCAGCAGGCGTTCGGCTCGCTGATCAGCGGTGTCACCGCCGATTCGAGCGCGGGAACCCTGAGGTTCTCCGTCGGCCCGGCCGGGCTCGCGGATCTGACCGTCAAACCGGAGATCGTGAACGGGACCGTGAAAGTGAACACGGTGGGCGCCGAGATCCTCGGCTTCGGGCTCCCCACCGACCTCGTCGACGGGGTGGTCCAGATCCTGACCTCGAGCCTGCAGACCTACCCGCTGGGCATGCAGCCGACGTCGCTGAAGGTCACCGACGACGCCATCGAGATCACCCTCGAAGGCGGCGCCTACACGATGCCTGCCGCCGCCACCCAGCAACAGCAGCAGGAACAGCAGAGCAGCTGCGGCCTCCTCGTCTGATCGGCCGGGTCAGTCGGGCAGCCCGTCCAGAACGGCACGGGTGCCCGACAGGCCCAGCCGCGTCGCACCGGCCGCGATCATGTCGAGCGCGGCCGCTGCGGTGCGGATCCCGCCGCTCGCCTTGACCCCGATCCGCCCGCCGACGGTCTGCGCCATCAACCGCACCGCCTCCACGGTTGCTCCCCCGGCCGGGTGGAACCCGGTCGACGTCTTCACGAAGTTCGCGCCTGCCCGCTCGGCGGCCCGGCACGCTTCCACGATCGCCTCGTCGCTCAGCGCGGCGGTCTCGAGGATCACCTTGAGGACGGTGCGGTCGCCGACGGCCTCGCGGACGGTGAGGACGTCGGCGAGCACCGCGTTGAAGTCGCCTGCCACGGCGGCACCGATGTCGATCACCATGTCGATCTCCTGGGCGCCCTGATCCACGGCGAGCCTGGCCTCGGCCCCCTTGACCAGTGAGTGGTGCTTTCCCGACGGGAACCCCACCACCGCGGCGGTCACCAGTCCGGGCGCCTTGACCGGCAGCATCGACGGCGACACACAGACTGCGAGCACACCGAGCGACCGCGCCTCGTCGATCAGCGCCTTCACGTCGGCGGTGGTGGCTTCGGGTTTGAGGAGCGTGTGGTCGACGAGGTCGGCCACCTGGGAGCGGGTCAGTGCAACGTCGGACATACCTGTGAGCTTCGCACAATGCCTTCCCGGGCCCGCTGCACGGCCTAGCATCGCCGTATGAGTGATCCGGGATCGGTCTTCGACGAGGCACGGCTCGAGTTCGACCGGCTGACGACGGCCGTATGGGGACCGGCCGGGCAGTCCCTCACCTTCCAGCTCGGGTTGCGTCCCGGGGACGCCGTCCTCGACGTGTGCTGCGGCGCAGGGTCTTCGGCGCTTCCCGCGGCCACCGCGGTGGGACCGTCGGGTCTCGTCCACGGTGTCGACCTGTCCGATGAACTCCTCGAGGTGGGGCGGCTGAAGGCGTCGGACCGCGGGCTGCAGAACATCGAATTCGTCCGCGCGGACGCCACCACGTGGGAACCGCCGAGCACCGTCCCGGCGGCAGGCTACGACGCGCTCGCCTGTTCGTACGGCGTGTTCTTCCTGCCGCACATGGACGCCGCGTTCACCCGGCTCACGGGCCTCGTCCGGCCGGGCGGGAAGGTCGGGATCACGGTGTGGCGGCGGGGCGCGTTACGGGATTTCGCGGAGGCGCTCCACGACGCCGTCGCCCGGCACCGGGAACCGGAAGCGAACTCCGGCGGGTCGCCGTTCGACGCGCTCGAACACATCGACACCCCGGACGGGCTGCACCAGTGGCTGGGCGAGCTGGGCGCGCACTCGACCGAGGTCCGGGAGCTGTCCAACATCATTCCCGCGACACCCGAGTTCGCCTGGGATCTCGTGATGGGCGGGAACCTGCGGCGCGCGCTGTCCCCGTTCGACGACCGGACGGTCGAGCAGATCCATCTCGATTTCCTGGAGGTGCTCACCGAACGCGCGATCCACGACGTCGACGCCGGCACCCTCGTCGGCACCGCCGTGGTGAACGGCCGCAGCACGACCTGAAAGACTGTTGCCCATGAGCGCTGCTTCGACCGAGGACCACCGGTACGTTCTGTCTCTCGGCTGCCCCGACCGCACCGGCATCGTCGCCCGGATCTCGACGTTCCTCGCCGAGGTCGGCGGCTGGATCGTCGAGGCGGCGTACCACGCCGACGCCGACACCGGCTGGTTCTTCACCCGTCAGGCCGTGCGCGCGTCGTCGGTCGGGATGTCGATCGGGGAACTCCGGGAGCGGTTCGCCGCCGTCGCCGCCGAACTCGGACCGGAGACCGAGTGGACCGTGTCCGACACGGGCGAGCGCAAGCGGGTGGTGCTGCTGGTGAGCAAGGAGGCGCACTGCCTCCACGACCTGCTGGGCCGAGCGGCCGGCGGCGAGTTGCCCGCGGACATCTGCGCGGTGATCGGCAACCACCGCGACCTCGAGACCGTCACGCGCCAGCACGGCATCGACTTCCATCACGTGCCGTTCGCGAAGGATCCCGCCGAGCGCGGGCCCGCGTTCGAGCAAGTGCGTGAACTCGTCGACGCCCACGACCCCCATGCCGTGGTGCTGGCGCGGTTCATGCAGGTGCTGCCGTCGGAACTGTGCGAGCACTGGGCCGGCCGGGCGATCAACATCCACCACAGCTTCCTGCCGTCGTTCGTCGGCGCCCGCCCGTACCACCAGGCATTCGCCCGCGGTGTGAAGCTGATCGGCGCGACCTGCCACTACGTGACGGCCGAACTCGACGCGGGCCCCATCATCGAGCAGGACGTGATCCGCGTCGACCACGCCGACGAGGTCGCCGACATGGTCCGGCAGGGTCGCGACATCGAGAAGCTCGTGCTGTCCCGCGGGCTGCGCTGGCACCTCGAGGACCGCGTGCTCGTGCACGGCCGTAAGACGGTGGTGTTCAGCTAGTTTCGTCGCCGAGGCGGGCAAGCCGTCCGGACCCGTCACCGCGGAAAGGTACCGACATGATCGACGTCGCCATCGCACAGTTCGCATCGGGTTCGGACAAGCACGTCAATCTCGGGCAGATCGCGAAGTTCGCCGGGGATGCGGCCGCGGGCGGCGCCCGGGTACTGGCGACCACCGAATACGCGATGTTCGCGCTCCCGGTGATCGACGAGCGGTTCGTGGACTCCGCCGAATCCCTCGACGGTGAATTCGTCACCGGTCTGCGCGAGATCGCCGTCCGGCACGGGCTGACCCTCGTCACCGGGATCAACGAGGCGATCCCGGGCGAGCGCCAGATCTTCAACACCCTCGTCGCGCTCGCCCCCGACGGCGGCATCGCCGCCACGTACCGGAAGCTTCACCTGTTCGACGCATTCGGCTACCGGGAGTCGGAGTTCGTGCAGGCGGGGACGATCGGCGATCCCGAGACGTTCACGGTCGACGGCATCACGTTCGGCATGCAGACGTGTTACGACCTGCGGTTCCCGGAGGTGACCCGGCGCATCGTCGATGCGGGTGCCGACGTCCTGGTCCTGCCTGCCGCATGGATGCCCGGCCCGCTCAAGGAGGACCACTGGAGGACGCTGGTCCGCGCCCGGGCCATCGAGAACACCCTCTACGTCGCCGCGGCCGATCAGTGCGCCCCGGTGGGTTCGGGTGCGTCCATGATCGTGGATCCGATGGGCGTGGTGATCGCGTCCCTCGGCGAACGGACCGGGACCGCGATCGGGAGCGTCTCCGCCGAGCGCATCGCCGAGGTCCGCGCGAAGAACCCGGCGCTGTCGCTGCGCCGATTCGGCGTGATCGCCAAGCCATAGATTCCGGCGAATTGGTCAGGCGCACACGCAATAGCGTGTGAACCTGACCAATTCCCGGGCAACGGCGTTCAGCGGAAGACGTCGGGCAGGCCGTCGGACACCGACTGCGGGAAGTCGGGCTGCCGCTTGTCGAGGAACGCCGCGACCCCTTCGCGGACGTCCGCCGACGTTCCGCGGACGTGGATGGCGATCGACTCGGCCCGGTGCGCGACCTCCGGGCTGTCGGCGCCGAGCATCCTCCACATCAACTGCCGGGTCAGCGCGACGGAGACCGGCGAGGTGCCCGCCGCCAGTTCGCGCGCCACCTCGATCGCTCGCGGCAGCACATCGTCGGCGGGGACGACCTCGCGGACGAGGCCGCGTTCGAGCGCCTCCGCCGCCGACACCATCTTCCCGCCCACGGTCCACTCGACGGCGGTCGAGATCCCGACGATCCGGGGCAGGAACCAGGTGGAACAGGCCTCGGGCACCAGCCCGCGACGGGTGAACACGAAACCGAACTTGGCTGTGTCGGAGGCGATCCGGACGTCGGCGGGCAGTGTCATCGTCACACCGACCCCCACTGCGGGACCATTGATCGCGGCGATCACCGGCTTTGTCGACCGGTAGATCCGCAGCGACGCCTGACCGCCCGAATCGGGTGGTGCCTCGCCGCTGTCCGGGTCGTCCTCCGTGACGAACGTGTCGCCGCCCTTCGCGAGATCGGCCCCGGCGCAGAAGGCGCGGCCGGTTCCCGTGAGGACGATCGCGCGGATGGTGTCGTCCGCATCGCACTCGTCGAAGACCTCGATGATGCGGTCCCGTACCTCGAGGGTGAAGGCGTTGAGGCGATCCGGGCGATTCAGCCGCACGATCGCGACCTCACCGTCCCGCTCGAGCTGGACGACGCTCTCGGTGGCGATACTCGTCATGAACTGTTCTCTTTTCGTCGTGTGTGGTCCCGTGTCCCGGTGTGTCAGCGCACCTTCGAGAACCGTTCGGAGACGTCCCGGTACTCGGATCTGATCGCGGTCTTCGACAGCTTTCCGCTGGGCAGACGCGGCAGGGGTTCGTTGCGGATCACGACGTACCGGGGCACCTTGTAGTCCGCGACGAGCCGGTCGCAGTGCTCGACGATGGCGACCTCGTCGACGTCGCCGGTCACCGTCACGATCGCGGCGGGGGTCTCACCGAAGCGTGGGTCCTTCGCGGCGATCACCGCCACTTCCTCGACTCCCTCGATCTCACCGATCACGCGTTCGAGTTCCACCGGAGAGATGTTGATTCCTCCGGTGATGATGAGGTCCTTGAGGCGGTCGACGAACTGCAGGCGCCCTTCGGCGTCGCGGGTTCCCAGATCGCCGCTGTGCAGCCAGCCGTCGCGCAGCGCGGCCGCGGTGGATTCCTCGTCGTTCCAGTAGCCGGGCGTGACGCCGGGCCCGCTGAGGAGGATTTCGCCTTCCTCGCCGGGGTCGGCCTCGGTCCCGTCCGGGCGGACTACTTTCATCTCGGTGAAGATGGAGCCGTTTCCGCACGTCCCGGGGTGGTCGAACGCCTCGCTCACCAGCGTGGCGGTCGCGACTCCCCCGGCCTCGGTCATTCCGTAGATCTGCCGCAGCGCGACCCCCTTGTCCGCCCACCGCTGCAGCAGGGCGGGTGCGACGGCGGCGCCGCCGACGATCGCCGTGCGCAGGGAACCGAGATCCGCGTTGTCGAATTCCGGGGCACGGGAGATGGCCTCGAAGATCAACGGGACACCGAAGAGGGCCTGGACCTTGTGTTCGCTCAGCAGTGCCGCGGCGCGTCCCGGCTTCAACTCGCGTTCGATGATGATGGTGCCGCCGAGCACGGTGGTCATGAGCAGACCCCACACGAGGCCCGGGGTGAAGACGAGCGGCAGGACCAGCAGCGTCGTCGCCCCGGGCCGCAGCCCCTCTTCGGTCAGCGACGCCTCGAAGACGATGTTGAGCAGGGTGCGATTGGTGCAGATCACGCCCTTGGAGAGTCCGGTCGACCCGCTGGTGAACAGCAGCGCCGTCGGATCTTCGGGTCCGACGTCGATCCGGAAGTCGTCCACACCGCCACTGCGCAGCGCCGCGAATTCGTCGAAGGGCAGCGAATCGAACGTCGCGCCCAGGGCGCGGGTCTTCTCGACCGCGTCGCCGAATTCGGCGGGCGCCAGCACCAGCCGGGCTCCCGCGTCGTCGACGACCTTGCGGAGTTCCGCGGGCTTGAGCCGGGGGTTCAGCGGTACGAGGACCGCGCCCGCCTTGAGCACTCCGAGCGCGACGGCCGGCCACTCGAGCGAGTTCGGGCCGAGGACGCCGACTCGGTCACCCGGCTCGATCCCGGCCTCGACGACCCGGCGAGCCACGCGGCTCGACCAGTCCTGCAGTTCCCGGTACGTGAGCGCGTCGTCGTCGACGACGATCGCCCGCTGGTCGCCCTTCGTCGCCGCCCACCAGTGCAATGCCGACCCGATTGTCGCAGCCATCTCCACTCAACCTTCCGCCGTCGCCGCCGGGCGACATCGATGTCACGGCAGACGCCTCGCGCCGCCGCTCCAAACCTATAATCTATAGATTAACTGATACGGCACCGAATCGGACACCCCGATCGGCGCGTTTTCTCGAAATGCGTTCCGCTCGAGCTATTGCCAATCCGGCGGATCCCGCCGCCGCTCCGCCCACCCAGAACGCGATCACGAACGCCCGCTCGGACGCCAGATCCGCGGTGACGGCGCACAGCACCGAACCGACGAACACCAGGGCGAGCATCCCCAGCAGCACCGGGCGCGGACCGCGACCCGTCGAGCCGGGACCGTGACCGTGTCCGACCCGGCGCCCGTCGTCACCATCCGTCAGAGATCCAGGATCAGCTTGGGTGTGCAACTCCGGGACACGCAGATCATCATGGCGTCGTTCTCCGCCTGCTCGTCCTCGCTGAGAACGGAGTCCCGGTGATCGGGAGTGCCGCCGAGGACCGCGACCTCGCACGTTCCGCAGGTGCCTTCCCGGCAGGAGAAGTCCGCGTCGACGCCCTCCCGGAGAACGGCGTCGAGAACCGTCTCGTCCGCGGCGACCTGCACCGTCCGCCCCGACCGGCCGAGTTCGACCTCGAACGCGCCGTCGTCGCCTTCCGGCAGCGCCTTCGGCGCGAAGCGCTCGACGTGCAGGGTGACGTGCGGACGTTCCCGGCAGGCCGATTCGATGGCCTGCAACAGCGGTTCCGGCCCGCAGCAGTACACGACGGTTCCGGGCTCGGCCTCGTCGAGGGCCGTGGCGAGATCGAGGTGTCCGTGCTCGTCCTGCGGGCGGAGGAGCACCCGATCCGGGTGTGCCGCCGCGAGTTCGTCGGCGAACGCCATGCTCGCGCGGGTCCGCCCGCCGTAGAGCAGGCGCCACGGCGTGCCCTTCGAGTCCACTTCCCGCGACATGGGGAGGAGGGGTGTGATGCCGATCCCGCCCGCCACGAACAGGTACGAGTCGGCGTCGACGAGTGCGAAGTGGTTCCGGGGACCGGCCACGGTGACGAGGTCGCCGGATTCGAGCTTGTCGTGGACGCGGATCGAACCGCCCCGACCGTCGGCCTCACGGAGCACGGCCACGGTCAGCGACGTCGTGTCGCCGGGATCCCCGCACAGCGAGTACTGACGGGTGGTCGTGTCGTCGAGCACCAGATCGATGTGCGAACCCGGCGTCCAGGCCGGGGCCGCGGCTCCGGATTCGTCGACCAGCGTGAGTCGCACGACGCCGTCGGCAAGCGTTTCCTTACCGGCCACCTGCATCTGCAGCCGTTCCTGGTTCGCGGTGCTGGTCATGTACCCGTCTCGTTCCACTCGACTCCACTTGCTCGTAAATCTTATGCCATTAGGTTAAAGTCACGCAAGACGCACGCCGGAGATGTTGCCCCGCGGCGACACCTGCGATAAACCTATGTTCATTAGAATTTTGGATGGGAGACCTCGCTCATGAACCCGCAGGCAACCGAATCGGTGCTCGACCTGTTCCGCCTGACCGACTCCGTGGCCGTCGTCACCGGCGCGGGCAGCGGCCTCGGCGCCGGTTTCGCGTGCGCGCTCGCCGAGGCGGGCGCGGATGTCGTGATCGCCGCACGACGGCGCGACCGACTCGACGCGGTCGCCCGCTCGGTCACCGAACGCGGTCGCGACTGCCTGGTGGTCCCCACCGACGTGACCGATCCGCAACAGTGCGACGCGCTCGCACAGGCGGCGATCGACCGGTTCGGCAAGCTCGACATCCTGGTGAACAACGCCGGGGTCACCCACGCCGCACCCGCCACCCGCGAGCGGCCCGAGGACTACCGGGCGGTGCTCGACGTGAACCTCTTCGGGGCCTACTGGGCCGCACAGGCCTGTGCCCGCGTGATGGGTCCCGGTTCCAGCATCGTCAACATCACCAGCATGCTCGGCCTGGTGAAGTCCGTGCTTCCGCAGGCCGCGTACTCGTCGAGCAAGGCAGGGCTCATCGGCTTGACCAGGGATCTGTCGAACCAGTGGTCGGGGCGCAAGGGCATCCGGGTCAATGCGATCGCACCGGGATTTGTCGACACCGACATGATCGGCGAGATGTCGGCGGAGACACTCGCGGCCTTCCTCCACGACTGTTCACTCGGACGGACCGCCACCCAGCGCGAACTCGACGCGGCGGTGGTCTTCCTCGCCAGCCGGGCCTCGGGCTACATCACCGGTTCGACGCTCGCCGTCGACGGCGGAACCTCCGGTCACTGACCGACGAAAGGCGACAACGACCATGCCGATCACCACGATTCGCACCGAACTGCGCGGCGACGGAGTCACACTCGTCGCGGACCGGTGGGAGCCGGCGTCCGCGCGGAAGGGAATCGTCCTGCTGCTGCACGGCGGTGGGCAGACCCGCCATTCGTGGCAGCGCACCGGAATTCGCCTCGCCGACAACGGCTGGTGCGCACTCGCGATCGACGCTCGCGGTCACGGCGAGAGCGAGTGGGCCGAGGACGGCGACTACGGCAGCAATGCCCACGCGCGGGACCTCGCGGCCGTCGCCGCCGGACTCGACGAGCCACCGGTGCTGGTGGGCGCGTCCATGGGCGGAATGGCGTCGTTGCTCGCGCAGGGCGACCACGGCATCGGCCGCGCGCTGGTCCTGGTGGACATCACCCCCCGCGCCGAGCCCGGCGGCCTCGCCAAGATCACGTCGTTCATGGAGAGCGGCCTCGCCGGTTTCGACACCCTCGACGACGCACTCGACGACGTCGTCGCCTACAACCCGCACCGCCGTCGTCCCCCGCGCGTCGAGGGACTCCGCAAGAACCTTCGCCTCCGCGACGGGCGCTGGTACTGGCACTGGGATCCGCGGATGATCACGTACCGGGAGAACACCGACGACCACGCCGCGGTCCGGGAAGCGCGGGCCCGTGCCGCGGCGCGGGCGGTGCGCGTCCCGACCCTCCTCATCCGGGGCGCCCAGTCCGACGTCGTCAGCGCTGACGGTGCCCGTGACCTGCTGGAACTGATCCCGTCGGCCCGCCACATCGATGTCGGAGGTGCCGGCCACATGGTCAGCGGCGACGACAACGACCTGCTCAGCGGCGGCCTGCTCGACTTCCTCGACAGCGGCGTCGCCTACACCCATGAGGTGACCACGACCGACTACGATTCACCTCACCATGACTGACAACCACCCGAGCGAACACCCTGACCGGAAAGCCTGACATGCCCCGACCATCGAAGCCCCTGATCAGCCGCGCGGCCGCGGTGCAGGCGTCCATCGAGATCATCGATTCCCAAGGACTCGAGGCTTTCAGTCTGCCGCGACTGGCCAAGCACCTCGGAGTGCAGGCGCCGTCGCTGTACCACCACTTCGCGGACAAGAGCGAGATCCTGTCCGCGGTGGCACGCCACATCGCCGGCGCGTCCGTGGTCCGTCCCCGCCGCAAACCCGGCCCCGACTGGCCCGAGTTCTTCGTGGCGTTGAGCATGAATTTCCGCCAGGCCATCCTGCGGCACCGGAACGCGGCGCCGATCCTCCTGCAGTATCTGCCGCGGGACCTCCTGATCGGCACGTACGAGGACACGGCCCGGTTCCTGCTGGACTCCGGTGTGCCGACGCATCTCCACGTCCAGATCCTGGACGGGATGGAGACGTTGTCGATCGGCGCGGTCCTGACGGAGGCGATGCGCAAGCCGAGCACCCGCGCGACGATCTTCCCGAACGTAGATCCGGAGTCTCAGCCGCTCCTCGCCGAAGCGCTTGCCGCCAACGAACTCTCGTCGAAGCGGTTGTTCGAGGAAATGATCCGCAGCTTCCTGTACGGCGTGATGCGAAACGACGCGGCCGCCGGGAACGGAGCGGAGCGGAGGAACGCTCCGCCTGACACGCCGGCGCCCGAAGAGCCGAAGGGCCCCTGGAACTAAATGTTCCAGGGGCCCTTCGTCATCTCGATGCCGGCGACCTGTTACGCGGTGGCGGGCAGGTGCACCGTCTTGGTCTCGAAGAACTCCTCGAGGCCCTCGACGCCGCCTTCGCGTCCGACACCGGACTGCTTGTAGCCGCCGAAAGGCACGGTGAAGTCGATGATGGTGGCGTTCACGCTGACCGTTCCGGTCCGGATGCGCTGCGCCACCTCGAAACCGTGCTCGAGGTCGGCGGTGTACACCGCGCCGGACAGTCCGTAGATCGAGTCGTTGGCGATGGCGATCGCCTCGTCCTCGTCCTCGTAGGTGATGACGGAGACGACGGGACCGAAGATCTCCTCCTGCGCGACGCGCATGTCGTTGCGCACGCCGTCGATCAGGGTCGGTTCGACGAAGAAGCCGTGCTCGACGCCGGTGGGACGGCCACCGCCGAGCACGATGGTCGCGCCCTCCTCCTTGGCCGAGGCGATGTAGCTCTCGACCCGGTCACGCTGCCGCTCCATGGCGAGCGGGCCGAGGAAGGTCGTCTGCTCCCACGGGTTTCCCATGGTGAGGAAGCCCAGCGCACCCTTCAGCGCCTCGACCACCTCGTCGTGGCGCTTGCGTGACACGAGCACCCGCGTCAGCGCGATACACGCCTGGCCGCTCTGCATGCAGCCACCCATCGGGAGCGACTGCATGACGTGCCCCAGGTCGGCGTCGTCGAGGATGATCGCCGCCGACTTTCCACCGAGTTCGAGCGACACCCGGGCGATGCGCTCACCGGCGAGCGACATGATGCGCCGCCCGGCGAGAGTGCTTCCGGTGAACGTGATGTGATCGACGTCGGGGTTGGTGACGAGGGTTTCGGACACCTCCCGGTCGGCGCAGAGAACGCTGACGACACCGTCCGGAATCTTGCCTTCGGCCGTCAGTTCCCCGATGACGTCGGCGAACACGGACGGCGACAGCGGGGCTTCCGGTGCCGTCTTGAGGATCACCGAGCACCCTGCGGCGAGTGCGGGGGCCACCTTGAATGCGATCGTCCCGATGGGCCCGTTCCAGGGGATGATGGCGGCGACGACCCCGGTCGGTTCCTTCAGGATTCGCGAGACCCCGCCGTCGGCCCGGGTCCGGTCGTCGCGGGTCGAGTAGTCGCGGGCCACGGCCGCCACGGCGCGGAACAACCCGGCGGTCATCTGCTGGGTCGGGCCGCTGACCGCGACGGGGATGCCGACCTCGATCACGCCGAGCGGGGTCAACTCCTCCACGCGGCTCTCGATTCGCGACGCGATCTCGTCGAGGACGTCGGCGCGCTCGGCCATCGTGCGTGACGCCCACTCACCGGAATCGAACGACGTGCGGGCCGCCTGCACGGCGCGCGCGACGTCTTCGGTTGTGGCGCTGCGGATTCGTGCCGCCTTCTTCTCGGTGAACGGGTCGACGAGGTCGATCCACTCGTCTCCCGTCGACTCCACCCACCGGCCGCCCACGAACACCTGCTCGCGATCGGCGATCTTCGGAGGCGCTGCGGCCGCCGATTCTGTTGTCGTCATGGTCGAAAATTCCCTTCGCTCAGCGGTTGTTGTAGCCGGCATCGACCGGCAGGGTCACGCCCGTGACGTACCGCGCCTCGTCGGAGGCGAGGAACACGATGGCGTTGCTGATGTCGACGGCCTCGATCAGCTCGACCGGCATCGGATTCTTGTACGATTCGTCGTTCGCGACCTCGGGGTGCGAGTTCACGAACTCGCCGTATTCGGCGTTGGCCACCATCGGGGTGTTCACCCCGGTGGGATGCACGGTGTTGACCCGAATGCTGTGCTTGGCAAGCTGCTTCGAGTACAGGCGCATGAGACCGACGACGCCGTGCTTGGCCGCGGAGTAACCGGCCTGGCCGGGAAACGTGTTGAGTCCGATGCTGGTGAGGCCCGCGGCGGAACTGGTGATGACGATCGACCCGCCCTCGCCCCGCTCGATCAGCCCGGGCACCGTCACCTCGAGTACGTGCCACACGCCGGTGAGCATCACGTCGATGGCGTCGTGCCACGCCTGCGGCTGATCGCCGGGTCCGATGACGGGCATGATGCCGGCGTTGGGCAGGACGATGTCTACGTGCCCGAACTGTTCGATCCCGGCGTCGTACGCGCGCTGGACGTCGGCGCGGTTCCGGACGTCGCCCACCGACGTCACGATGGAACCGCCGGCCTCCTTGACCAGGCGTTCGGTCTCGGCGAGGTCGTCCGTGGTCGCCATCGGATAGAACACGGTGTCGATCTGCTCGCAGATGTCCATCGCGATGACCGAGGCGCCCTCCTCCGCCAGTCGCACCGCGTGCGAACGCCCCTGTCCGCGAGCCGCACCGGTGACGAACGCGACCTTCCCCTCGAGTCGTGCCATGACGTGTCCTCTCGTTGAACCGAGTCTGAGATGTCGGTGATGTGCGCCGGAATGTCGCGCGGCGTGCGCGCGAGGTGAGCACTGGATGTGAGCCTTGCGTTCGAGGACCGTCGGCCGGACGTCCTCGAAACGGACATTGTTTGTGAGCCGTGTCACAGGACAGTAGCGCGACGTTCGCCACTCGTCAACAGTGGAACAAATATCGTTCTCCGTCTTATGCCTCAGAGGTAGCCGGGAGCCTCGTTCCACTCACCGACCTGGTAGCACGTATGCGCATCCTCCTGCTCGAACGACAGCAACCGGCAGAGCCGGACCGCACCGTCGTCGTCGGGATCGATTCTCATCAAGGCGATCTGGGCCCCCGCGTCGCGCAGCACCTCGAGCGCCCGGACGAGCAGCGCCGCACCCAGGCCGCCTCCCCGCGCCTCCTTCTCGAGCACCAGCGCACGGATCCACGACGCCCGCAGTTCGAGGTGCGTGTGCAGTGACGGGTCCAGCCAGACGAAACCCTGGGCCCTGCCGGCGTCGCCGGACGCGAGAACGACGGACCCGGTTCCGTGGGCACGGCTCTCCGACAGTTTCTCGAGCTGAGCGGCCGGAATTCCCGAACGGCCCAGCACGTCATCGAGAGCCTCCACCGACCCAGGGGCGTCCAGGGCGCGCGGCGCCTCCAGCACGGACCCGTCCGGGAGCTGCACCGGATCGAGCGGAACCGCGAACGGCCCGGTCAGGCTGCGGAACAGGGTCCACAGCCGGCTCACCGACGAGATCCCGAACCGTCGAGTCAGGCGCTCGGCGGCGGGATGCGTGCCGAAGGCCCAGACGCGCAGCGCGCGCGCACCGGTGCCCATCCAGCCGTCCGGCCGGTCCACGTCGAGGCCCAGTTCCTCGACGAGCAGGGTCGCGATCCCCCGCGATCGATAGTCGGGGTGCACGACGAACTGAACGGTCCCGAGACCGTCGTCGTCCACGGCGATGTTGAGGTACGCCACCACGACGAGCGGAACGTCGTCGAGAGCGCTCAGACCGCGGCGCGCCTTGACGGCAAGTTGCGATACCCGCACCCCCGGCCGCGAACGTGCCGTGACATCACGCGGTTCGATGCGCGAGAACCCCGCTTCGTCGTCGTATTCCGCGGCCGCGCCCACCAGGGCGAGAACTTCGTCGCGGTCGTCGTCTGCGAGTTCCTCGCACCACTGACAGGAAATCATCCGTATCACTCCTCATCGGACGGTGTCACCTAAACCTAATGTTCATTGATAACACCCGCAACGGCCGGACCTGCGAGGGTTTACACATAAATCTATGTGAGTTAGATTTAAGGCGTCGATCCACACCGCATTCGGAGCCGGTGACGGGTAGCGGCGACCACGCCGGCCCATCGACTCCGCACGACACTGGAGGAAACGCAATGACCGAGGTCGGAGCCCCCCGCGAGGAACGCATTCGCCGCGCCCTGGATCACCTGCGCAACGACACGACGGACGAATTCGAGCACATCACCTGGTTCCAGCCGGAGGAGTTCACCGATCCGGCCGTCGCCAAGCGGGAACGCGACCTCATCTTCGGACGTGTCCCCTCGATCGTCGCGCACGGCTCCGAGATCCCCCGCGCCGGCGACTTCTTCACCCTGCAGATGCCGCGGAACAACATCATCGTGGTCCGTCAGCGCGACGGCGGTGTCAAGACGTTCGTCAACCTCTGCAGGCACCGCGGTGCCCTCCTCGAAAAGCAGGAGAAGGGCCGTTGCCGGCTCTTCTCCTGCCCCTACCACCGGTGGTCGTACGACACAGACGGCAGCCTCCGGACGATCACCCGCGACAACACGTTCGGCGAGACCGACACCACGAACATGGGGCTCGTCGAATTGCCGACCGAGGAACGGCACGGTTTCATCTGGGTCGTCGACGACGCGAACGCCGAGATCGACGTGGCGAGCTGGCTCGGCGAAGAGATGGATACGATCGTCGCCGGCTACGACCTCGGTTCCAAGATCGCCTTCCGGTCCGAGGGATTCGACGAGCCGGTGAACTGGAAGATCATGCAGGACGCCTTTCTCGACGGATACCACATCCAGTACGCCCACCCGAACACCGCGGCCAAGCACATCCACACCAACGTGCTGGCGTTCGAGGACTTCGGCAGGCACTGCCGATTCATCGCGCCGCGCAAGTCGATCGACCGGTGGATCGAAGAGGATCCCGGCGACCGGAGCCTGGCCAAGGACATCACCGAAACCCATTTCCTGCTCCCCAACAGCACCCTGCTGCGGCAGCCGGATCACTTCCAGCTCCTCACCTTCCGGCCACACCCCACCGATCCGCAGCGCTGCCGCATGGAGATGCGCCTGATCGTGCCGCCGGTCGCGGAGACCGAGATGACCGAGGAGCGGTGGAACCGCCTGTGGACCAAGAACTGGGAGATCCTCCTCGCCGTTCTCCACGCGGAGGACTTCCCCCTCCTGCGGGACTCGCAGCACGGCATGACCAGCGCCAACGCCGGCCGGATGGTATTGGGCCAGAACGAGGTCGCCAACCAGGTGTTCCGGCGTGAGACGCAGAAACTACTGGCAACGAACTGACAACATGATGTGCGGGGCGCCCACGGGCGTCCCGCATCAGGAGGAAGACATGCAGAGCGATCTGTTCGACCGGGACCACGAGTTGTTCCGCGAATCCGTGCGGGGATTCGTCGACAAGCACGTGGTGCCCCAACTCGAGAAGTGGGATGCGGATCGCCTGATCGATCGCGAGACCTGGCTGGCGGCCGGGCGCCAGGGGCTGCTCGGACTGTCCGTCCCCGAGGAGTACGGCGGGCCCGGTGAACTGGACTACCGCTTCCGCTTCGTGATCCAGCAGGAGATTGCCCGGGTCGGCGCGTCGGCCCTGCAGTCCGGGTTCTCCACGAACGACGACATCGTCCTGAACTACCTGCTCCGTCACGCCGACGACGAGCAGCGCCGGCGCTGGCTGTCCGGGTTCGTCACCGGTGAGACCATCGGCGCGATCGCCATGAGTGAGCCTGCCGCGGGCAGTGACCTGCGCGCCATCCAGACCACTGCGGTCGCCGACGGCGACAGCTGGGTGATCAACGGGTCCAAGACGTTCATCACCAGCGGAATCCTCGCCGACCTCGTGATCGTGTTCGCGAAGACCGATCCCTCGGCCGGCTCGCGCGGCTTCAGCCTCTTCGTCGTCGAGGACGGGACGCCGGGATTCGCCCGGGGCCGCAAACTCGACAAGCTCGGTCTGCACGCCCAGGACACCGCCGAATTGTTCTTCGAGGACGTCCGCGTCCCCAAGGAGAATCTGCTCGGTGAGATCGGTTCGGGGTTCGCGTATCTGATGCAGAGCCTCCCCCTCGAACGACTCGGCATCGGTATCGCCGCGCAGGTGTCCGCCGAGGCGGTCCTCGGCTGGACTCTCGACTACGTCAAGGAGCGGACGGCCTTCGGCAAGCGGGTCGGGGAATTTCAGGGCCTCGGGTTCACCCTCGCCGAACTGCAGACGGCCGTCGAGGTGTCCCGCGCGTACATCGACCGGTGCGTGCGTGAGCACAATGCGGGCACCCTCACCGCCGTGGATGCGGCGAAGGCGAAGCTCTGGGCCACGGAACTGCAGGGCCGCGTCATCGATGCCGGAGTGCAGTTCCACGGTGGCTACGGCTACATGATGGAGTATCCCGTCGCCAAGGCGTACATCGACGCCCGGATCCAGCGGATCTACGGCGGCACCAACGAGATCATGAAGGAAATCATCCATCGAGACCTGATGAAGGCCTGAACGATTCCGGGAAGAAGGGGTGCGGCGAAAATGTATTCGCCGCACCCCTTCTTTGCGCCGTTCCCACCCACGCATACCCGGTCAGAAACTACACTATTTAGGTAAAACGGTCGCTCTGCGGGAGAGGAGTCGGACGCGATGGGTGCACGCGCACGCACGGTGGCAGTTCTCGGAGCCCTGGCAGTCCTGGGCACTCCGGCGGTGGCCGACGCCGCCCCGGACACGGCCCCCGTGGGGCCGCCACAAACGGGGTGGCCTGCCGCGTGGGCCTATTCCATCGAGCACCCCGCCGCGATTCCGCAGGGAATGAACGATTTCTCGTGCAAGCCGGACGCCGCGCATCCGCGGCCCGTCGTCCTCGTCAACGGAACGTTCGAGAACAGCTACGCCAACTGGGCGATGTACTCACCGCGACTGAAAGCCGACGGCTACTGCGTCTTCGGCCTCGACTACGGCGGCCCGGACACCGGCCCGTTCCATCAGACCGGCGACATGCGCGTGTCCGCCCGGCAGGTCGGCGATTTCGTGGAGACGGTCCTCGCGGCTACCGGCGCCGATCGGGTCGACCTCGTCGGGCACTCCCAGGGCGGACTCGTGCCCCTCTACTACATCAACCACCTCGGGGGAGAGTCGAAGGTCGGCACGATGATCGGGGTCGCGCCCGCCACCAACGGCATCAGCGCCTATGGAATGCTGAATCTTCTCGCCGAGCATTCCCAGGCGAAAGACGCCGTCGGGGATGTAATTCCGGCGGTCGACGACGGGACGGCGGGTTCCGCGTTCGTCACAGAGACCGGGGAGAGCGGCATGACCCGCCCGGGAGTCGAGTATGCGACCGTCAGTTCGCGGCACGACCTCGTCGTGCAACTGAGCGAGTCGCAACTGCCGCCTGGGCCGAACGTGTCCAACGTCGTGGTTCAGGACTTCTGCCCCGAGGATCTGACCAATCACGGAACCATGGTGTACGACGACATCACGCTCCGGATCGTGCGCAACCTCCTCGATCCGGCGTCGGCCGTTGCTCCCGCCTGCCATCCCGTGGCGCCGCTGCCCTGAACCACGACCTCCGCTAGACGGCGGCCTCGGACGACGCCGCGGCCCGCTCCGCACCGTCCCGCGCGCGCTGTGTTCGCGACACCGAGACCCATGCGGCGGCGACGCCCGCCACCGAGATCGCCACCAGCAGGATGCTCAGGGCCGCGGTGCTGCCGCCGTCGTTGAACGCGAGTTGCACGGCGAGGACCGGTACGAGCGCGGCACCGAGCGCGTTCCCGAGTTCACGGCCGAGCCCCAGACCGCTGAAGGCGTGCCGGGTCTCGAAGAGCTCGGTGACGTACGCCCCCATCGGGCCGAAGATCGCAGCGACACCGACCCCGTTCCCGAGGACCAGGACCAACCAGAACGCGGCGGTACCGCCTCCGTGCCCGACGAGCCAGAACGCCGGGAAGGCGAGCAGCGCGGAGAACAAGAAGCCGGAGATGATGACCGGCCGTCGGCCGACCCGGTCCGACAGCATCCCGAACAGGGGAATGAATGCCGCACAACTCAATTGCGCGAGAACCAGGCCGATCAGGATGTCGGTCTGCCCCATGCCCAGCTGGTTGCGGCCGTAGGTCAGCATGAAGACGAGATAGAAATAGCCGAGACCGGCCTGCCCGAACACCATCACGAGCACGGACAGGATCGCGCGTGGCTGCCGGCGGATGACGTCGAGAACCGGGGACGTGGTCTTGTCGTTCGATTCCTCGATGTGGCGGAACGCCGGAGTCTCGGGCAACCGGGCCCGCAACGACAGGCCGTACAGGAGAATCAGTCCGCTGAGCAGGAACGGCAGGCGCCACCCCCAGGACATGAAGGCTTCCTCGGGGAGCGCGGCCGAGACGATCAGCAGGGCGCTGGTGCCGAGAACGCCGCCGATGGACGCCCCCGCCCCGGGCAGCGATCCGAGCAGTCCCCGTCGGCGCTGCGGCGCGAACTCCACCGCGACCAGGGTGGCGCCGCCGTATTCGGCGCTGGCCCCGATCCCCTGGAGGATCCGGAGGAGGACGAGGAGGGCCGGGGCAAGCCAGCCGATCTGCGAGTAGCCGGGTAGCAGTCCCACGAGCATCGTCGCGGCCCCCATCATCACGAGGGTGAAGACGAGGATCTTCTTCCGTCCGATCCGGTCGCCGAGGCTGCCGAGAACGACGCCGCCGATCGGCCGGACGAGGAAACCGACTGCGAACGTCCCGACCGCTTGCAGCGTGGCCAGGAACGGGCTCGCCCCGGAGAAGAACACGCTCCCGAACACCACCGACGCGGCGGAGGCGTAGAGGCTGAAATCGTAGTACTCGAGCAGGGTTCCGACGAACGCGGCTCGGCTGGCTCGTTTCGAGTCGCCGGCGGACCCGGAACCGGACACCGTCGTGGCGCCGTCTGCGGCGGTTGATGAGCTGGTTGTCATGCACACACTCCGTGTCGTGCGGTCTCGAAGAGTTCGAGAATGATTGTGACGGATGCCACGTTAACCAACAACCATTAGTTTTGTCTACGCATTACCTTCGGGTCTTTCGACCTCGCCGGAGCACCCTTGACATGGGCATGATTCGACAGCGGCCCAGGGTAACCCGGGCCGCTGTCGAATCAACTCGTGTGTCACCTCGCGGCGGAGGCGGCCACCCCGATTGGCGACGGATCCGTGACGGGCAGTTGCAGGATTCCCTCCGCCACGAGTCGATCCACTTCTGCGGTCGTCATGTTCAGCACGTCCGCGCAGATCTCCCGACTGTGCTGCCCGGCAATCGGGGCCTGCCGCAGCGGCGGATCGGCAATGGCCGAAAAGCGCGCGACGCGGGCCGCCGTGGGCAGCGCCTTCGGGAGCAACGCGTGATGCGTGACCGTGTAGGCGTCGCGGGCCGCCAGGTGCGGATCGGTGAGCAGTTCGGGAAGCCGCAGCATCATTCCGGCGGGCACTCCTGCCGCCTGCAACTGCGCGACCGCCGCTGCGGGAGAACGCGTCTGCAGCCACTCACCCAGCACGGCGTCGACGTCCACACGGTTGCGGATCCGCTCGGCCCGGGTGCGGAACGCTGGAGCGTCCGCCAGTTCGGGCGTGCCGATCGCGGCGCACAGGCGCACCCAGTCGTCGTCGTCCCGGACCGACACGACGCACCATTCGTCATCACCCGCACAGGCGAACACCCCGGCAGGTGCGGCGAACGGGTCGGAGTTGCCGGGCGCGGAGACGGTGCCCGGTCGGAGCGATTCGGTGACGAGTTGAGAACCGAGCTGGACGAGCGCGGTGTCGGCCTGCGCCACCTCCAGCGCCGCGCCCCTACCCGTGTGGGTTCGCTGGATCAGGGCGGCGAGTACCGCGATCGCCGTCACGTGCGCCGCGATGTGATCGGGATAGACGGTCGAGCCGTCACAGAGCAGGTCCTCGTTCCCGGGGTACCGCCACAGGGCGGACACACCGCACGCGGCACGCACCAGCGGGCCGTAGCCGAGTCGGTTGTTCCACGGCCCGGTGCTGCCGAACGCGCTGCTCTCGGACACGATGATGCCCGGGTTGAGGGCGGCGAGTTCGTCGTACGACAGGCCCATCGACGCGAGGGTGCCGGGCTTGAAATTGGCCAGGACCACGTCGGCCTCGGCGACGAGGCGGCGAAACAACTCCCCGCCCTCCGGGCTGCGCAGGTCCAGACCGAGGCTGCGCTTGTTGCGGTGCCCCCAGGCGACGGACGCGGCCAGCGCCGCACCCCGTTTCGACTGGCGGAGACCGTCGGGGAACTTGGCATTCTCGACCTTGATGACATCGGCGCCGTAATCGGCGAACTGGCGGCTGAGTTCGGCGCCGAAGACGATCACGCCCAGGTCGAGGACGCGAAGACCGTCGAGGGGGCGGGTGCCCCGCTGCCGGGTCCCGGACACCTCGGCGGCCGGCGCCTGCCGCTTCGTCTGGGGCTGGGCGTCGTGCTCCCCGATCTCGGGCGCCGGGGTCCTGATTCCGACGCGTGCGCCGTCGATCGACACGTATCCCGTCGGAACCCGGGCGTGCACCCCGGTGGCGATCTCCATGTCCGCGAGGGCACCGGCCACGTCGAAGTGCTCGGTGGTCAGTACTTCCCCGAGCGAGAGCACACCGCCGACCGGCACTCCCCTGGCCGCACCCTCGGCGACAAGTTGGTCGCGGGTGCGGGTCGCGAAGAGCGCCTCGATGAGGGGGTGCAGGGTGTCGGCGGCAGCGAACCGGGCCGGAATCGTGTCGTACTTCGGGTCGGCGAATTCTTCCGGCTCGCCGAGCCATTCGAACATTCCCCGCCACTGCCGTTTGGCCAGCAGGCAGATCCGCACGTAGCCGTCGGCGCAGGGGAACACCGGATAGAAGTTCGACGCGTCCGGCCGGTTCCGGGGGAAGTCGTCGGAGCGCCCCGCGGCCGCGGAACCCTGCGTCCCGAATCCGGGATCGAAGCCGTGCACGAGCGCTTCGAAGGCGGACAGGTCCACGACCTGCCCGTGTCCGGTGTGGATGCGGTCGTAGTAGGCGAGCAGCGCCGACCAGGCGGCGTGCATCCCCACCGTCTCCTCCACCAGGCCGGCGGGAGGAAGCAGGGGTTCGGCTCCGGGAGCACCGGAGCGGGACAGCACACCGCTCAGTGCGTACAGCACCTGTTCCGTGGCCGCCCAGTCCCGGTAGGGCCCGGTCTGCCCGAACGGTGTGACCGACACGCACACCAGTGACGTTGCGAGAGCGGAGAGTTCGGCCGCGCTCACTCCGTACTCACTCAGCAGTCCGGGCGCATGCGATTCCACCAGGATGTCGGATTCCGCGGCGAGTTCCCGGAGCCGGTCCCGGCCTGCGGGGTCGTCGAGGTCCACGACGATCCCCCGCTTGTTCGCGTTGCGCAGCGCGAACGGGATGCTGACCCCGTCCACCACGGGCTCGGCGCGGCGTGAACGCGCGCCTCCCGGGCCTTCCACCTTCGTCACCTGCGCGCCGAGGTCGGCGAGGTACCGGCCACACGACTCACCGAGGCCGTCGGTGAGATCCAGTACGCGGACACCGGTCAGCGGTAGCGTCATCGCCTGCTCCGTTCGATCAGTTCTGATGGTGAATGAAAAGCGCTTCGGCTCAGCGTGTTCCGAAGTAGACGGACTTCGTCGCGAAATACGGGTTCAGGCCTTCCGGACCGAGTTCGCGTCCGAGACCGGAGGACTTGACGCCCCCGAACGGCGCGTCGAGGTCGAGGGCGTAATGGTTGACGCCGACGGTCCCGCTGTGGATCCGCGAGGCCAGCGCGAGGCCGTGCTCCTCGTCGGCGGTCCAGACCGTGCCGCCCAGGCCGTATTCGGAGTCGTTGGCGATCGCCACGGCCTCGTCCTCGTCCGCGTAGGGGGTGATCGTCAGAACGGGTCCGAAGATCTCCTCCTGGGCGATGCGGGCGGAGTTGTCCACGTCCACGAACACCGTCGGCTCGACGAACCAGCCGAGCGGCTGCGAATCCGGTACGCCCCCGCCGGTCGTGATGCGGTAGCCCGCGCTGCGCCCGTCCTCGATGTAGCCGAGCACGCGCTCACGCTGGGCGGCGCTGACCAGCGGCCCGATCGCGGTGGTCTTGTCGAGGGGATCCCCGACGACGAGACCCCGGACCGTCTCGGTGACCGCCTCGACGACCTCGTCGTATCGGGCACGGGGGGCGAGGATCCGGGTACTCGCATGGCACGTCTGGCCGTTGTTCACCAGGGAGACCTCGGCGAGGTTCGCGGCGAAGACGGACAGGTCGGCGTCGGCCGCCACGATCGCAGCCGATTTGCCGCCGAGTTCGAGCGTGACGGGGCGCAGCAGTCTGCCGCACACCTCGCCGATCGCTCGTCCCGCCGCGGTCGAACCGGTGAACGCGACCTTGTCGACCCCCGGGTGCTGCACCAGGTACGCGCTCGCCTCGCGGCCGGCGGGCACGATGTTCAGGACGCCGGGAGGCAGACCCGCCTCCTCGGCGGCGTCCGCGAACGCGAATGCGTCGAGCGCGGTTTCGGGGGCGGCCTTGAGCACCACGGTGCACCCGGCCGCGAGCGCGGGCGCGATCTTCATCGCGGCGAGGGGTTGCGGGTAGTTCCAGGGCGTGATCGCGGCGACGACACCCACCGGCTCACGCCGGACCACCGTGCGGCCGCCGAACGCGCTGGGACGGACGTCCTCGGACGCCGCGTCGCGGGCGAGCGCGGCGTAGTAGCGGATCATGGCGGCGGGCCCGAAACCGTTGACCCCGGCGGAGAGTGAGATCGGCATCCCGTTCTCGCGCGTCACCAACGTCGCGGTGTCGCGACCACGCTTCTTCAGCGCGGACGCGAACACGTCGAGAAGGTCTGCACGAGCGCGGTTGTCGAGCTGCCCCCACGGTCCGCGGAGTGCGTCGCGTGCGGCGGCGACGGCGGCATCGATGTCGGCCGCCGAAGCGAGCGCCGAACGCCCGAGCACCTTCTCCGTGGCAGCCTCTACGACGTCGGCCGCGGCACCCTCTTGCGGGGCGACCCACCGGCCACCGATGAACAGAGCGTCGCGGTCCACGGTCATGTTGTCCATGTCGATCCTTCTCACAGAGTCGGGGTGCTACAGCACGTCTTCGTGGGCGAACAGCGTCGAACTGACGAGCGGTGCCATCGGGCCGCCGATGAACAGCGACGTCTTGGCGTGCGCCACGGGATTGGTCGACGTGCCCCGGATCTGCCGCACCGCTTCGACGGCGAGCCCCATTCCGTTGACGAACGAGTCGGCGATGTTGCCGCCACTGGTGTTCACGGGGAGCTTGCCCACGCCCGCGGTGAGGTTGTCCACGGTGAGAACCTCGCCTGCGGCGGGGCCGGACGGCGCCAGGCCGTGGTCGATGAGCGCGGCGACGGCGGGCCCGCTGAAGTTCTCGTACACCTGGACGACGTCCACGTCGTCGGGGCCGAGACCGGCGGCGGCCCAGAGGCGGTCCGCGACCCCGGGCCGACCCGCAGTGCCCGCGAAACCCGCGGTGGCGTACTGGTCGTCGTTGTCGATGATCGAGGAGTAGCCGCCCGGTGCGCCCTGCGCTCCCGCGAGAACGTATGCGGGATCGGGTCGCAGCGACTTCGCGCGGTCGGCGGAGACCAGCACCAGCGCGACGGCGCCGTCGCTCTCCCGCGAGCAGTCGTACAGGTGGAACGGTTCGGTGATCAGGCGGGAGGATTCGTACGTCGCCTCGTCGAGCGGCTTGCCGTAGCCCTGCGCGGTCGGATTGTTCTGGGCGTGCCGGTACGCGGCGAGCACCAGGGCGCGCATGGTCTCGCGCGGCACCCCGTCGTGCTCGAGCAGGCGCTGCGTCCGCAGCGCGCACACCTGCGCAGGCGATCCGACGCCGTGCGCGAGGAAGTGCGGGCCGTAGTGGTACTTCGCGTATCCGAGCCGCCCGGTATCCGCCTGTGCCATCGAGCGGTAGACGACGACGCACTCGGCCTGCCCGGCAGCGATCGCGACGGCGGCATTGTTGATCGCGGCAGCGACCGTCCCGCCGCCACCGCCCCACATCATGTTCGACCACCGGACGTCGTCGACGCCCAGTGCGCCGCCGATGACCGCACCGTCGTGCCCGCCGCCCGCATACGACACGAATCCGTCGAGTTCGCGCGGCGAGATGCCGGCGTCCGAGCATGCGGCGAGGATCGCCTCGAGCGTCATCCTCAGTTCACCCGCCGGGGCCTCGCCGCGGCGGTAGTGCAGTTCGGACACGCCGACGACGGCGGCCGCCCCGCGCATGGTGAGTGCACTCATGCCTCCGCTCCTTCGGTGGATCGACGCCAGCGCAGCAGCGGCCAGGTCGCGCCTTCGTCGTGCTCGATGTGCCCGACGACCGGGTCGCCGATGCGGATGGCGTCGGTGTCGTCGCCGGTCAGGATTCCGAGTACCCGGCGGTGCCCGGCCTCGGGAAGTTCCACCAGGACCGTCACGTACGGGACGCGGTCGGCCAGTTCGGTGATGAATGGGTACCAACTGCGCGACCAGCTGTACACGGTTCCGGTGGGCGTCACGGACTCCCAGTTCGGGTCGAGGGTGTGGCAGGATCCGCAGACCCATTGCGGTCCCCAGATCCAGGTCTTGCAGTTGCCGCAACGCTGGAGCCGCAGCTCACCTCGGGTGAGCCCGTCCCAGTACGGTTGGTCGAGGCCGTCGGCGGACGGTCCCCACGGTTCTCCCGTCATGCCGGACTCCCTCCTTCGGCGGGGAAGTTCTCGAGCGCCGCGGCCAGCCAGCGGCCGTCGTGACGCTCCCAGATCGACCGCAGGCCGATCGTGCCGCCCGGGGTCGTGTACACCGTCTCGCCGATTCGGCGGTCGCCGTCGGCCCGGACGTCCTTGATCTCGAACCCGTCGACGTCGCCGCGGGGAACGGTGACACCGTCGAACACGGCGGGCAGATTCGCCTGAACCATGTCGGCGAGCGCGGACTTCATGTCTCCGGACACCACGTATCCGACGTGCCGCTCGTACAGTTCGCGGAAGTCTTCGACAGACATTCGAAACTCCTTTTCTCCGTGAGAACCTCACGCCTCACGGCGGATGCCCTCGATTCCTATACCTTATGTCGTTAGGTAAACTGGAGTCAATCGTCCGCGAATCGGAACGTGCCGTCGGCGGCGACGACCGCTGGGTCCCGCGCGACGTCGACGCCGACCAGACGGGCCAGCGCGCCCGCTTCCGTCGTGGTGGCCAGCGTGCGTTCGCCGGTGCCGGTCCGCACCGCCACGAAGCCGCGCTCCGGGGCGCCGTCGCGACCGTGCACCACCGTCCAGCACTCGATCGAGCCGGACCCCTCATAGCTCGTGAGCGCTCGCGTGGTCGGTTGCGCATCGACGTCGGCCTGAACGTCCTGACGCCGGAAACCGCTGCGCGGCGGCTCCGTCCGGTAGACGCCGAACGCGTGCTTGGTGAGGTAGCCGCCGTTCGCCGTGATCAGCCCGTACGTTCCCGGCGCCTCGCGCAGCCGGGTCGCCAGGGTGGCGATCGCGTGGGTGCTGTAGTTGTTCCACGGACCGCCCGCGAACGTGAGGCCGCCGGTGAGCGTCAGCGGACGGCCGGGATCGTCGAGGGGCAGACCCAACTCGGCCGCGGCGACCTGGACGGCCGACGGGAAGCACGAATACACGTCCACGTGCGCCAGGTCGTCCCGCCCGATTCCCGAGAGTTCCAGGGCGCGCGCCCCCGCCAGCCGGATGGCGGGTGACCGATCGAGCGCCTCCCGTTCGGCGATGTCGTACGTGTCGTGCGCCTCGGTGCCTGCGTGCGGAAAGACCCAGTTGTCGCGGGGGATCCCGAGGCGGGCGGCGACGCCGACGGAGCAGAGCAGCAGCGCCGCACCCTGCTCCACCATGTTGTTCGAGTTCATCAGCTTGGTGTACGGCCTGCTGATCCACCGATTGTCCTCGGACGGCGTGACGATCTCGTCGGCCGTGTACTTGCGGCCGGTCCACGCGTGCGGGTTCGTCGCCGCCACCTTGCTGAATCCCGACCAGAGTGCGCCGATCGCGCCGCGGTGCTCGTCCTCCGATCGCCCCGACGAGATCCGCAGCGCCTGCTCGAACAGGGGGTACACGTATGCGGGCCGGTCGAGTCCGATCCTGGACTGACCGTCGAAGACCATCGGCACCTCGGGGACGAGGACCTCTGCGGGCGCAACCGAGTCGTCCTGCACGGTCCACTCCGGGCGAACACCCTGGGACCGCAGCTTCATCCGGGTCCGCCAGGACTCGGCACCGCCCACCAGGACGACGTCGGTCCGGCCCGCCGAGATGTCCTCGGCCGCCTGGTTGACGAGGACCTGCGGGCCGCTGCCCCCGCTGCCGGTGTACCCGGTGTGCCGGACGGCGGCGCCGATGCGTTCGCCGACCAGCGCCCCGGGGTCGCGGTACCGCCACGACAGCATCCCGATCAACCGGACCGAGTCGACGAGTTCGAGCAGACGCGGCGATCCCGCCTCGGCGGCAGCGGCGCGGGCCGCTGCGACGATCAGGTCGACGGGTTCCACTCCCCCGGTCCGCTCGTTGACCTGTCCGCCGCCGACGAGGATCGGGGTGCGCGGATCGAGCGTCACGACATCACCGCCTCGAGGATGCGTTCCCGGTTCTCCGGCCTCGGCCAGCCGCCGAGGATCAGCGTCGTCAAGCACGTGGGTTTCCAGCGGTTCACGATGTCCTCACAGATCTTGTCGGCAGGCCCGATCAGCGCGACGTCCTCGACCATCTCGGTCGGAACGGCCTGCGCGGCGAGATCAGGCCGACCCCGCAGGTACAACTCCTGGATCTCGGCGCAGACCTCGCTCCAGCCCATGCGGGCGAAGACGTCGTTGTGGAAATTGGCGCCCTTCGCGCCCATGCCGCCGGCGTACAGCGCGACGACAGGCTTGATCTTGGCCGCCGCCTTTTCCACGTCGTCGTTCTCGACCAGCCAGCACACGTTGGCGATCTCGAAATCCGACGGCGACCGGCGGGCCCCGTCCCGGCCGAACCCCTCGGCCAGCGCGGCGCGGTAGAACTCGTCGCTCTTGGGCGAGAACCACAGCGGCGTCCAGCCGTCCGCGATCTCCGCGGCGAGCGCGACGTTCTTCGGCCCCTCCGCCCCGAGATAGACCGGAATGTCCTCGCGCAGTGGGTGAACGATCGACTTCAACGGCTTTCCGAGACCGCTGCCACCGTCCAGCGGGAGCTGATAGTGCCTGCCTTCGTAGGTCACCGGCTTCTCCCGGGCCCACACCGCACGCATGATCTCGACGTACTCACGGGTCCGCTCGAGCGGCCGGGGATACGGTTGCCCGTACCAGCCCTCGACCACCTGCGGTCCCGACGCGCCGATGCCGACGATCACCCGGCCCCCGCTGAGGTGGTCGACCGTCTGCGCCGCCATCGCCAGGGCGGTCGGCGTCCGGGCCGACATCTGGCAGACCGCGGTGCCGAGTTTGATCGTGGACGTGCGCGATCCCCACCAGGCGAGGGGGGTCAGCGCGTCCGAGCCGTAGGTCTCCGCCGTCCAGAAGCTGTCCACGCCGAGCGCCTCGGCCTCGGCGAGCATCCGGTCGACGTTGCGCGGCGGCCCGGATCCCCAATATCCAGCGGCGATACCGACTTTCACTGATCTTCCTCGCTTACTGCCCCGGAGGGCGGGTGGTGCTGCTGCAGTGCTGTGTCACGTCCCGGCCGTGGCGTGGGTCCGACCCCGGGTCAGTGATTCAGATACTCGGGCGGGCGCTTCTCGAGGAAGGACTTCACCGCCTCGCGGTGGTCCTTGGTCATGGCCGCCAGGATCTGGGTGCGGTTCTCGAGGTCGATCGCCGCCCGGAGACTCGGCGCCTCCAGGTTCGACCACATCACCTCTTTGGTCATCCACACCCCGAACGGGGTGTTCTGCGCGATCTCCTCGGCGGTGTCCAGTGCCGCGCCGAGCAGGGCGTCGCCGGATTCGACGGACGAAGCGATTCCGATTCGTTCCGCCTCCCGGGCGTCGATCGTCCGGCCGGTGAGCAGGATCTGCGCGGCACGCGAGAAACCGATCATGCGTGGCAGCAGCCAACTGACTCCGATGTCGCAGTTGGAGAGGCCGCGCTTGATGAACGACGCGTGCAGTGCGGCCGAGTCGGCGATGATGCGGATGTCTGCCATCAGCGCCAGCGCCATCCCGCCACCTGCCGCGGCGCCGTTGATCGCGGCGATGATCGGCGGGCGCGCGCCACGGAACGCTTCGACCAGGTCGGCGATGTGCTTCTGCACCCGCAACCCGGCCTGAGGGCGGCCCTCGCCGTCCGCGGCGCCGTCCGGGGTGCCGTACCCGCGCAGGTCCAGGCCGGCGCAGAACGCCTTGCCCGCGCCGGTGAGGACGATCGCCCGGATCGTCGAGTCGTCCCGCACCCGGGCCAGCACCCGGTGCAGTTCGCCGATCATCTCCGCGTTCATCGCGTTGAGGGCTTCGGGCCGGTTGAGTCGCACGAGCAGGATGCCCGGTCGCGGCTGCTCGGTCAGGACCAGGTCGGGCATGGAGTCTCTCCATTCGCAATCGGCGTGCTCGGGGAGCCGCCACGATCGGCAGGCGCGGGATCGAATCCGGCGCGTCCGGGGCTCGATCCGGCGAACCCTCGACATCCGCAGACTAATGCTTTTAGATTAAAACCTCAAGCCTTTAGGTAGGCTCACGACAGAAAGGACGCACCCTCATGGGCGTACTCGACGGAAAGACTGCCCTCGTCACCGGCGGTGCGAGCGGGATCGGCGCAGCCACCTGCGCGCTGCTCGCCGAGCGCGGGGCACGGGTCCTCGTCACCGACATCGACGACACCCGCGGAACGGCGGTCGCCGCGGCACTCGGCGGCCGAGCCATCTATCTGCACACCGACGTCACGAAGGAGTCGGACGTCGCGGACGCCGTCGCCGAGGCCGTCACCCGGTTCGGACACCTCGACTGCATCGTCAACAACGCAGGCCGGGTCGGGGCGTGGACCTACCTCGAGGACACGTCGGTCGAAGAATGGGACGCCTCGTTCGCGGTCCTGGCGCGCAGCGCGTTCCTCGGCACGAAGTACGCTGCCCGCGTGATGCGCGAGCAGGGATTCGGCAGCATCGTCAACGTGTCCTCCGTCGCCGGGATCCGCACCGGCTTCGGTCCGCACCCGTACGGCGCAGCCAAAGCCGCCGTCCTGCAACTGACGCGGAGCGCCGCCAGGGAACTCGCCGAATTCACCGTCCGCGTCAACGCGGTCACGCCCGGCGGCGTTGCCACCAGGATCGTCGGCCACGGCGCGGGACTCGAGGACGCGGAACTCGACGCCAGCGTCGACGCGGTGCGGCAGGGCCTGCGCTCGTTCCAACCCATCCCGCGGGCCGGGGAGCCCGAAGACATCGCGCAGGCCATCGCCCACCTCGCCTCGGACGACTCCGCATTCGTGACCGGACAGAACATCGTCGTCGACGGCGGACTCACCCTCGGAAAGTCGTGGCCGTCGAATTACGCCCGCGAGGCCAGGGCGGCGTCGAACCGGACGGCCTCCGCGTAACGGACCGGGCCGGCTTCGCTGCACATTCCCACAGCGAAGCCGGCCCGGAGGTGTCAGACGCCGACCGGACCACCGAGCCAGACGCCCACCTCTTCACCCGACACGTGCCGGGCGTCGTCACTGACGAGGAACGACACGGTCGCGGCCACCGATTCCGCCGGAATCCGCGGCCAATGGGCGGCCAGGGCGTCGACGGCGGCGTCGCCCCCGGAACTGATGATGTCGGTCTCGACGAAACCGGGGACGACGGTGTTGACGGTGATGCCTCGCCGCGCGACCTCGAGCGCCAACGTCCGGGTCATCCCGGTCAGGCCGGCTTTCGCCGCCGAGTAGGCGCTCATCCCGGGCGACGGCCGCCGTCCGCCGGACGGGCTTCCGAAGAAGACGACCCGCCCCCAGCCGTTCTCGTACATCGCAGGCAACGCGGCGTGCGTGCAGTAGAACGCCCCGCTGAGGTTGACCGAGATCACGCGATCCCAGTCCTCCGGTTCCTGCTTGCGGACCGAGCCTGCGAGGTTCATGCCCGCGTTGTTGACCAGCACCGATGGTGCCCCGAGCGTGTCGGCGGTCCGCGAGATCAACTCCTCGGCGGAGGCCGCGTTCCCGATGTCCGCCTTGATCGCCACCGCGCGGCCACCGCCCGCGACGATCTTCGCGACCACGTCGGCCGCATGCGTCTCGCTGCGCGAATAGTTCACCGCCACGGCGAAACCGTCCGACGCGAGGCGCTGCGCGATCGCCGCGCCGATGCCCCGGCCGCCCCCGGTGACGACGGCGACCTTCTGTTCACCCGTGTTCGTCATTCAGCGCACCTTCCGGTGGGTGTCCGGCACGTCCGCGTAGGTGTCGCGCAGTTCCCGTTTGGCGATCTTGCCGCTGGCCGTCCGCGGCAACGGCTCGTCCAGCAGGACGACGTAGCGCGGGACCTTGAAGTCGGCGAGACGCTGATTGCAGAACTCGACGACATCCGCCTCGGTCAGACCCGGCGCCGCCTTCACGAGGGCGGCCGGCGTCTCACCGAACTTCGCGTCGGGCACGCTGATCACCGCGACTTCCTCGACCTCCGGGATCTGATTGATCACCGATTCGATTTCGGCGGGCGAGATGTTGAGCCCACCGGAGATGATCATGTCCTTGAGCCGGTCCACGTACGTCAGGTAGCCGTTCTCGTCGAGCTTTCCGAGATCTCCCGTGTGCAACCAGCCGTCGATCAGCGCGGCTTTCGTCGCGTCCTCGTTGCGCCAGTAGCCCGGCATCATTCCCGGACCGCGGAGGAGGATCTGACCGGTTTCACCGGGCGCACAGTCGTTTCCGGATGCATCGACGACTCGGATCTTGGTGAAGATGCCTCCCCACCCGCACTTGTCCGGATGCTCGGCCGACTCGTCGCGGGGCATCACGGTGGCGGAACCGCCGATCTCGGTCTGCCCGTAGATCTGCCGCAACTGCACACCCCGGTCCTGCCAGATCCCCAGCAGGTGTGCAGGCACCCGGGCACCGCCCACGTGTGCGGTGGTGAGGTGGTGGAGGTCGGCGTCGGCGAATCCCGGGGCCTTCGCGATCTGCTCGAACAGGATGGGTGGGCCGGTCAGCGTTGTCGCCTTGTCCTCGACGAGAACACGCAGGGCCGCCTGCGGGTCGAACCCGGGTTGCAGGAAGAGCGTGCCGCCGTGAATGACGGTGCGGGAGATGCCCCAGATGATGCCTGCCGCGGTGAACAACGGCAGCACGAGCAGAGGCCGCAGCCCGTTGGGCAGGATGGGTTCCATCAGCGACCACTCGTGCATCTCGCCCGCGATGGTGGCGTGGGTGAACACCACGCCCTTGGGCCTGCCCGTGGTGCCGCTGGTGAAGACGATCGCGGTCGGAGTCGAGACGTCGACCACGGGCGTCGGGAACTGCGCATGCTTCCCGTCGCGCAGGGGCCGCACGTCGTGCTCGAGGACGGCGATCGAGAACGTGTCGTGCGCCTTCAGGACCTCTTCGAGCCTCGGAAGGTACGCCTGATCGCAGTAGACGATCTTCGGCTCGCAATCCTCGACCAGCGCCGTCAGTTCGCCGACGAGCATCCGCTGATTGAACGGCGCGGCGATGGCGCCCACCTTCATCGCCCCCAGCGCCGCAGCGCACCACTCGAGGGTGTTGGTCCCCACGAAGCTGACCCGGTCGCCCGGCACGACGCCGCGCGCCGCGAGGTCGTGGGCGACGCCGTCGGCCCACCGCGATAATTCCGCATACGTGACGACGTCGCCGTCGAAATCGATGGCAGGTTGGTCGGGGACGATCCGCGCCCAGAAATTCAGCGCGTCGATCACGGTTCCGCTCATTCATTGCCTCCTGTGTGCCCGGCCGCGACCGGCGGGATCGAAACCGAAGTTCTCCGTGACTGTGCCGCCCGTCACAGCTGCTAAATCTAAAGGTTGTTGTTAAATCCGGCAAGGTCTGCGCTTCGCGCCCGTGAGTACTTATTAACGTCCGGCGGTTAATAAGTACTCACGGGTGCCGGAGGCGCACCACCTCGACGTTGATGCCGGTGAGCTGCGACTGGTTGCTCAGCGGGTCGTAGCCGTCCGTCCCGGTGGGCGCGAGACGGTTGACGTTCACACCCGGGTTGCGCCTCGCGACGTCCAGCCCCCGTGCGGTGCGCTGCCCCCAGCCGTGGGTCATCGCCACGACGCCCGGCCGGAGGGTGTCGTCGTAGACCAGCATCGCGCCGACCTCGCCGTGGCGGTTGCGCACGGTGACGTCGTCGCCCTCGACGAGGTCCCGGCACCGCGCGTCGTCCGGGTGCATCCACAGCGGATTGCTCTGGTGGACGCCCTGTTTGAGCACCGGAAGGTTGTGCATCCAGCTGTTGACCATGTAGTGGGTGCGCCGGGTGATCAGTTTGAGTTGGTCGGCGGGCTCCGCGGCCAGCTCCTCGAAGATGCGTTCGGCGGTCCGGTAGGAGCGCTGGAACAGCGCGGGACAGCAGTCGATCAGGCCGTCGTCGTGCTGGACCGCGATACTGAACACGTGCGACGGTTCGGCCTCCGGCAGCACCGCGGTCTGGCAGGGCATGGTCGCGAGGAGATCGATGCTCAGACCGGAGTCCCGCATCATCGCGTCGACCGCGGCGAACGGATTGGGGTCGGGGTCGTCGAGCAGGGTCGGGACGCCCATCGCCTGCTGGAGGCGGGACAGGATCCACCAGTCGTCGCGGCGCTCCCCCTTCGCGGGGACGACGGCGGGCGTGTACTGCACGTACGGCTCCATCGCCACGCCCATCGTGTTGAGGAAGTTGACGTCCTCTCGTTCCAGCCAGTCCGTGGCGGGCAGAACGTAGTCCGCCATCTCGCCGGTGACCGTGCGGTACAGATCGATCGTCACAATCAGGTCCAACTGCTCGAATGCCCGCCGCAGCCGGTCGTCGCCACCGACCGACAGCAGCGGGTTGCCCGACACCACGATCAGCGCGCGAATCGGGTCTTCGGGGTTCTCGATGAAGTCCGGCAGGAGCGCGGCGGGCAGATCCCCTCCGACGGTGCGCATCTCACCGAAGGGACCGTCGTAGAACGGATCCTCCCGTTTACGCTTCGAGCCCTGCACCACATCGGCGACGCCACGCGAGTAGATGTTGCCGCCGCGCCTGCCGAGGTTGCCGGAGAACAGACTGATCATGGTGAGCATCCAGTAGGCCAGGGTGCCCTGGCGACCCTGGTTCACTCCGGTCGCCATGTAGATGCTCGCGCTCGGTGCCGCGCAGAAGTCGTCGGCGACCTGCCGGATCATGTCGGCCTCGATGCCGGTGACCGCGGCGATCCGGTCGACCGGGTACTGCTGGACGAAGTCGAGCAACTCGTCGACGTGGCGCGCGTGACGTTCCACCTCGGCCCTGTCATACCCGATCCGGAAGACGATCTCGTGCAGGATCCCGGCGAGGAAGTAGAAGTCGGTGTCCGGCTTGATCAGCAGCACGTCCCCGGTCTCCGGCGACGACGACTCGATACGGCGCGGATTGACGAACAGCACGGTCCCGCCGCGACTCTTTACGGCACGGATCTTGGCCATCGGATCCGAGATGTGGATCAGCGTCATGTGCGAGACCTGCGGGTTGCTGCCGACGCACAGGAAGTAGTCGGTGTGCAGTAGGTCGGGAATCGGATGCGCCATCGACGCCCCGTAGATCGCTTCACTCGCAGCATATTTGGCCGAGGTGTCCTGGGTTCCCGCACTGAAGCGCATCCGGGTGTCGAAGCCGCGCGCGATCGTGGCGGCGTTCGCGTAGTAGGCGCCGTTGAACGCCGACGGGTTGCCCTGATAGACCGCGAGCGCGCCCCGGCCGTATCGGTGCCGCACCTCCGCGAGCCTGTCGGCGATCTCGCGCGCCGCCACATCCCACTCGACGGGTTCGAAGACGCCGCGCTCCTCGCTCCGCGGATTTTTCCGCTTCAGCGGCCGGTCGAGGCGATCCGGATCCTGGTGCACCTGGAGGTAGTGCACACCCTTGTGGCAGGAGAACCCCTTGTGCACGGGATGATCCCGGTCCGGTTGCAGCCGGAGCACTTCGCCGTCCCGGACCTCGGCGAGCAGGCCGCACCCCGGTTCGCAGATGCGGCAGAAGGTGTGCACCCGGGTCGTGTCCGCCGGACTCACCGGGCGGCCGCACCCGCGACGACGGCTGCCTGCCGGGCGTCGACGATCTTGATGCGGGGCCTGCCCTCCTCGCGGCCGCGCTCGCGCTCGAAGCGGTCGATCGCGCGCCAGTCCGCACCGCCGAGCGCGTCGGGCCTGCGTTCGCGCACCAGCGCCGCCAGGTCCGCAGCGGCCGCGGTGGGGGCGGCGAGCAGTCCCGCGCGGTGATCGGCGAGGAGTGCCTCGACGGTCTCCGCCGCGCAGTAGCGATTGGTGCCGATCACACCGGTCGCACCGCGTTTGATCCAGCCCGCCACATAGTGCCCGCGGACGGTCTCCCCGGTGCCCGGCAGCGCGACGCGGCCCGCGGCGTTGGCGACGGTTCCGGCGGCCTCGTCGAACGGAAGGCCGGCGATCGGCAGTCCGCGGTACCCGACCGCCCGGAGGATCAGACCGCACTCGATCCGGTCCACGGTGTCGCCGTGGGCCACCAGAAGCGACTCGGCACGGCCCGCACCGAGCACCTCTCGCGGGGAGGTACCGAAGCGCAGCACGATGCGCTTGTTCCCCGGCGTCGCCTCCCGCCGGGCGTATTCGGCGAGGATCCGCAGCTTGGCCGGTGCGTCCGGACCTGCCGTGACCGGACCGTCGACGAGGACGTCGATGCCCGGCAGCGAGCCGAGCGCGAGCAGTTCCGGCGTGGTGCAGGCCGCGTGCTCGGGTCCCCGCCTGCCGAGCACCACCACCTCCTCGACCCGGCTGTCGGCCAGTACGTCGAGGGCGTGGTCGGCGATGTCGGTGCAGCGCAGGGTTTTCACGTCGGAGACGAGGATGCGGGCGACGTCCAGGGCGACGTTGCCGTTGCCGACCACGACGGCGCGGCGCGCGGACAGGTCGAAGGTGCGCTCGGCGTGATCGGGGTGACCGTTGTACCAGGCGACGAACTCCCGGGCGGCGTAGCTGCCCGGCAGGTCCTCGCCGGGGATGCCGAGGCGCCGGTCCCCCGACGCCCCGGACGCGTGGATCACCGCGTGGTGGTGGGCCAGCACCTCGTCGAGCGTCACGTCCCGCCCCACCTCGACGCCGAGGTGGAAGGTGAAGCCGTCGCGTCGCGCGGTCCGGTTGAACACCCGGTCCACCGTCTTCGTGTGCCAGTGGTCCGGCGCGACGCCGAACCGCACGAGTCCGCCTGCGACGGGCAGCCGTTCGAACATGGTGACCTCGGCGGCGATGTCGCGGCGGGCCAGCAGTTCCTCGGCGGCGTAGAACGCGGACGGTCCCGATCCGACGATCGCCACCCGCAGCGCCGGGGGGTCGGTGACACCGGTGGTCGCGAGGGTGAGCGGGAGCGGTTGCACATGGGCACCGGGCGGGGCGCTGCGGGGATTCCGCTGGAAGTACTCGGCATTGATCTCCCGGTACCGGTCGATTTCGGGTGCGGGGGCGTCGCCGGGCACGATCGCGTCCACCGGGCACACGTCGGAGCAGGCGCCGCAGTCGATGCAGGTGCCCGGGTCGATGTACAGCATCTCGGTGCGCGTGTACTCCCGCTCGGCGGGCGTCGGGTGGATGCAGTCGACGGGGCAGACCGCGACACAGGTCGCGTCGTTGCAGCAGTTCTGGGTGACCACGTACGCCATCAGGGATGCTCCTCGCTCGTGCGCGTCACGGTGACCGGGACGCCGTTGAAGATCGGGGACGCCGTCAGCGCCTCGAGGTCGGTGGTGTCGTCCACCAGGGCGTTGTAGTTGCTGCCGGGCACCGACGCCGACCGGGATGTCCGCAGACCCGGCCCGTGGTGGCCCCACCCGTGCGGCATGCTCACCACACCGGGACGCAATGCGTCGTCGATCCGTAGTTCGGCCGTCACGGTGGTGACCTTGGACGTCACCGCCACCCGGTCGCCGCCGACCAGGCCGCGCTCGGCAGCATCGTGTGGGCTGATCAGCAGGGCGCACTGGCCGCCGTCCGGTTGGGGCAGGGCATTGTGAAGCCACGAATTCATGCCGCGCCGTTGACGCCGGTTGATCAGCAGCAGATCCGGGGCGGCCCGGGTCGTGCTCGCCCGCACCCGCGGCAGATCTGCGACGATCATCTCCGGCATCAGGTCGATCCGCCCGTCCGGGGTGCGCAGTACCTCCGGGACGCGCGGTGTCAGCGGCCCGTAGTCGATGCCGTCCGGGTTGGCCTCCAGCAGTGCGAGAGTCAGCCCGTCCGGGTCGAGCCCGAAACGGTCGCCGTAGGGTCCGCTGCGCAGACGCAGGTCCAGCAGTCGTTGAGGGCCGCGCCGGCCGGTGACGGCGTGCAGAATTTGTTCCACCTCGCGGCCGGCGAGTTTCGCGGCGCGCCGGGCGGCGACGGCGGCCACCTCGTCGTCCATCTCCTCGACCGGACGGTGCGGGGTTCCCTTGGCGATCGCGGCGATCCGCAGCAGGATCTGCCATTCCGCCAGCTCACCCTCGGCGAGGTCGAGGAGGGGTGGGGTGTACCGCGCGACGTTCCGGATCTGGAAGTGAGCCAGCGTCACATCGTGGTGGCCGCGGGTCGCGAGCGGTGGCGGCGGCAGGATCACGTCGGCGTGGCGGGTGGTCTCGTTGAGGTAGCAGTCCACCGACACCATGAAGTCGAGGGCGCCGAGCGCCTCCTCGATCGCCCCGCTGTTGGGCAGGGAGCGGGCCGGGTTCCCGGCGAGGGTGATCAGCGCCCGGGTGCGGCCCGGTCCGGGCGTGAGGATCTCCTCGGCGAAGCACACCGCGGGCAACTCCCCCATCGCCTCCGGCAGCCCCCGCACTCGCGAACGCCACCGGTCGAACATCAGCTTTGGCGGTCGGGTCACCGGCCAGGTGTTCTGCCCGCCTGCCGGCGGCAGCGCGAACATCGCCCCTCCGGGCCGGTCCAGGTTGCCGGTGACGATGGTGAGCACCTCGACGAGCCAGTTCGCGAGGGTGCCGAACTCCTGCATGCTCGTCCCGATCCGCGAATGCGCCACCGCTGCAGGAGCGCCCGCGAAACCCTGGGCCACCACGCGGATCAGGTCGGCGTCGATCCCGCACGCGGCGGCGACGGCGTCGGGGTCGAAGTCCGCCGCCATCGCGAGAGCGGCGTCCAGGCCGTCCACCACCGCAGGCACCCGGTCGGGTCTGGACAGCCCCTCGGACGCGATGACGGACAGCACCCCGAGCAGGAACAGGGCGTCGGTCCCGGGCCGGATCGGCACGTGCAGATCCGCGACCTCGGCGGTGCGGGTGCGCACCGGATCCACCACGACGAGGGTGCCGCCCCGCTCGCGCAACGCCCGCAGGCGGTGGTGCATGCCGGGCGCGGTGACGGTGCTGCCGTTGGAGACCATCGGGTTCGAGCCGAGGATCAGCAGGTAGTCGGTGCGGTCGAGGTCGGGCAGGCTCATGCCCAGTCCGGTGCCGTACAGCAGCATGTGTGCGAGGTTCTTCGGCCAGGTGTCGACGCTGGCCGGCGAGTAGATGTTCCGGGTGCCGACAGCACCGATCAGCTCACCCAGGTAGAACGTCGAATCCAGGTGGTGGGCGGCCGGATTCCCGTGGTAGACGGCGCAGCTGCCCGGGTCGCCGGTGACGAACTCCGGTAGCCGGCGCTCGATCTCGGCGAACGCCTCGTCCCAGCCGGCCTCGCGGAACCCACCGTCCGCGGTGCGCAGGAGCGGGGTCCGGATCCGGTCCGGGTCGCCCTCGATGCGGCCGAGACCGAGCCCCTTCGCGCAACTGTGCCCGGCGCTCATCACGTCGTCGGGGTTCGGCGCGACCCGCGTGATGGCGCGACCGTCGAGTTCGACCAGCAGCCCGCACGTCGACTCGCACAGCGGGCAGATCCGGTGCCCGGCCATCGGTTCTGCCGTCGTCATCACACGTCCTGTTCGATGGTGGTGGGCTCGACCGCGACGGGAACCGCGGTCATGGTGGGCATCGCGTTGATCGACTGGACGCCGTCGCCGGTTCCGGTCAGCGCATTCACGTTCACTCCGACGTCGTCGCGCGGGTCGACGCTCCCGAAACAGTGCGTCATCGACACGGTGCCGCGAGCCAGGGTGGCGTCCGCTCGCGCGGTCGCACGCAGGTGCCCGGACGCCGAGCGCACGGTCACCGTCTGCCCGTCGGCGATACCCGCGGCGGCGAGGTCGTCGGGGTGCAGGCTCGCGGGGTTGGCGCCACCCGGAACGAGTCCGGGCACGCGCGTGCCGGTGGAGTTGACGGCCTCGCGGATCCGCCGCACTGTCAGCAGGAGCGGGAACTGTGCTGCGACAGTCCTGTCCGTCAGCGCTGCGCGCAATTCGGCGCGCACGTCGTCGGGCATCAGCGTCAGGCGGTGCCCGGCGTTCTCCTCGGCCGCCGGACCCACGACGGCGCCGCTGCGTCCGGCGAGGTGTCCGTGCGGGGCGGCGACCAGGTCTGCGAACGGGACGCGTCCCCGTTCGGCCGTCATCGCCAGCAACTGTTCGGAGGTCGGCGGCGCGGCGGGGTCGAGGATGCGGCCGGCGAACTTGACGGGCTGCCCGGAGGCTGCGGCGAGGTCGAGGAAGAACCGCCAGTCGTCGACGACCCCGGGCGGCGCGGCCACGACCGCGGGGGTGTACTGCGCGAACGGCTGCGGGAAGAACGGCTCCATGATCGCGGTGTGATCGGCGCGCTCGTACATCGTGGTCGGGGCGATCACGTAGTCGGCGAGCCGCGCGGTGTCCGACATGCGCGGGTCGACGCACACCAGCAGGTCCAGTGATCGCATCGCGCGCAACGCTTTCTCGCGATCGGGCAGCGCCGCTGCCGGGTTGCCGCCGGAGACGATCAGCGCCCGCACCCGGTCGGGGCCGGGTTCGAGGATCTCGTCGGCGAGGATGCCGGACGGAAGTTCGCCGCGGATCGTCCGGACCCCGCCGATCCGGCTGCGGAATCCGTGCTCGAATGCCCGGGTGGCCGGCGCGACCTCCGCGCGCGCCGGTTGGTGCCGGGTCAGGACGGCGCGGTCGTCGGCCCGCTCCCCCTCGCGCAGGTACCTGCCGCACACCACGTTCAGTGCCGCGACGAGGTGTTCCGCGAGGTTCGAGTGCGGGCCCATGCACAACCCGGTGCCGCTGGTCGCCATCCCGCGCGTCCCGCCTGCGAACACCCGTGCCGCGTCGCGGATCCGGTCTGCGGGAATACCGCAGATCCGTTGCACGACGTCGGGGGTCACGCCGGCGACGGCGTCGGCGAGCACGGCCAGGTCGGCGGTATACGCATGGCAGAAGCCGGCGTCGTGGAGGCGCTCGGTGAGGACGACGTGCAGGAGACCGGCGAACAGCACTGCGTCCGTCCCCGGCCGGGGCGCCAGGTGGATGTCGGCGAGCGCCGCGGTCTCGGTGCGTCGCGGGTCGACGACGATGAGCCGCAGGCCCCGTTCCCGCGCCGCCTTCAGGGTGACGGACGGGTTCTGCACCACCGCGCCGTCCCCGTCGCCGCCGTTGCCGGAGACGACGGGGTTGGTTCCCGCGAGCAACCACACATCGGCGTCCTCGAATCGCTGCCGTCCACCGAGGTACGTTCCCATCCGATCGGCGACAACCCATTTCGCGGACTGGTCGATGGTCATCGTGGAGAACAGCTTGTGCGAGCCGGTGCCCCGGAACCAGGCCCGGGCCATCGGCGGGGTGAGTGCGGCGAAGTTCTGCTGCGTCCCCATGAACAGCGCGACCGCGTCCGGTCCGTGCCGGTCCACGATGGCGCGCAGCCGGTCTGCGATGTCGGTGACCGCCCGCGCCACCGGCACCGGCTCGTGGGTGCCGGCGGCGGTGCGGCGCATCGACGTGGTCAGCCGGTCCGGTCCGTGGACGAGGTCGCCGCCGCGGCGCCCCTTCGGGCAGGTGTAGCCGCCGGAGATGGGATGGTGGGCGTCGCCGAGCACTCGCACGATCCGCCCGTCCTCGATGTCGAGCAGGACCCCGCACGAGGAGGCACACAGCCTGCAGTACGACGCGGCCCTCGACGTGACGGATCGCATGACTCAGTGCGCCTCGGCGGCAACGGGCGACTCCGCGGCCCCGACGACGGTGCGACCGCGCAGCCGTTCCCGCACGAACAGCGCACCGAGCGTGAGGACTGCGACGGCGGTCGGCACGATCATCAGCAGGAAGATGGTGCGGGCGTCCATCCCCGCCGCGATCAGGGCGGCGCCGAGGGTGGGCCCCGCGATGGACCCGATCCGCCCGATTCCCATGGCCCAGCCGATGCCGGTCGAGCGCGCCGCCACCGGGTAGATCGATGCCGCGATCGCGATGATGCCCGCCGAACTGCCGGACATCCCGAATCCGACGATGCAGATCGTGATCAGCAGCAGTGTGGAGTTCGCCAGGAACATCGCGACGACGCCGATGAACAAGGCGCCGAGTGCGTAGCCGGCCATCACCACCGCGTACGCGGCGTCCGAGCCCCGGGACCGGCGCCACGCGGTGCCGACGCGGTCGGTGATCCACCCGATCGACAGCGCGCCCGCCATGCCGCCGAGGTTGAACAGCGCCGCGGCGAGGATCGCGTTCGACGGACTCTGCCCGGCCTGGCTGAACAGCGACGGCATCCACCCGAACAGGAAGTAGATGACCAGGAAGTTGATGACGAACACGACCCACAGCAGCACCGTGTCCAGCGCCCGGCCGCCGGCGAAGAGTTCCCGGATGGGCGACTTGGTGGCCACGGCGGCGTCCACAGTGAACGTCACAGATCCGGTGATGCCCGCCTGCGGGGCGATCGCCGAGAGGATCTTCGCGGCGCCGGCGTGATCGCCCCGGGCCGCGAGGAACTTGCCCGATTCCGGCAGCCCGGCCCACGCGAACGCTGCCACGATCAGCGGGAGGACGCCACCGGCCACGAAGATCGACTGCCAGCCGTACGCCGGAATCAGTTGGGCGGCAGCGAGTCCGCCGAGGAAGCCGCCCAGCGACATCCCCGCGACGACGATGGTGACCAGGGTGGAGCGGCTGCGCGCCGGGCTGTACTCACTGGTCAGCGCGATCAGGTTCGGGGTGACGCCGCCGAGCCCGATCCCGGCGAGGATCCGCAGCACGATCAGCACCCCCATCGACGGCGCGAACGCGGACGCGAGGGTGAACACCGCGAACAGCACGGTGCACAGCAGGATCACCCGTCGCCGGCCCCAGCGGTCGGCAACGGGACCGAACAGCAGGCTGCCGACGACCATCGCGCCGCTGCTGAGCGCCAGCAGCAGCCCGAACGAGGCCTTGGACAGCCCCCAGTCCTCGGACAGCGCGGGAATCGCGAATCCGATCAGCTGGGCGTCCATGCCGTCGAGGATCGCGAGCGCCAGGCACAGCGCGATGGCACGCTTCTGGAGGGCCGACACCGGTGCGGCGTCGATGAGTTGGGAGATGTCGACTTCACGAGTTGGGGCCACGATGTGCATTCCTCTCGAAGGGGGGAACCGCGGGGGATGAAGCCTCGAACTGGAGGGTCTTCCTAGACAGGGGTGACGGTGCCGTCGACGGCGAGGGCGTCGGCGGGCACCTCGGGGAAGCGCTGGCGCAGAGACGGTTTGGCGAGCTTGCCGGAGAAGGTGCGCGGCAGGGGTTCGCCCAGCGCGACGGCGTGCTTGGGACGCTTGAACTTCGCCAGGTTCTCGCCCGCGACCTCGGCGATGTCGGCGACGATCTCGGCGGCCGGGCGCTCGCTGTGGAACACCACCATCGGCACCTCGCCCCAGCGGTCGTCCTTGACGCCGATGACCGCGAGGTCGACCAGGCCCTCGATGCCGTGCAGCGCCTTCTCGATCTCGGCGGGGTAGACGTTGAGGCCCCCGGAGATCAGCATGTCCTTGCTGCGGTCGACGATCTTCAGGAATCCGCCCTCGTCCTGCATGCCGAGGTCGCCGGTGCGCAGCCATCCGCCGCCGAGGGTCGCCGCGGTGGCCTCGGGCTTGTTCCAGTACTCCCGCAACACGTGCTCGCCGCGGACCAGGATCTCGCCGACCTCCCCGGCCGGGGTGTCGACTCCCGGATCACCGATCCGGATGTGGGTGCCGACCAGCGGCAGCCCCGCGAAGCCGGGACGGGACAGGGCGTCCTCGTAGGCGAGCGTCGAGACCATGCCGGACGCCTCGGTGAGGCCGTAGCACTGGGTGAGCGGGATGCCGTGCGAGCGGTAGAAGTCGAGCAGGTCGAGGCTGACGGGGGCGCCACCGGTGCCGGCGAACGTGAACTTCGCGAGCGTGCGGGTGCCGAAGTCGGGCAGCATCGTCATCCGTTCCCAGATCACGGGGACGGTCGTGGTGGCCGTGATCTGCTCGCGCTCGAACGTGTCGAGGGCGATCTCCGGGTCGTATTCGCGCAGCAGGACCATCGTCGCGCCGGGCACGACGACGAGTTGCATGAAGATCGACAGGATCGAACCGGTGTACACCAGCGGGGCGGAGCACAGCACCCGGTCGCGGGACGAGAAGCCGAACGTGATCGACTGCGAGATGCCGGGGGTCATTGCGTTGCGGTGGGTGATCAGAGCGCCCTTCTGCACGCCGGTGGTGCCCGAGGTGTAGCAGATGAAGCCGGGGTCGTCGGCGTCGATGGCGACGACGGGCGCGGTCCCTGGGTCGATCAGCCGCTCGTACGGCGGATGGGCACTCCCCCCGATCGCGTAGGTCTCGAACTCCGCCTGCTCGGCGGCGACCTCGAGCAGCGACGCGAAACCGTCCTCGACGATCACCACGCGCGGCGCGGAGTCGAGCACCATCGGCGCCAGTTCCTTCGCGGTGAGCCGGAAGTTCAGCGGCACGCTGATGGCGCCGAGCTTGAGCGTCGCAAGGATGATGTGGGCGAGTTCGGGGCGATTGAGCATCATCACCGCCACCCGGTCCCCCTTGCGGACGCCCCGGGCTGCGAGGCCGCGGGCGAGTGCGTCGGTGCTCGCGTTGACCTCGGCCCAGGTCTGCGACGTGTCCCCGAACACGATGGCCTGCTGTTGCGAACGCGTTTTACCCCAGAACCGGGTCAGGTCCGCGAGATTCATCTGTGCTCCTCGTGCTCGTCGACCGGGTGTGACCACCCTCACTTCGTGTGCCGTAAACCTAACAGCTATAGGCAAATGACGCAATGCTCGATTCGGAAATTTCGGGCACCCGGCAGTACCGGACTTTCGCACGAAAACGACACCCACACAACTTGTTTCGTGTGGGTGTCGCTTCTGCGGAGTGCGCGCGGTCAGCCGGCGGACGGGGCCTCGCGCCGGGGGCTCGCCGGTTCGGTTGCCGCGGCGATCCGCGCGGCGTCGTACTGCGCCACCGTCCGCAGCACCTCCGAGGTGTCCGCGCCCACGACCGGTGGCAGCGCCGGCGCGAACTTCTCCCCGGCGACACGCACGGGGCTGACCACGAGTTCGAGCTCACCGACTCCGGGGTAGTCGACCCGGTAGGTGTTGTCCCGCGCCCGGAAGTGCGGGTCGTCGAGCATGTCGGCCACGCTGTTGACCGGGCCTCCCGCGATGCCGTGTTCGAGGAACAGCTGCACCCACTCGGCGCGGGTGCGCTGCGCGAAGATCTCCGTCAGCGCCCGCCACACCAGGTCCGCGCGGGCGGGGGCGCCGTCGTCCGTCCCCGTGAGGTCGACGCCGATCAGATCGTCACGCCCGACCGCGGCCAGGAAGTTGTGCCAGAACTTCTCCACGTGCGACCCGAACAGGATCGCCTCGCCGTCGCTGGTGCGGTAGGCCTCGAGCCGTGGCCAGTCGGGCAGCCGCCCGTCCGGCAGCCAGGTCGGCCGGGGAATCGAGCGGTCCCTGTTCAACTCCGCGTCCACGAGATCCGGCATCCACGCGGCGGCGACGTCGATGCCCGCCACCTCGACATGGCAGCCGGTACCGGTGGCGCCGGCCTTGTGCAGCGCGGCGAGCAGGCCCATCGCCCCGTAGGCGCCGAGCGCGTACATCGCGATCGGCGGCGTCGTGGATCCCGCCATCCCCTCGGTCGGCGGCACCGCCGGAGTGCCGACCTCGCGGAGCCCGGCGTACGCGTCGAACACCGGACCACCGGTGCCGAGAACACGGTACGGCCCGTCGGTGCCCATGCCCGACACCGTGCACAGCACGATCTTCGGATTCACCTGTCGCAGTTGCTCGTAGCCGATGCCGAGCCAATCGAGGTACCCGCCCCGCATGCCCTCGATGACCGCGTCGCACGACCGCGCGAGGTCGAGGAACGCCTGCTTGCCCTCGGGGGTGCGCAGATCTAGTGCGACGCTGCGTTTTCCGCGATTCCATCGCAGGTGCATGAACGCAGGCCCGTCCTCGCCTCCGACGGCACGGCTGCCGCCGATGCGCACGGGATCCCCGAGCGGTCCGGATTCGATCTTGATCACATCCGCACCCAGATCGGCGAGATGCCCGCCGAGCGACGACGGCGCCAGCTGCGCGACCTCGAGGATCCGAACGCCGTCCAGCAGCGAGTACCCACTCATGAACCCTCCTCTGCTCCCCGGCCGACGGCCAGCGAGACATTCTGTGTCTGTTCCGGTTTCAGTTCGATCCAGAGTCCGTCGACGTCGGCGACGAGGACGTCGCCGTGATACATCGCGCCGCGCAGGAATCGTTTGCGGCCCTCCTGCCCGGCCAACTCCGCTTCGACGCGCAATTCGACGCCCAGCGGCGCGGGGGCCCGGTAGTTGACGTGCAGGTACGCCGTGCGTGCCCACTGCCTGCCGGAACTGTTGGCGAGGCGCGCGAGTATCTCGTCGAAGATCAGCGGCGTCACGCCGCCGTTCATCGCGTAGCGCCCGGAATGGAATCTGCCGACCGTGACGCGTCCCCGCGCCCTGGTCGCGGTCACCTCCTCGACGTGGAGGGCCGGCGTCAGAGCCTGCGCCCGGCCGGGAAGGTCCCAGCGCCGGCCGGCGATCTGTTCGTCCTCGCCGACCTCGAAGTCCGCCAATCGCGCTGCGAGGTCGCGGAGCGTACGCGCCGCGCAACTCGCCGCGTCGGACGTCGGGCGGCTGCGGGTGACGGCCTCCTGCACGGAGCGCAGGGCCTCGGCCAGTTCCGCGAATTCGTCGTCGCCGTCCGCGGTCGGTTCGAACGGGTCGTCCCAGCTGGGACTCCAGATGTCGTCGGGAGTAGAGACGCGGGTCACCGGGCGCGCCGTCCGAAGTAGGAGCCGAACATCTCCTCGACCGGACGCGGCCGGAGCGTCGTGCGCGACACGACGTTCTCCCGGTCGTACCGGGACCGCAGGTCGTGTCCCGGGCCGTCGACCAGCAGTGCCTTGATCTCGCGCATCGCCTCCGGAGGCTGAGCGGCGATCTGCCCGGCCGCCTCGAGCGCGGCGCCGAGCACGTCGCCGTCGGCCGCGTACCGGGAGACGAGCCCCATCCGGTGGGCCTCCTCACCGGTGACTGCCCGGGACGTCATCAGCAGGTCGCGGGCGAGTCCCGCACCGATCAAGTGGTCGAGCACCCACGTGAGGTTGGCGCCGCCGTACTTCGCCGCGGTGACGGTGATGCGGGTGCCGGGACCTCCCACGCGCAGATCGGAACACACCGCCAGCAGGGTGCCCGCGCCGTAGGCCATGCCCTGGACCGCGGCGACGGTGGGTTTGGGGAACGTGAAGTATCTCCACAACAGTTCGTCCCGTTCGAGCAGGCTCAGGACGCAGGCGTCCGCCGTCATCGCCCGGAGTTCCTTCAGGTCGTATCCCGCGGAGAATGCAGCGGTACCCTCCCCTGCCAGCAGCACGACCCGGACGTGCGGGTCGTCCGCCGCCTCGGCGAGCGCGGCATCGAGTTCACGTTGCAGGCCGAGGGTGATCGCGTTGTGCACATCCGGCCGCGCGAGGTCGAGTTGCAGCACTCCGGGTGCGGGCGACGATCGGCGCAGGTCGCCCGTCGTCACCGCACACCGCCGACCGCGGCCTCCTGCCGAGCGACCTCCTCGGCGTCCCGCGTGATCATCTTGTGGAACACCTGACCGGGAAGTTCGTTGCGTCCGTAGATCAGCTCGTCGACCTGCCCGTGCGCCGCGTTGGCCGTGATCGTCTTCGTGACGAACCAGTCCTCGGCGTGCAGGGTCTCCATGAGGAGTTCCCAGTTCTTGTCCAGAATCCGCTTCTCGCGCGGAGTCTCGGGCTCCTTCGGGGACAGAAGCCGAATGGTGCAGTACGACACATTGGGGTCTTCGGTGTCCGGCACGATCGTCCAGATCTCGAAGTGGTTGGGCTCGGTCACGAGCATCGTGCCCGGGTAGATCGTGTAGTTCGCGAGGGAGTAGTCGCGGACGTCGAACGAGTCGGGGTCTGCGCCGCGAACCTCGGTGATCGACTTGCGGGCCACGACGATTCGCCAGGAACGGTCGACCAGGTCGTAGGCCGTGATGTTGCCCTCGAGGTAGTTGCACACGGTCTTGGTGTGCAACTGGCACAGGTGGTACGAGTCCTGGACGCCGTCGACGGCGATCTTCCAGTTCATGTCGAGTTTCCAGGTCTCCTTGCGTACCTGGAACGACTCGGCCATCCCGGTGTCCGTCACCTCCGCGTCGTGCTTTGCGCCGAGAATCCCCGCGATGTCGAGTTCGGCGCCGACCGTCGGAACCACCCAGACCAGGCCGTGCCGCACCTCGCAGGGAAATTCGACGAGCCCGTACTGCGAACGGTCCATGCCGTCGAAGCCTTCCGCGTGCGGCATTCCCCGCAGATCTCCCCCGCGGCCGTACGCCCAGTTGTGATACGGGCAGCTGAAGACGCGCTTACAGCCGGTTTCCTCGAACTCCACCTTCGAGCCCCGGTGCCTGCAGACGTTGGAGAAGGCCTTGACGCTGCCGTCCGTCTGCTTGACCACCAGTAGCGGCGTGCCGATCAGCTCGGTCGTGACGAAGTCGCCCGCCTTCTTCAGCTCGTCGACGTGGGCGACGATGTGCGGCAGCCGCCGGACCACCGTGCGCTCGCGCTCGGCGAGTTCGGGGTCGTTGAACACCGAGAACGGCACTCGAAGCAGGTCGTCCGCGTAGTCGGTGCTGTTGTTGTCGACGTGTGCGATCAGTCGCTCGGTGAGGGTGATCTTGTCTTCGCGCTCCATACACCGAGAGTGGCACATGAGACATTCATTGTCTAGCGTCTCACGGCAGATAGTGGTTGTACTGTTTCCTGGTGGCTGCAAGGACTGGAAACGACCCCGCGACCGACGTCCGCTCGACGATCCTCAGCGCAGCGGAGTCGTGCTTCGAACGCTTCGGGATCACCAAGACGACGATGGAAGACGTCGCCCGCGCCGCGGATATGTCCCGCGCGACCGTCTACCGGTATTTCTCGGACCGGGAGAGTCTGATCATCGAATCGGTCGCGCGGCGCGCGCGCAAGAACATGACGCCCGCCCGCGCCTTCATAGCGAAGTGGCCCACGATCGAGGAACGACTCGTCGAGGGCATCTGCCAGAACGTCGAGAGCGGTCTGCGGGACCCCATGGTCCACCTGCTCGTCTCCCCCTCGGAGATGACCCTGGCGAACTCCCTGCTGACCACGTCGGGCAAGGCCGTCGAACTGACGAGCGAGCTGTGGGAGCCGATTCTGCGCGAGGCGCAGGAGGCCGGCGACCTCCGCGCCGACCTGGATCTGACATTGCTGTGCGAATGGATCTCGGAACTCGAGATCATGTGCATCAGTCAACTCAACGGCGGCACCGGCTCACTGGAACGGTTCCGCGAGAAGATCCGCACGTTCCTGGTCCCCTCGGTCGTTCCTGCCGCGCTGCCTGCCGGCGACTGATCTCGCCGAGCGCCGACAGATTGTCGACGCGGAACTCGCTGTCGGCGGGGATCGACCGGTCACTCTCGTAGTTCCACGCGACCTCGATGTGATCGGCGGACGCCGTCACGTCACGGATGCGTCCGATCGCCACCCACGGAGCAGTACGCTTGCTCCCATCACACTGAGCAGGTTCTCCGCGTCGGCCACGATCTGGTCTGCCCCGGCAGATTCGATGCGGGAAGTGAAATGGCTCACCTGCGAAATATGCTTCGGCATAGGGATTCCCGTCCGATCCGGGGGCACGGCTCCTGGGGGACGCGGGCAAACTAGGGAAGGAAGGCCGGTAGGACGAATTGCTTCATCATCTGCCGGTGTGAGGGATCGGCCGGATCCGAATTGTCCAGTCGCGGTGCGAGCATCAATTGCACGAGGGTGATCCAGGAGCACGCCTCGTCGGTGTCGATATCCGCCCTCATCTCGCCGCCGGCCTTGGCGTCGTCGAAGATCGGCCCCCACAGTTCGGTGGTGAGACTCGTCGCGAGGGGGATGGTCTCGAGCCACGAATCCCCGCCGACGTGCTCGGGGCTGACGAGGATGCGCACGATCGGATCGTTGATCCCGTCGTAGACCAGGTAGATGAGGCCTTCGATCAGCCGGTCCTCGAACGACGCACATTCCATCAGGAACTTGCGGCCGCGTTCGAGCGTCTGACGCGATCGCCACCTGATCAGCTCGGTGGTGAGCGTCTCGCGGTCCTGAAAGTACCGGTAGACCGTTGGGCGAGAGACTCCCGCCTCCTTGGCAATGTCCTCCATGGTGGTCTTCGCGATCCCGAAACGCAGAATCATCGTCTGGGCGGCCACGAGTATCTGAGACCGTGCGACATCGGCGTCCTGGCTCAGCACACCGGCGGTCTTCCTTCTTGCCATCCTCGCTCCAGACACCGTCACTTCCGACCGGCCACCCGACCAGTCGCGATACAAATGACAATACACGTAAGTTGTTGCATACCGGGCGGCCGCATCCACTCCATTACACCAAAAGAACGAGGCAGCTGCCCGAAGTCCCACAGGACCACGGACAACTGCCTCGGACGTCCGCCCGGCCTCAGGCCGAGGGGGTGAAGGTGATCGGGAGCCGGATGCAGCCGCGTACCTGGGTGGCATGCAGGATCGGCGGATCCTCCGGAACGAGTCGGTAATCGGGCAACCGCTTGTGAATCTCCTCCATGGCCAGCTCGAGCTCGATGCGTGCCAGGTGAGACCCGATGCACCGATGAGGCCCGGCCCCGAAGGAGAGGTGCCGGTTGGGCGAGCGGTCGATCCTCAGCTCGTCCGGATCCTCGAACTCGCCGCCGTCGCGATTCGCCGAGCAGAGCAGCACGATGAGCTGCTCCCCCTCCGCGATGGTGACTCCGCCGATCTCGACGTCGCGGGTCGCTCGCCGGCCCGCGATCACGGCAGCCTCGATCCGCAGAATCTCCTCGACGGCCGCCGGGATGGTGTCGGGATCGTCCACGATCTCCTGCCGCTGCCCCGGATTGTTCGCCAGGTGGATGATCCCCCACGCCAGTGAACCCTGGACGGTGTGCAGGCCCGCGATGAGCAGGAGGAAGAACATGCGGTAGAGCTCTTCGTCGGTGAGCAGCCGTACTCCGTCCTCCATCTCGATCGGGGTGTTGATGATCTGCGCGGTCAGACTGTCCGAGGTGTTCTCACCGGAACGCACTCCGGCGACGATGGCACCGAAGTAGCCGAAGATCTGGTTGGCCGCATCCTCGCGCGCCTTGGCGGACTCTTCTTCTGTTCCACCGGGAATACCCTGCAGTGCAACGTCCGTCGTCTTGGTGAACATCTCGGCGTCTTCGAGCGGCCAGCCCATCAGGGCCAGGAACACCCGTGTCGGCAGCTCGTGGGCGAACTCCGAGATGAACTCGGCTTCACCGCGTGACACGAAGTCGTCGATGAGCTCGTTGATGACGTCCCGGATCTGGGGCTCGAGCTCCTTCATCCGCTTGGGACTGAACAGCGGTTGCAGCGCCTGCCGGTAGAACGTGTGCTCGGGCGGGTCCAGCTCGATCGGGATGAACTTCCCCTGGCCCGCGTTCACGAGGTTGTTCGGGTAGCTGGAGAAGGTCTCCGGATCACGCAGGACCTGGTGGATCTCCTCGTAGCGCGTCACGATCCAGTGACCGCCGTGCGCCTTCGAATACACGACGGGGCCGATGGCCCGCAGCGCCGCCGCGCGTTCCTGGAACACGTCCTCCGGCATCGCCAGGGTCTGGTCGTAGACGTCGAAGTCCACGATGAGGTTCTCGGGTAGTTGGGTTGTCGTCACTGCTTCTCAGCCTTCCGAATTCGGGAGTTCGACGCTCAGCGCGCGTTCGGGGCACATCTCGACGAGGGCACCCAGTTGGTCTCGTAGTTCCTCGGGAACCGGTTCGGCAACGACGACGGGATAGCCCTGGTCGTCGCTGTCGACTATCTCGGGTTCCGCGCCGTAACAGAGGCCGTGTCCCGCACAGGCGGATCGGTCGACCTTCAACGACGGCGCACGGTTCTGCGCATGAATGGTCATCGGCGTACGCTCCACTCAGTCGACGGGAAGCGTCGGAGTCGGCGTGTCCTCTTCGAACATCATCGCGACACGTGACAGCGTGCCGCCGTCCGTCGCGGGCAGCGTCAGACCGGAAATGTACGCGGAATCGTCCGACACGAGGAAGAGTGCGACCTTCGCGTTGTCCACGAGCGACGGCGGACGCTGGAGCTTGAGCGGAATCGGCGAGACGCCCGGATCCCACGGGCCCGCGGTCTCCTCGTAGGACTGGCCGATCACCGGGGTGCCCGGGCCCATCAGGAAATTCGGTGACATCCCGTGCGTGGGGGCGAGGGCATTGACGCGGATGCCATAGCGTCCGAGATCCAGGCTGAGCCCGCGAACCAGGCCGTTCACACCGGCTTTCGTCGCCGAGTACATCGCAATGCTGTGATAGGCGGCGAACGAAGCCGCGGACGAGGTCGCCAGGATGGTGCCGCCGCCGTTGGCCCGCATTGCAGGAACCGCAGCCTTACAGGAGTACACGACGCCGCTGAGGTTGACTCCGAGAACGTGCTGCCAGTCGGCATCGGTGAGGTCCTGGAACTCCACGTGTTCGCCGCCGGCCACGGACGGGACTCCACCGCGGGAGACGACACCGGCGTTGGCCCACATGATGTCGAGCTTGCCGAACTGCTCGACGGTGGTCTCGACGCTGCGGTAGACGGCCGCCTCGTCACTCACGTCTGCGGTGATGGCGATCGCCGTTCCACCTTGCTGCTCAACCAGTTTCGCAGTCTGTTCAGCCCGGTCGCCGTCGATGTCGACGACCGCTACCTTCGCGCCTTCCGACGCGAACAACTGTGCACCCTGGCGTCCGAGTCCGGATCCACCTCCGGTGATGACGGCGACTTTGTCCTGAAGTTTCATGTGAACTCCTATGTGATGATTCGTCAATGCCGGAGACTCGCGGTGCGTGGGACATCGTCCGGCGAAGTCGGGCGGCGAGACTGTTCCGATCCTCGACGGCGGGGGCTGTCGCCGGTCGAGAGGATCGAGTGCGGGCCGCATCTCCGATCCGAATAAACCTTATACCGTTAGGTGATGAGACGTCAATCACTTTTTGCGACGCGCGTCGAGTCGGCGCGTACCAGAGTGAGTCATCCGGAAACAGCTGCACTCGAAACAATTTCAATCATCGAGACGGTGTCCACCAGCTTCACGCGCGGCCTGCCCGATTTCCTGCAATCGACCGGAGTGGAAGTCGTCGACGAGTTTGCCGACAGCTTCGGCGGCGCACGCCTTGTCGGTTCCGATGACGCCGGAGGGACCTCGCTTGATCCACCCGTCGGTGTACACACCGGACATCGGCCTGCCCGAGTCCGGTTCCAGCACACGACCTCCGTCGTTCAGCATCGTGGACTGCACCGCGACAGTCACGCCGGGAAGATAGCCGAGCGCGAGCAACTCCGGATTCGTGTACGCCGCTTGCGCCGGACCTCTCCGCCCGACGACGAGCACTTCCCTGATCCTGCTCTCCGACAACGCTTCCAATGCGTACGGCGCTATGTCGGTCTTCGTCATCTCGGCGGTGCCCGCGACGAGCACTCGGGCCACGTCCAACGCCACATTGCCGCTGCCGAGTGACTTCCGGGCAGATCCTCGCCGGAAATCCCCGGCGCGCAGTCGGCGGGGGCGCCGACCGCGTAGATCACCGCATCGTGATGCGCGAGGAGGTCGTCGTGAGTCAGGTGCGGACCGACCTCGACATCGAGGTAGAAGTCCACGTTCTTCCGCGACGCCGTCTTCTGGAACAGCGAGGCGACCGCCTTGGTGCCCTGATGGTCCGGTGCGACACCGAATCGGATCAAGCAGCAGTGCGCGTTCGGATACCTGGACCGCCTCGGAAACACCGGGCACACCGCAACGCAACTCGCGTCGTTGCAGCAGGATTGCGTAACTACATGAGCCAACGTGAGCTCCTATCGCCTGATGACCGGATCGGTGGAACGCTGGATCGCGACACGTTTTACAGTGATACAAATTACGTTAGATGTATTGTCGTCGATGTGTCAAGCCTCACACCGGCACAAAAAATCGGGCCCACACGCCATCAGCGTGTGGGCCCGACCGACTGCAGGGCAGCCGAAAGGTCAGAGGTTACGTAGCCGCACGATCTCCTTGTCGAACTCGTCGATGCTCTCGACGGAACTCATGTGACCGACGCCGGGAAGGACGATCAGCCGCTCGAGGTGACCGGCCTCGTCCAGGACGCGAGCGAGCTTGCGGGCATGGACGGGCGGGGTCAACCGATCCATGGAACCGACGAGCACCGTGGTCGGGACGTCGAGGTGGTCGAGTGCCTCGTGAATGTCGAGGCCGCTGAGCGCGGCACCCCAGCCGCCGCGGATGCGCGGCTTGCAGTCCCGGACGATGTTCTCGCAGAATTGGACCTCGGCGCGAGTGGCGTTCGGCGACATCGACACGTACTGCAGCGCGCGCGTCATCACCGGCGAAGACACCAACGGAACCGGTGTGCTCAGGACGGCGCGACCGACCGGAACCGGCACGCGCGGAAAACGATTCGGCAACGGGATGACGGTGGTCTCGGCGACGAGCCGGTCGCAGGCGGTGCTGGCGAGCAGGACCGCCGACGCGTATTTCTTCACCTCGTCGGCGTGCCGGCCTGCCCACGCCATGATGCTCATGCCACCCATGCTGTGGCCCACGAGGACGGCCTTCTTGTCTTCACGCACCGTCGCCTTCAGCACCTCCGACAGGTCGTCGGCGAGGACGTCGGGACCGAGCGGAAGCGAGCCGACCGAGCTGCGGCCGTGCCCACGCTGGTCGTAGGTGATCACCCGGTACTCGCCCGCGAGCGCATTCACCTGCGGGTACCAGTATTCGGTCGAACAGGTCCAACCATGACTCAGCACAATGGGATCGCCGTCCACCGGACCGTAGGCGCGAACGTACAACGTCGCTCCGTCGTCGGTGAGGATCTCCGTCACATCCGGGCGCAGATCCGGGGTGCGCAGCAACTCGTTCGGGGCCACCTCGGTCGACAACGTCAACCCGCGGGTGGCGCGCTTGTGACGGATCGCCGCTGCCGCGGCGACGACGGCACCGACCCCGGCTGCGCCTGCGAGCGCCCGGAAGGCGATGGTGCGCGAACTGCTGGTCATTCCCTACCCCTGTCCTGTCTAACTTGCTTTGTTGGTGTCTGTGCCCGACGCCGGACCCGGTGTCTCGCCGAGTTGCCGGGCAGCCCGTTCGAGGGCCCGGGAGATCTGCTCCTCCATCGCCTCTTCGAACAGCGACTGGACGGCGTCGTGCGCGAGGGGACGCATCTGGTCGACGAGCCGCGCGATGTCCGAGACCTTCGCCTCGTCGAGTTCGAGCGGCTCACTTTCGGCGGCGAGATAGCGGTCCGCGACGACGGCGACGAACCGTGCGGCGACGTCCGAGAGATCGCGTCGCACCGCCGCGGCCTGTTCGAGGACGTCTTCGAGCGGGATGCCGGCGTCGACAAGGACCTGCGCCGCCTCGACCAGTCGCGGATTGTCGACCGAATAGTCGTCCCCTGCGGGAACGAGCACACCGAGTTCGGTGCCGCGGGCGATGTTGGCCTCGGTGGTCTGCGCCCCGAACATGCGTTTCAGCTCGGCGATCGTGAGGCGTGCCGCGCGCCTGCGCTTCTTCCAGCGGCCGCCCGGGTCGTCGGTCTCCAGAACGTCCTTGACCTGGAGTCCGTAGTGCGCGGCGGTGAGCAGTTCACTGATGGTCGCGAATGTGTAGCCGCGATCGAGCATCCGTCCGATCAGGTGCAGCCGCGCGAGGTGCGAGTCGTTGTACCACCCCGTGCGCCCCTGCTTCCTCGGCGGCGGGAGCAGTCCGCGGTCCTGGTAGACGCGCACGTTGCGCACGCTCACCCGCGCCTCGCGTGCGAGGTCGTCTATTCGGTATTCCCTCGCGGACATGTCAGCTCCTCGGTAGCCGTAAACCACCATAGCATTGTCACAATGTCCATTGTCATCGTCAGGGCGCGAAAGGCCCCGAACGTTCGCAGGACCGTGAGGGAGGAGCGGTATCTGTCCGGCTGGAATGCCTACCAGCGCGGTCCGCGCTGCACGTCGTCGACGCGGGGGCGTACGTCCACGAGGTAGACGCACACCGCGACGACCGCGACGATGCCGAACAACTGCACGGCGGGGAAAAGCAGGAGGACGAGGAACGCGACCGCGAGAATGCTCAGCCAGATCGGTTTGCTCAATTTGTCCACCGCGGTGAACGCGTCCTTGCGCTGGCGGGCGGCGTGGAACAGCGCGTACGCAGCACCACCCAGAGCGACGATGCGAATCACCAACAAGATCACCGAGACGACGCCGTCAACTTGAATCACAGCCCCATCCTACGAGGTGGGCACGCAAACGGCCCCCGCACCGAACGTGCGGGGGCCGAAAAGCGTGAAGGATCAAGCCTTCTTGACCGGAGCAGCCTTCTTGGCCGGAGCGGCGGCCTTCTTGGCCGGAGCCGGAGTTGCCGCAGCCTTGGCCGGAGCGGGAGTAGCCTTCTTCGCGGGAGCGGCAGCATGCTTGGCCGGGGCCGCCTGGTCGGCGCGAGCCTGGACGTCGGCCGCCGTGGCGGTGACGCGATCGGCAGCGCCCTTCGACGCTTCCTCGGCCTGGTCGCCCAGGTCGAGAACCTTCAGGGCAGCCTCGTCGCCGGCGTCGGCGATGGCCTCGCCGAGTCCCTCTGCGGTCTCGGAGATGCGGCCCGAAGCGCGGCCCGCGAGCTTCGCGGCCTGCTCGCCCACGGCGCGCGTCTGGCGGGCCACGGTGCCGAGAGCTTCCTCGGTCAGCTCGACGGCGTCACCGAAGGCGGTCTCGGCACGGCCGATGCCCTCCTCGACGACCGGCTGCTTGCGGATGCGCTCGACGGTGTCCTCGCCGCGCTCGGCGAGCGACGTGTACAGGTCGGATGCGACCTTCAGGTAGGCCTCGGCGACCTTGCGCAGCTCGTCGGCGGTGAACTTCTCACGCAGCTCGGCAAGCTCCTCGGGCAGCTCGGACGGCAGTCCGGCGAGGCGGTCGCGAAGGTTCTCGACACCCTCGGTGACCTCTTCCTGCAGTCCGGCGAAGCGCTCCTTGGCGCCGCCGACACGCTCTTCGACGTCACCCTGGGTGGACTCGGCGCGCGAGCGGACCTGGGCGACGACGTCGGCCACGGCCTGCACCACGACGTCTCCGGCACCTACGGCGGCGTACAGCGAGGTCTTGACGCTGTCGATGGTCTTCTGGTCAGTCATCGGCTTTCTCCTCTTCAACGGTGGGGGGTTCTGGTTCCGGCGTCTGGGAATCAGAACGCTGGTGTTCTTCTGTCCGAAGCTCGGACGTCCGGGATTCGGCCGCTTCCGCCGATTCGTTCTCACGACAGAACGACTCGTAGATCTCGAGCAGCACTTGCTTCTGCCGCTCGGTTATGGCCGTATCCGCGAGCAGAGCGTCACGGAGGGGACCGTGTGGCCGCTGCTCGAGGTAACCCGCCTGGACGTACAGGACCTCCGACGAGACCCGGAGCCCCTTGGCTATCTGCCCAAGCACCTCGGCCGAGGGCTTGCGCAACCCACGTTCGATCTGACTCAGATACGGATTACTGACTCCGGCCAGCTGCGCCAGCTGCCGCATCGACACCTGGGCTGCTTCGCGCTGGGCACGAATGAAACCTCCGATGTCGTGAGCGGCGTTGCTGACTACGCGAGCTGCCAGATCTCCTGCACCGGCCGCATCGCGGTCATCGCTTGCCATCAGTCCTCCGTGTTGCTGGGCAGCACCCAGCCTAAAGCAGGGTGCTAGCAATTGCAAGCACTCTGTTAGCACCTAGCTAGCGGCGCCGTTCCGCGCGGGAAGTCAGCCGAACAGCAACGTCGAGAACGTGTAGATCAGCAGGCCCGCGATCGCACCGACCACGGTGCCGTTGATGCGGATGAACTGGAGATCGCGTCCCACCTGGAGCTCGATCTTCTTGGACGCCTCCTCGGCGTCCCAGCGCTCGACGGTGTCGGAGATGATCGCGGTGATCTCGTCGGTGTAGTGGACGACGATGTAACGCGTGCCCGCGAGTACCCACCCGTCGACCTTGGTCCTCAGTTCGTGGTCGTCGCGCAGCCGCTCGCCGAATCGCACGACGTTCTCCGCGACCTTCGTGCGCAGCGTGCTGTCCGGGTCGTCGACGGACTCCATGATCAGGCGCTTGGCGACCGTCCACGTCGCCGCGGCGAGGCCGGTCACCTCCTCGCGTCCCATGATCTCGGCCTTGATCTTCTCGGCCTTCTCCATGGTCGCGGGATCGTTCTGCAGGTCGTCGGCGAAGTCGACGAGGAAACGGTTGGCCGCCTGCCGCACCTCGTGCTCCGGGTTGGACCGCACCTTCCAGGTGAATTCGACGAGTTCCCGGTGGATCTTCTCGCCGAGCATGGCGTCGACGAACTTGGGCGACCAGGCGGGCGAATCGCGGCTGACGATCCGGTCGATGGTCTCCTGGCTCCCGAGCGCCCACTGGTGCGCCCGCTCGGCGAGCAGATCCAGGATCGGCAGCTGCCGGTTCTCACGCAGCAGTTCGCCGAGCACCCGCCCGATCGGCGGCCCCCACTGAGGCTCGGCCAGCCGGCGCACCAGCGTGCTGTCGATGATCTGCTGCACGTCCTCGTCGCGCAGGATCTCGACGAAGCCGCGCAGGATGGTGGCCGTCTCGGCGGCGACCCGCGCGGCATGTTTCGGCTGTGCCATCCACGTGCCCAGCCGGAGCGGGATCTCCGCGGCCTCCACCTTGGCGGACACCACCTCGGGGGCCAGGAAGTTCTGGCCGACGAAGCTGCTCAGACTCGCCCCCAGCTGATCCTTCTTGCGTTTGATGATCGCGGTGTGCGGTATCGGCAACCCCAGCGGATGCCGGAACAGGGCCGTCACCGCGAACCAGTCGGCCAGCGCGCCGACCATGCCTGCCTCCGACGCGGCTCGCACGTAGCCGACCCACGCCCCCGCGCCCCGCGATTCCTGCCACCGGCACACGAGATAGACCACGGTGGCGAAGACGAGGAAGCCCGTCGCGACAGCCTTCATCTTGCGGAGATCACGACGCTTCGCATCGTCGTCGAAGGCGGAAAGGCTCAATTGATCCACAGACGCCATTGTGCCCAAGGTCGGCGCCGGGGCGGTCACCCAGCCGTTGGACGCGCGCCCGCACAGACGGCGTTGTGCCGTGAGACAACACCCTCGCACTAAGCTGACAGGAGATCGCGACACGAAACGGATGTGAAGAGAGTCAGTGGCGAACGACGGCGTGAAGGATCCCGAGCAGGTGACCGAGTCGATGACGAAGCTGGACAAAGCGGCAAAGCCCGATGGGCGCAAGCGCCGCTGGCGTGAGCACAAGATCGCGCGCCGAGAGGAACTCGTCGACGGAACGATCGCCGCCATCCGCCTGCGTGGACGGGACATCGGCATGGACGAGATCGCGTCCGAGATCGGTGTCTCCAAGACCGTGCTGTACCGCTATTTTGCGGACAAGAGCGATCTGACGAACGCGACCATGGCGCGGTACGTCGAGACGACGCTCGCCCCGCGGATCTACGAGGCCATCGGCGGAGACCTCGACGACTTCGAGTTGACCCGCGCCACGATCACCGCGTACGTGGAGACGGTGGCGTCGGATCCCGACGTCTACCTGTACATCATGGCCAACGGTTCCGGCCCCGGCCGCGAGACGGTCGCCGACTCGGAGCGGATGATCGCCGAGGTGCTGTCCACCGTGCTCGGCGAGCGGTTGCGGCAGATGGAGATGGACTCCGGCGGCGCTGTCCCGTGGGCGTACGGAATCGTCGGCGGTGTGCAACTGGCCACCCACTGGTGGATCTCCAACCGGTCGATGTCGGTCGAGGACCTGATCAACTACCTCACGATGATGACCTGGGGTGGCGTCACCGGAATTGCTGCGGTCAACGGCTCGCCCGCACGCTTCAACGCGATCCCGCACCCACTGCTGCCGCCTGCCGACGCCACCGAATAGGCGTCGATCCATTCTTGTGTAACTAGCAGTTACAGGTAAACTTCCCCGTGTGAACGAACACGAGGAAGAAGAAGAGGGCTACCGCGGCCCCGCCGACGTCGTCGTCGGCGACCGTCCCGCCGTCACCGTAAGGGTCCAGTTGGCGGGAAACTTCGAACCCATCAGCGGTCGGTACGTCTGGCACGGCCGCGTCCGCACCCTGACGGACGCTCTCGGCGCGGACGCGGACCTGTCCGCGGGTACGGAACTTCAGATCACCGGCCCGGAAGGCACGGCCACCGCCCGGATCACCGGAGTGGACCTCTGGGGAAGCCATCTCGTCGACGGAGTGACGCCCCCGCCCTTCAGCCGGGCGTGAACTCGAAGTCCGCCGGATCGACCTCCCGCGTCTGTCGCCAGTAACGCACGGTCGAGCCCGGCCAGATCGCGCGGTTGACGCCGTGCGAGTCCAGATACCAGCTCACGCATCCGCCACGGGACCACACACCCTTCGACAGCTTCCGTTGAATGTCTGCGTTGAACCTGCTCTGCACGGCCGGCCGGACGACCGCGGCGTCGGCGCCGCGCAGGTCGACGAGATCCATCAGCCGGAGGACGTAACGAATCTGCGACTCGATCATGAACACCACCGAATTGTGACCGAGTCCGGTGTTGGGGCCGAACAGGAAGAACGCGTTGGGGTAACCCGCGACGGTGATACCGAGGTGGGTGCGGATCCCGTGCTCCTCCCATTCGTCGGCGAGGCGCCTGCCGTCGACCCCGGTGAGGGCGAACCTGTCGAAGCCGTCGGTGACGTGGAATCCGGTCGCGTAGATGATTGCGTCCACCTCCCGCTCCGTCCCGTCCCCCGCGACGATGCCGTGCGGACGGACCTCCGCGATGCCCTCGGTGATCACGACCGAATTCGGTGAGATCAGAGCCGGGTAGTACACGTTCGAACCGAGGATCCGCTTGCAGCCGATGAGGTAGGACGGGGTGAGCTTGCGGCGGAGTTCGGGATCGGTGACAGTCCTGTTCAGATTCGCCCGCGCCGCGCTCTCGATCGGCTTCATCAGGCGGAAGTGCCCATTGAACCCGAGCGCGAGCGATTCGTAAGTCCAGTAGACCGCGGCACGCGCCATCCGTCGCACCAGCGGTACCCGGCCGAACAGGCGCCGCGCCTTCGGCGGAATGCGGAAGTTCAAGCCCGGAATCACCCAGGGCGGCGTCCGCTGATACAGCTGCAGCTCTGCGACGTCGCCCACGATTTCGGGAACGAACTGAATGGCGCTGGCACCGGTGCCTATCACCGCGACCTTCTTGCCCCGCAGGTCGTAGTCATGGTTCCACTGCGCCGAATGGAACACCGTGCCCTCGAACCTGCCGGCTCCCGGCAGACCCGGGAAGTTCGGGATGTGAAGGGAGCCGATCCCGGACACGACGAACTGCGCGACGTACTCGTCGCCCGACTCGGTGTGGATGTGCCAGCGGCGGTGTTCGGCGTCCCAGTAGCCGCCCGTCATCGTGCGGCCGAAATGGATGTTGCGCCGCAGGTCGTATTTGTCGGCCAGTCCGCGCAGATAATCGAAGATCTCCGCCTGCCCGGACCACATCCGCGTCCAGTCCGCGTTCGGCTCGAACGAGAAGGAGTACAGGTGCGAGGGCACGTCACACGCACACCCCGGGTACGTGTTCTCCCGCCACGTGCCGCCGACCTCCCGCGCCTTCTCCAGCAGGATGAAGTCGTCGCGCCCACGCTTGCGCAGCTGGATCGCCGTGCCCAGACCGGAGAACCCGGTCCCGATCACCAGGACACGGCAATGATTCACCTCGCCGACCACACCTCCATGTAACGCTCCTGTGGCACTGTCTGTACATGGCCGAGAACGCACGCGGATTCTGGAAGACGCCCGCTACCGAGGCCCTGCGGTCACACTCGGGCCGGCGGATCGCCGACCTCGACTGCGGGAGCACACCCGGATTCGTCGGCGACAAGTCGGACGGCCTCCAGCTGTTCGAGGAACGCGGCGCCGTGCTGTCCGCCCTGCAGGAGAAGCTCTACGCCAACGGACGATCCGGCGACCGGCGGTCGGTGCTCCTCGTGCTCCAGGGCATGGACACCGCGGGGAAGGGCGGAATGGTCCGCCACGTCATCGGGCACGTGGACCCGCAGGGTGTCGATCACGCCTCGTTCGGTGTTCCCACTCCCGAGGAGAAGCGCCACCACTTCCTGTGGCGGATCGGCAAGGCCGTCCCCCGCGCCGGGCAACTCGGCGTATTCGACCGGTCGCACTACGAGGACGTACTGGTGGTCCGGGTTCACGATCTCGTGCCCGAGGAGATCTGGAGCGGCCGCTACGACGAGATCAACCAGTTCGAGAAGGAACTCGTCGCAGGCGGCACGACCCTGGTCAAGGTCGCGATGTTCGTGTCACTCGACGAGCAGAAGTCACGGTTGCGGGAGCGGTTGGAGCGCCGCGACAAATACTGGAAATACGACCCCTCGGACGTCGACGAGCGCTTGCTGTGGCCGGCCTACCAGGACGCCTACCAGGCCATGCTCGACCTGACGTCGACCGACTACGCGCCGTGGTATGTCGTTCCGTGCGACCGCAAGTGGTACAGCCGGCTCGCGGTCACCGAACTGCTGATCGACGCCTTGGAGAAGCTCGACCTCGACTGGCCGCCCGCCACTTTCGACATCGACGCGGAGAAGCGGAGACTTGCGGAATCCTGACGCCGTCCGGAACTGCCGCAGTCAGAACAGGTGCGGCGATTCGTGATGCAACCTGTGGTCGTGGCGCACAGTTCCGCCGTACAGCGCCATCGCCCCGGCCAGTGCGACGACGCACAGAGACCCGGAGATCACCGCCCAGCCGCCCTGCCCGGATCCCGCGGCGACGAGGAACCCGCCGAGACAGACCACCGAGAGCAGAACCAGTGCGAAGCTGACCCAAGCTGCGAAGAGATTGAGTTTCATTGCACTCACCTCACCTTCGAGAACGTGGTCCCGACGCTACGCCCGACCTGCACCGACGACAAGGCGGACCGGTTTTCTTCGGGCCGCCGTGGGTAACCGGAAGGCATGAACCTCGAGAGCGTGTTCCGGAAAGCGGAGGCCGCCCGGTTCCTCGACGGTGGCAGCCGGTTTCTGCAGCAGCGGATCCAGGGGGCACTCGGTTCCTCCGCCGCGGGCCCGTTGTTGCGCGGGTCCTGGCTCGGGCACCCCGTGCATCCCGTTCTCGTCAGCCTCCCCATCGGGGCGTGGGTCGGCGCGAGCGTCTTCGATCTGGCATTTCGTGATCACGCCGGCGCACGGAGGCTGATCGGCCTCGGACTGCTCGCCGCTCCCCCGACGCTGATGACCGGCTGGGTGGACTGGGCCGAACGCGATACCGTACAGCGCCGCGTCGGACTGATCCACGCCGAGGCCAACGCCATCGGTGTCGTGGCCATGCTCGCGTCCTACGTTCGCCGCAGACACGGTACGGACGGACGCGCTGTCGCCACGAGCACCGCGGGACTCCTCGCGATCGGCATCGGCGGCGCGCTCGGCGGGCATCTGACCTACGCAATGGGCGCAGGGGTCGACGAGGTGCGGGAGGGTCCGCGGTCGGACTCGCCCCTCACCTCGGTGGGATGAAGAATCGAGGAACGTCATGATCGTGCTCGGACTGATCTTGCTCCTGATCGGATGGCTGGCCGGCATCAACTGGCTCTGGACCATCGGCATCATCCTCGTGGTGATCGGCGTGGTCCTGTGGATTCTCGGCGCGACCGGGCGTGCGGTCGGCGGCAGGCGTCGCTGGTATTAGAACGCAACACCGGTCGGCTCGTGTCACCCGTCCCGTGACAGAATGCGAGTCGGTCGGTTTACAAACCCGAACTTCGGGAATCCCCGTGGCATGACGGCCATTCATCGCGAACCCAGACCTCCCGTGTGCGGCGGGCAGCCGATGAGAACGGCCGCAGTCGGCACCTCGAGACGATTACGGATTTCGATGGTCTCCGCCAACGCCAGTCCCCTCGACGTGTCGGACGGCGCCGAAGTCGGAGAGCAGAGCATTCACCTCGCCGAACTGTCGGCGGCCCTCACAAGGGAGGGCCACGACGTCACGGTCTACACGCGGGCGGAGAACGAAGACGCCCCGGAGCGCGTCACGACCGCGAGCGGGTACACAGTCGTGCACGTACCGGTCGGCCCCGCACGGCCGATGCCGGAGGCCGAGATCCTGCCGCTGATGGGGGCATTCGGCAGCTTCCTGAAGTCCGAATGGGAGGCCGAGCGGCCCGACATCGTCCACGCCCACTACTGGATGTCCGGGATCGCGACGCAACTCGCGGCCCGCACCCTCGGCATACCGGTGGTCCAGACGTTCCACGCCCTCGGAGTGGTCGAGCAGCGGTTCGAGCACGCGGACACGTCGAGCACGCACAACCGAATTCATTTGGAGCAGTTGATCGCCCGCGGCGCCACCCGAGTGGTGGCGACGTGCACGGACGAGGTCTTCGAACTCTCCCACCTCGGATTGCCCCGCTCGCGCACCTCCGTCGTCCCGTCCGGCGTCGACGTCAAGGAGTTCACGCCCGACGGCCGCGCCGACGAGAAGGGCAAACGCCACCGCCTCGTCATGGTCGGCCGGCTGGCGCCGAGCAAAGGTTTCGACACCGCCATCGAGGCGCTCACCCACTTCCCCGACACCGAACTCGTCATCGCGGGCGGACCCGCCGCCGCCGACGTCGCCGACGACCCCGAAGCGTCCAGACTGCTGACGCTGGCTCGTGAGACGAAGGTGCGCAACCGGGTACGGATCGTCGGGCGGGTACCGCGAAACGCCATGCCCGCGCTGCTGCGGTCGGCGGACGCCGTCGTGTGCACCCCGTGGTACGAGCCGTTCGGCATGGTGCCGCTCGAGGCGATGGCCTGCGGCACCCCGGTGGTCGCGTCCGCCGTCGGCGGCATGCGTGACACGGTGGTCGACGGCATCACCGGACGGCTGATCTCCCCGCGCAACCCGGTCCGCCTGGCCGAGGCCCTGCGGCAGATCTTCGACGACGACGCCCTGCGCACGGGATACGGCATGGCGGGCTGCGATCGCGCCCGCGCCCGCTACTCGTGGGACCGGGTCGCCACCGACATCCTCCGCGCCTACGGCCGCTGCGTGTCGGCCCCTCCGCGCACGAGTCGAACCGGCGCCCACTGAACTCGGGCGCCGGTTCGGCCGGTTCGGCGGCTTACGCCGTTCGGCCGTGCCAGGCCACGAGGGCGCTGTCCACGGACGCGAAGCACGGGTAGCTCGACTCCTGGCCCGCCGCCCTGAGCAACCGGTAGACCGGCCGGCCGCAGATCATCGCCCACGTCCGCCCGTCCCGGACATTCGTCGCGTGAACGGTGTCGAGCACCGACAGCCCCGCGGTTCCGATGAAGTCCACCTTCGACATGTCGAGGATGAACTGCCCCTCCGGCGAGATCCGCGTGCACACGTAGTCGCGGAACCCCGGTGCACTGAACAGGTCGATCTCGCCCCGCACCCCTACCAACATCACCCCGGAACCGAGACGTTCGGAAGTGAATTCCGCGCTCGCACAGCGTGTCGGAGCGGAACCGACGGCCGCGAGCGTTACCCTCGGCTTGCACGTGGTACCGAACTCCGTGCCCGAACACGCCATTTCAGGTTCTGGGACCCCTTGACCAACAGACATGGCTCACCCCATCTCGAACATTGAGAGGGGAAGCGGAGCACCTGCAGACAGACCCGACCTCGGACACATGACACTGTCTGCTACGGCAGCGCTTCCCGACATCGGCTGTGTGTTCAACCTCGGTTCGAGACTACTCCCGCCTGTGATGTGTCACAAGGAAATAACAGATACTGGGGCCCTCATTTGCCCTGGTGAGCGATTACAAACCGTTATGCACGGTTGTGCGGGCAGAAACAGCCGCCACGACACGTTCTGCGACCACCCGAAGTTTGACGTTCTCGCGCTGCGAACGGGTGACGAGGACGTCGAATGCGGTCTCGGCGTCGAGACCCCGCAACGCCATCACGATTCCCTTCGCCTGGTCGATGACGGAACGGGAACGAAGTGCGATACGAAGTTGCTCGATCAGATTTCTCGCCTCGCCGTACCGTCGCGCGTTGCGCACCGCGACCGATGCCGCCTCGACGTGCAACTCGAGCACCGATTCGTCCATCCGGTGGAAGGCGTGCGGCAACAGTCCGTACAGATTCAGTGCGGCCGACTGCTCCGGGCCGGGCAGCGGCACGGACAGATAGCTGTGGACTCCCGCCGGTTCGGAACTCGCGGCGTACGCCGGCCACTTCTCGTACGCGGCGGCACGGTCGGCACGCACGGGTTCGCGGGAGCGGATGGCGTCGAGCGCGGGGCCCTCACCGAATCGGTACTGCAACTCCTCGAGTGCCGCGACGTCGTCCGAGGTCGCCGCCACCGTTACCGGACCGGTCGCCCGGAGAACGGTGACCCCGGCCATCGCCGCACCCGGGAACGTCGACACGATCCGACGGCACACCCTGTTCAGCACGACCTCGAACTCGTCCTCGGGCCCCAGCAATTCGAGCACGGAGTCGAGCGAGACGGTGACCGCGTCGGCGTCGACGTCACTTGTCAACGTGTGCAGGTGAATCTCGTCAGGCATCCCACTCACTCGTCTCCCGTGACCGCCATGACCCTGCCGAGGGCCTCAGGAACGCTGATCGTGCCGCCCACACTACCCGCGCAAACGTACTGATCGGACTGGTTTGATCGGTCCTGTTCTGCGGTATTCCACCTGCGGTGTCGCCGGATCGCTACCCTGACTTCTCAGCAGCGCGAGCCGACCCACCGCTCGCAGACAGCACGGTACGCCCTACCCGGAGGTCTCATGGCCATCGCCAAGACAATCGAACCCGACCAGGATCACACACATCCCGTCGTCGAACTGCGCGTGCGAGCAACGCCCGATCAGCTCTCCGTACTGCGCGCCCTGGCAGCTACCGTTGCCATCCACGAAGACTTCGACCTCGACTCCATCGCCGACATCAAACTGGCCATGGACGAGATCTGCACCCAGCTGATCGTCCGCGCGACACCGGATGCACTTCTGGTGTGCCGGCTGCAATTTCTCGACGGCACCTTGCGAGTCGACGTTTCGAGCACCACCACCTCGGTCGACTCCCTCGGCGAGCGCTCGTTCGCCTGGCACGTCCTCAACGCCCTCACCGATTCGGTCGACCTGAAACAGGAGCCCGACCCCGCCACCGCGGGTTTCGTCACCACCATGGAATTCACCAAGGTGAAGAACGGCCTGAGTCTGTGACGTCCCATACTCACAGTGGGGGGCACACGGCCCGTTGGCCGGACGAGTATCAGGACGTCACAGCAATGTTTCAACAGATGGCAGCCCTCGACGAGGACGACCCCCGGCGCGGCAGACTTCGCGACGCCGTCGTGACTCGCTGCCTGCCGCTTGCCGAGCACATCGCACGCCGCTTCGACGGCCGCGGCGAGGCGCACGACGATCTGGTGCAGGTCGCGCGCCTCGGCCTGGTCAACTCCGTGGACCGGTTCGACGTGGAGCGGGGATCGGACTTCGTGTCGTTCGCCGTCCCCACCATCATGGGCGAGGTCCGGCGGCACTTCCGCGACACCGGGTGGGCCGTCCGGGTACCCCGCCGGATGAAGGAACTGCACCTCGCTCTCAGCCAGGCCGTCGCCGAACTGTCGCAGAGCCTCGGCCACGCCCCCACCGTCTCCGAACTCGCCGAGCATCTGGACCTGGAACAGGAGGAGGTGGCGCAGGGACTCCTCGCAGGCAACGCCTACCAGACCGTTTCCGTCGACAACACGTCCTCGGACCGGGCAGGCGAGCTGTCCATGGTGGAGACGCTCGGCGACTACGACGCCGCGATGGACGACGTCGAGAACCACGAAACCCTGCGGCCCCTGCTCCAGTCACTGCCCGAACGGGAGCGGACCGTCCTCATGCTGCGGTTCTTCGGCAACATGACCCAGACCCAGATCGCCGACCGCGTCGGCATCTCGCAGATGCACGTGTCCCGCCTGCTCGCGAAGACACTGGCGTCGCTGCGAGATCAACTCGGTGACGCGTAGGTCAGATCGTTGCCGTGTCGATCACGAATCGGTACCGCACGTCGCTGCCGACGACGCGGTCGTAGGCGGCGTCGATCTGGTCCGCCGAGATCACCTCGATCTCGGCGCCGATTCCGTGTTCGGCGCAGAAGTTCAGCATCTCCTGCGTTTGAGCGATGCCGCCCACCATCGAACCGGCCAGGCTGCGACGGTTCGCCGCGAGGCTGAACGCGCGCACCTCGATCGGCTTCTCCGGCAACCCCAGTTCGACGAGGGTGCCGTTGATCGCGAGCATGGACATGTACGCGTCGATGTCGAGATTCACCGAGACGGTGTTGACGATGAGGTCGAACTGTCCGCGCAACTGGGTGAACGTGCCCGGATCCGAGGTGGCGAAGTAGTGGTCGGCGCCGAATTTCAGGCCGTCGTCCTTCTTGCCGAGTGACTGGCTGAGCACGGTGACCTCGGCGCCCATCGCATGCGCGATCTTCACGCCGACGTGTCCGAGACCGCCCATCCCGATGACGGCGACCTTCTTGCCCGGTCCGGCGCCCCAGTGGGCGAGCGGTGAGTACAGCGTGATGCCCGCGCAGAGCAGCGGCGCCGCGACGTCCAGTTCGAGGCCGTCCGGGATGGACAGGACGAATCGTTCCGTCACGACGATGTGCGTCGAGTAGCCGCCCTGCGTCCGCTCGCCGTCCCGCCCCGTGGCGTTGTACGTCCCGGTCGCCCGGTTGAAGCAGTACTGCTCCTCGTCGGCCCGGCAGGCGTCGCATTCGCCGCAGGAATCGACGAAGCAGCCGACCCCGACGCGGTCGCCGACCCGATGCTTCGTGACATCGGAGCCGACCGCGCTCACCACGCCCGCGATCTCGTGACCGGGCACGACCGGGTAGTGGGTGCCGCCCCATTCGTTGCGGGCGGTGTGAATGTCGGAGTGGCAGATGCCGGCGAACTTGATCTCGATGAGCACGTCGAGCGGTCCGAGATCGCGGCGCTGCACGGTGGTCTTCTCGAAACGGCTGTTTGCGGACGTGACTGCGTATGCGGCTGCGGTAACCATGCTTACATGCCTACATGTTTGCGCGACCGAACGCACGTTCGGGGCCACCGCTTCCGCGGTGACCCCGAACAGACCTGAGGAATCAGTCCTCGTATTCTTCCTTCTCGGACCGCCGGCGCAGACGCCTCGCGGCCGCCACCAGGTTGCGCAGCGAAGGCTCGAGCTGCCAGTAGTGGCGAGTCTTCAGGCCACCGTCCGGGTTGGCCCACAACCGTTCCAGCGAAACCGACTCGCTCGCCTCCGTGAGCAGTTCGTCCAACTCGTCGATGTCCGGAATCCGGGCCGACCGGCTCTCGTACACACCCGGACCGACCCCGTGGGTCAGCGCCCGCTCCTTGATGGCATCGAGCACCCACGTGATGGAACGCGTCGCCACGATCGCCGTCACGTCCGCGTCGAGCCGCTCGATGGCGTCGACCACCGACGCCCGGCTCGTGTACGTGAGGTGCGTGTGGATCTGCGTCTCCGGCTTCGCCGCACCCGTCGCGAGACGGAACGCGTCGACCGCCCACTCGAGATACGCCTCGCGGCCGTTCTCGCGCAACGGCAGCAGTTCACGGATGGCCGGCTCGTCGACCTGGATGATCGCGATACCCGCGGCCTCCAGGTCGGCGATCTCGTCACGGATCACCAGCGCCAACTGGTCGGCAGTCTCGTACAGCGGCTGATCCTGGCGGACGAACGACCGCGCGATCATCGTCACCGGGCCCGTCAGTATGCCCTTGACCGGTTTGTCCGTCAGCGATTGCGCGTACGCGATCCATTCGACGGTCATCGGCTTCGGCCGCGACACGTCCCCGTAGAGGATCGGGGGACGTGTACACCGCGAGCCGTAAGCCTGCACCCAGCCGTTGTGGGTGAAGGCATACCCCTCGAGAAGCTCCGCGAAGTACTGCACCATGTCGTTGCGCTCGTGCTCACCGTGCACGAGGACGTCGAGACCGATGTCCTCCTGCAACCGGATCGTGCTTTCGATCTCCGCCTGGATCCGCGTGTAGTACTCGTCCCACTCCAGGCGCCCCTGCCCGAGCTCGTACCGGGCCCTCCGGATCTCGTTCGTCTGCGGGAACGAACCCAGCGTCGTCGCCGGAACCAGCGGCAGGTTCAGTCGCTCCTGCTGCGCGACGCGCCGCTCCTCGTACGGAGCCCGGATGCGGTCGTCCGGCTTGATGGCGTTGACCCGTGCGCGCACCGCGTGCTTGAGCTTGAAGTGCACCGACGTGGGACGCTTGCGCCACTTGTCGGACGGGCCCTCCGTCAGCGCCTTGGCCAGCGAGACCACCTCACCGACCTTCTGCTTCGCGAACGCGAGCCGGTCCGCGACGTCACCCGGGATGTCGTACTCGGACAACACGTCGTACGGCACGTGCAGCAACGACGTCGACGTCGAGACCACAAGATCGGGCACGACGTCCTTCAGGGTGTTCAGGTACGTCAGCGTGTTGTACCGGTCGACGCGCCACACGTTCCGGCCGTCGACCACACCGGCGTAGATGCGCTTGCGCTTCATCCCCGGGATCCTCGCCAGCTCGTCGGCACTGAGCCGGTGGCTGACGAGGTCGAGTCCGAGCGCCTCGACCTTGGTGGGGGCGAGGATCGCGAGAGCCTCCCCGAGATGCCCGTAAGGGCCGGTGACGAGGATGCGGGGACGCAGCGGCGCGTGCGACAACTTCTCGTACACCCGGGCCAGCGCCGCCAGCTCTTCCGGCGTGCGGTCCTCGGTGAACGACGGCTCGTCCAGCTGGATACACGTGGCGCCGGCCTTCGCCAGCTGCTCGAACAGCAGCTCGTATTCCGGCAGCAGCTTGTCCAGCAGGTCGAGGGTCGAGAAGCCGTGCCGCTTCGACGTCGGACCGACCTTCGACAGCAGGAGCAGCGACACGGGTCCCAACACGACGGGACGCAGTTCGATCCCGCGTGCCTTCGCCCGCTCGAACTCGTCAAGCAGGATCTCGGACCGCAGCGAGAACTCGGTGTTCTCGTCCAATTCGGGCTGGCGGTAGTGGTAGTTGGTGCCGAAGAACCGCACCAGCTCGAGCGGCGGGAAGTCCGGCCTGCCCCGTGCCAGCGTGAAATAGAAGTCCAGCGGATCGAGCTGGTTCTCGAGCGACGCGAACCGCTCGGGGACCGCACCGAACAGCAGCGCGTTGTCGAGTACGTGGTCGTAGTAGGAGAACGTGTTGCCCGGGACCTGGGTCAGACCGGTCGCGGCGAGCTCACTCCACGTCTCCTCCTGGAGATCCCGGGCGACGGCGACGAGTTCTTCCTTCGTTCCCGCGCCGTGCCAGTAGGACTCGAGGGCACGCTTGAGTTCGCGGCGAGGTCCGATGCGGGGATACCCCAGGATGCTGGATCCGTATGCTGCGGTGCTGGACATGCGGTCGACCTTTCTGGGCTCAGTCCGGTGGCTGAGAATGCCTCTGGGCTCGATGCACCTGTGCGCCTCTCACAACCGCCGGAGGTCGTGAAAGGCGCACAGGCGTAGTCGCCTACCTGACTACTAGCTGGCCTTCTTGCTCGCACGGCCGTTGTCGCCGTACTCGTAGAAGCCCGCGCCGGACTTCTTGCCGACCAACCCGGCCTCGACCATGCGGAGCAGCAGCGGCGGAGCCGAGTAGAGGGGCTCCTTGAACTCTTCGTACATGGAGTCGGCGATGGACTTCACCGTGTCCAGGCCCACCAGGTCGGTCAGCGCGAGCGGACCCATCGGGTGTGCGAGGCCGAGAACCGTTGCCTTGTCGATGTCTTCCTTGGTGGCGAACCCGGACTCGACCATCCGGATCGCGGACAGCAGGTACGGCACCAGGAGGGCGTTGACGACGAATCCGGAACGGTCCGCGGACCGGACGACCTGCTTGCCCAGCACGTCGCTCGCGAAGGCCTCGGCCCGCTCGGCCACCGACTTGCTCGTCTTGAGCGTGGTCACCAGCTCGACGAGGGGAAGCACGGGAACGGGGTTGAAGAAGTGCATCCCGATGACCCGCTCCGGGGCCGTCGTGGCGATGCCCAGCTTCATGATCGGGATCGACGACGTGTTGGACGCCAGCACGGCGTTCGGATCTGTCACGACCTGGTCCAGTTCGGCGAAGATCTCGCTCTTCACCTTCTCGTCCTCGACGACGGCCTCCACGACGAGCTGCCGATCCGCGAAATCACCGAGATCGGAGGTGAACCGCAGCCGCCAGGCGGCCTGCTCACGTTCCCGCTCGGTGATCTTGCCGCTGCTCACACCGCGATCGAGCGAACGCAGGATGCGCGAGCGCCCCGCGGCCGCAAGCTCACGGGTCTGCTCGAACACCAGAACGTCGACGTGTGCGCGAGCGCACACCTCTGCGATTCCGGCACCCATGATCCCGGCGCCGATCACGCCGACGCGCTGAATCTTTTCGCTGGTCACGTCAGCTCCTTTTCGTCTAGTGGAGTCGTCACCCGGGGAGGGGCCCTGTCACAGGCCCCTCCCCGGGTTCGGGTTGATCAGGTGAAACCATGATCGGTCGAAGCCTCGGACAACAAGGCTCAGTGGAACTGACCCTCTTCGGTGGAGCCCTTCAGCGCAGCGGTCGACGTGTTGGGGTCGACCGTGGTGGCGATGCTGTCGAAGTAGCCGGCGCCGACCTCACGCTGGTGCTTGATGGCGGTGAAGCCACGCTCCTCGGCGGCCTTGAACTCGCGCTCCTGCAGGTCGACGAAGGCGGTCATGCCCTCACGGGCGTAGCCGTGCGCCAGGTCGAACATGCCGTAGTTGAGCGAGTGGAAGCCGGCCAGGGTGATGAACTGGAACTTGAAGCCCATCGCGCCGAGCTCCTTCTGGAACTTCGCGATGGTCGCGTCGTCCAGGTGCGCCTTCCAGTTGAAGGACGGCGAGCAGTTGTAGGCGAGCAGCTGGTCGGGGAACTCGCTGCGCACGGACTCGGCGAACTTCTTCGCGACCTCGAGGTCCGGCACGCCGGTCTCCATCCAGATGAGGTCGGAGTACGGGGCGTAGGCCTTGGCACGCGCGATGCAGGGCTCGATGCCGTTCTTGATGCCGTAGAAGCCCTCGGCGGTGCGGGTGCCGTCGAGGAACGGGCGGTCACGCTCGTCCACGTCGGAGGTGATGAGGGTCGCGGCCTCGGCATCGGTGCGGGCGATGACCACGGTGGGGACGTCCGCGACGTCGGCCGCGAGGCGAGCCGAGGTCAGGGTGCGGATGTGCTGCTGCGTGGGGATGAGCACCTTGCCACCGAGGTGGCCGCACTTCTTCTCCGACGCGAGCTGGTCCTCCCAGTGCGAACCGGCGACACCGGCCGCGATCATGGCCTTCTGCAGCTCGTAGACGTTGAGCGCGCCACCGAAGCCGGCTTCACCGTCGGCGACGATCGGGGCGAGCCAGTTGTCGACGGACGTGTCGCCCTCGACCTTGGCGATCTCGTCGGCGCGCAGCAGCGCATTGTTGATGCGGCGCACGACCTGCGGGACCGAGTTGGCCGGGTAGAGGCTCTGGTCGGGGTAGGTGTGTCCGGACAGGTTCGCGTCACCGGCGACCTGCCAGCCGGACAGGTAGATGGCCTTGAGACCTGCACGGACCTGCTGCACGGCCTGGTTACCGGTCAGCGCGCCCAGCGAGTTGATGTAGTCCTCGTTGTTCACGAGGTCCCAGAGGATCTCGGATCCACGGCGTGCGAGGGTCGCCTCTTCGACAACTGTGCCCTGGAGCTTGGTGACCTGCTCCGCCGTGTAGTTGCGGGTTACTCCCTTCCAGCGCGGGTTGGTGTCCCAATCCTGCTGGATTTCAGCTGCGGTCTTCGGGGTGCCGGTGGTCGACATCAAGACTCCACTCTCTTCGACTTCTGGTCCGGTACGGATGTACTGCTTCACATCCTTGCCAGGCCCTTCGTATGTACTCACCGAGAATGACATAAGCAAAAAGTGCCGTCTACCTGTTGCTACTGCCAATCTTGGCTAGCTTTTCACAGCACTTTGCAAAGACTGTTAAGAAAGTTCAGCGGCAAACCTGCCCGATCGGGGAGGAAAAATACTCGCGAGTAGCAAATATTCGCAGGTGGTGAACCGAATGCACGCAACCCGTCGTACACAGATAGTTGCTCCCGCCGGACCGTGCAGTTCACCACTTGCGCAGGGGCCCCGGCGCATCGGATGTGACTGCAATCACGGATCCGGTCGGCTACCGTGACCTCGAATGGTCTCCTCCGGGCGAAGGGCACCACGATGCCGCTGTATGAATTCCGATGCGCCGCCGACTGCGGCCCGTTCGAGCGGTCGTTCCCCATGGCCGACGTGCCCCGATCGGTCCCCTGCCCCGGATGCGAAGGCGACGCCACCCGGCTCGTGTCCTCCCCGCGCCTCGGCCACGGGACCTCGCCCGCGATGAAACTCCTCGACGGAACGAAGAGGTCGGCTCACGAACCGGCCGTCGTCGCCGGGCCGCCGCCGCGGGCCGCAACCGGGCGTTCACCCGTCACGAACAACCCGCTGCACCGCCGACTTCCTCGTCCCTGACCGGCCACAGAAGGAGCGCACATGCCCGAACTGCTGTTTCCGCTCGATTCCTCGAAGAAGTTCACCGATCAGGCGATCGTCGGCCACAACCGCTGGCACCCCGACATCCCGGCCGCGGTCACGGTGAAACCGGGCGACTCCTTCCGAGTGCACTGCCGCGAATGGTTCGACGGCGCCATCCACAACGACGACTCCGCCGACGACATCCTCAACGCACCGCTCACCACCGTGCACACCCTGTCCGGACCTTTCGCCGTGGAGGGCGCGAAGCCCGGCGACCTGCTGATCGTCGACATCCTCGACGTCGGACCCATCCCCCAGGAGGATTCCGGCCCGCTGGCAGGCCAGGGCTGGGGGTACACGGGCATCTTCTCCCGCCACAACGGCGGCGGATTCCTCACCGAGCAGTTCTCCGACGCCTACAAGGCCGTGTGGGACTTCTCCGGTCAGACCGCCACGTCGCGGCACGTCCCGCACGTCTCGTTCACCGGCATCGTGCACCCCGGGCTGATGGGCACCGCGCCGTCGGCCGCCCTGCTCTCGAAGTGGAACGCGCGGGAGGGTGCGCTCATCGCCACCGACCCGGGCCGGGTTCCCCCACTCGCCCTACCGCCCGAACCGCAGGACGCCGTCCTCGGGTCCCTGCCGGGCGCCGACTTCGACCGCGTCGCCGGCGAGGCCGCCCGCACCGCTCCCCCGCGGGAGAACGGTGGCAACCAGGACATCAAGAACCTCACCAAGGGCAGCCGCGTCTTCTACCCGGTGTTCGTCGACGGCGCGAACCTGTCGGTCGGCGATCTGCACTTCTCGCAGGGAGACGGCGAGATCACGTTCTGCGGCGCCATCGAGATGGGCGGCTTCATCGACCTGCGCGTCGACATCATTCCCGGCGGGATGGACACGTACGGCGTGTCCGAGAACGCGATCTTCATGCCCGGCAACACGGATCCGCAGTATTCCGAGTGGCTCGCGTTCTCCGGGACGTCCGTCACCCTGGACGGGGAACAGAAGTACCTCGACTCGCACCTGTCCTATCAGCGTGCGTGTCTCCACGCGATCGACTACCTCACCAAGTTCGGGTACAGCCCCGAGCAGGCGTATCTCCTGCTCGGGGCCGCACCGATCGAGGGCAGGCTGTCGGGGGTCGTGGACATCCCGAACTCCTGCTCGACCGTCTACCTGCCGACGGCGATGTTCGACTTCCCCGTCGCACCGTCCACGTCGGGCCCGTTCCGGATCGACCCGGGCATCGGCGCCCCGCGCTCGGAGAACAAGGGCTGATCGCCGGACCCTCGCGAGTAAATCTTGCGAAGGTTCCGTTCGCACACCTGACCTGCACCGGTACCATTGCCGTATGTCCAAGACCTTCGTCGGTACCCGGTTGCGTCAGCTCCGAACCGAGCGTGGTCTGAGCCAGGCGGCGCTGGCGAAGACGCTGGAGATCTCGGCCAGCTACCTCAATCAGATCGAGCACGACGTCCGGCCGCTGACGGTGCCGGTGCTGCTGCGGATCAGTGAGGTCTTCGGCGTCGACACCACGTTCTTCTCCTCCCAGGACGACACGCGCCTGATCGCGGAGATGCGCGAGGTCGCGCTGGACCAGGAGATGGGCATCGACGCGGACGCCCAGGAGATCGCAGAGATGGTCGCGTCGCATCCGGGCCTGGCGAAGGCGATGGTCAATATGCACCGCCGCTTCCGCAACACCACAGCCCAGCTGGCTCTCGCGACGGAGGACCGTTACAGCGACGGCAGCGGCAGCGGCGCGATCACGATGCCGCACGAGGAGGTCCGCGACTACTTCTATCAGCGGCAGAACTATCTGCACGAACTCGACACGGCGGCGGAGGAACTGACGGCACGGATGCGGTTCCACCGCGGCGACGTCGGCGGTGAGATCGCCCGCCGGTTGCAGACCGTGCACGATGTGCAGATCGTCAAGCGCATCGACCTCGGCGAGAATGTCCTGCACCGGTACGACCCCGAGTCGCGGCTGCTGGAGATCTCGCCGCATCTGTCGGGTGGGCAGCAGGTGTTCAAGTTCGCGACCGAGCTGGCGTTCCTCGAATACGGCGACCTGCTCGACAAACTGGTGGCGGAGGGCGGCTTCACCAGCGACGAGTCCGTCGCACTCGCCCGGCTCGGGCTGGCCAACTACTTCGCCGCGGCCACGGTTCTCCCCTACGGCCAGTTCCACGACGTGGCCGAGGACTTCCGGTACGACATCGAGCGCTTGTCGGCGTTCTACTCGGTGAGCTACGAGACGATCTGCCACCGCCTCTCCACGCTGCAGCGCCCGAAGCTGCGCGGTGTCCCGTTCATGTTCGTGCGCGTCGACCGGGCGGGCAACATGTCGAAGCGGCAGTCCGCCACCGGGTTCCATTTCTCCACCAGCGGCGGCACGTGCCCGCTGTGGAACGTGTACGAGACGTTCGCATACCCCGGCAAGATCATGAACCAGATCGCGCAGATGCCGGACGGCCGCCGGTACCTGTGGATCGCCCGCACCGTCGAACGTCGCGCCCAGCGCTACGGTCAGCCCGCCAAGATCTTCGCGATCGGGCTGGGCTGCGAGATCCGGCACGCGCACCGGCTCGTGTACGGCGACGGTCTGGACCTCGACGATTCCAACCCGGGCACCCCCATCGGCGCCGGCTGCCGGGTGTGCGAGAGGGTCAACTGCCCGCAGCGCGCGTTCCCGCCCCTCGGCAAGCAACTCGACATCAGCGAGCACCAGAGTTCGGTCTCCCCGTACCTGATCCGTTAGCGCACACCGGTTCCCGGCCACACCGGGGCACTGTGAGCGGTTGTTCACGCAACCGTAATTCGCGTCACGAACACGTCACCGACAGACATTCAGGCGCAACAACGGCCGCTTAATGTTCGCCCCACGAATACACCTCTGTATACGTGGGGCGGATACATGTCCCGGGTTGCGGAGGTCCACCAAGTCCTCCGACGGAAAGGCCCGTACATGCGCACCTTCTCCAAGCGCGCCCTCGCTGCACCGACCGCGCTCGCCGCCATCGGGCTCGTGCTGACCGGTTGCGGCAGCAAGGCGTCCGACACGGCCGGCGAGTCCACCGCGGCGTCCTGTGTGGACACGTCCGGGGACACGATCAAGGTCGGGTCGCTGAACTCGTTGTCCGGCACCATGGCCATCAGTGAGGTGACCGTCCGGGACTCGATCGCACTCGCGGTCGACGAGATCAACAACTCGGGCGGCGTGCTCGGCAAGAAGATCCAGATCGTGGCCGAGGACGGCGCCTCCGAGCCCACCGTGTTCGCGGAGAAGGCCGAGAAGCTCATCAGCAGCGACTGCGTCGCGGCCGTGTTCGGCGGCTGGACGTCGTCGAGCCGCAAGGCGATGCTGCCGGTCTTCGAGGACAACAACTCGCTGCTCTACTACCCCGTGCAGTACGAGGGGCTCGAGGATTCGAAGAACATCTTCTACACCGGTGCCACCACCAACCAGCAGATCGTGCCCGCTCTCGACTACCTGAAGGAGAAGGGCGTCAAGTCGCTGTACCTGGTGGGCAGCGACTACGTGTTCCCGCAGACGGCCAACCGCATCATCAAGGCGTACGCGGAGGCCAACGGCATCGAGATCAAGGGCGAGGATTACACGCCCCTCGGCTCCACCGACTTCTCGACCATCGTCAACAAGGTCCGCTCCGCCGACGCGGACGCCGTGTTCAACACCCTGAACGGCGATTCGAACGTCGCCTTCTTCCGCGAGTACGCGAACGTCGGCCTGAAGCCCGCCGACATGCCCGTCGTGTCGGTGTCGATCGCCGAAGAGGAGGTCGGCGGCATCGGCGTCCAGAACGTCGAGGGTCAGCTGACCGCGTGGAACTACTACCAGACCATCGACACGCCGGAGAACAAGAAGTTCGTCGACGCGTACAAGGCCCGGTACGGCGCGAACAAGCCGACGTCCGACCCGATGGAAGCCGCGTACACGTCCGTGTACCTGTGGAAGAACACCGTCGAGAAGGCGAACTCGTTCGCCACCAAGGACATCCAGGACAACGCGGACGGCGTCACGTTCGCCGCACCGGAGGGTCCGGTCACCATCGACGGGTCCAACCACCACATCACCAAGACCGCGCGGATCGGTGAGATCCGGGGCGACGGCCTGATCTACACGGTCTGGGATTCGGGCACCCCGATTCAGCCGGACCCGTACCTGAAGTCTTACCCGTGGGCCGAGGCGCTGGGTAGCTAGAACACGGTCCGACGAGCACGAGGGAAGAGAGAGGACATACATCGATGGATGTAGTGATCGGACAGCTGTTCACCGGGTTGAGTATCGGATCGATCCTGTTGCTCGCAGCGTTGGGGCTGTCGTTGACATTCGGCCAGATGGGCGTCATCAACATGGCCCACGGCGAATTCATCATGGCCGGCTCGTACACGGCCTACGTGGTGCAGCAGGTGGTGTCGAGCGCCACCGGTTCTCTGTTCGTCTCTCTGCTCGTCGGCTTCGTGGTCGGCGGCGCGATGGGCGTCCTCCTCGAGGTGACGCTCGTGAAGCGGATGTACCACCGGCCGCTGGACACGCTGCTGGTGACGTTCGGTGTGGGACTGATCCTGCAGCAACTGGCCCGCGACGTCTTCGGGGCGCCCGCCGTCAACGTCGCCGCACCGGACTGGCTGTCCGGTGGGGTGGAGATCCTGGGCGCGGTGGTCCCGAAGACGCGGCTGTTCATCCTGGTGCTCGCCGTGGTGGCCGTCGTCGCGTTGTCGCTGGCGATGCAGAAGTCGTCGATGGGACGCCGCATCCGCGCCGTCGTGCAGAACCGCGATCTCGCGGAGACGAGCGGGATCTCCAGTCGCCGAACCGATGTGACGACGTTCTTCATCGGTTCCGGGCTGGCTGGTGTCGCGGGTGTGGCGCTGACCCTGATCGGTTCGACGAGCCCGACGATCGGCCAGAGTTACCTGATCGACGCGTTCCTGGTGGTCGTGGTCGGCGGCCTGGGTCAGATGAAGGGCGCGGTGATCGCCGCGTTCGCGCTCGGCATTCTCAATTCGTTCGTCGAGTACTCGACCACGGCGTCGATCGCCAAGGTCATCGTGTTCGTGGTCATCGTGGTGTTCCTGCAGGTTCGGCCGCAGGGCCTGTTCGCCGTCAAGACGAGGAGTCTCGTATGAGCATCCTGACGAGTGGCCGCTACCGCGCGTGGGCGGGATTCGCGCTGGCCGCGCTGCTTCTGTTCGTTGTCGCCCCCGCCGTCCTCAGCGACTTCCGGCTGAGTCTGCTCGGCAAGTTCCTGTGCTTCGCGATCGTCGCGGTCGGGATCGGCCTGGCCTGGGGCCGCGGCGGCATGCTCACCCTCGGTCAGGGTGTGTTCTTCGGCTTGGGCGCGTACATGATGGCGATGCATCTGAAGATCGCCGACGCCGAACTCCGCGGCGACCCCGTGCCCGACTTCATGCAGATCGCGGGCATCCGGGAACTGCCGGGCTACTGGGTGCCGTTCACGTCGCCGATCGTGACGATCCTGGGAATCCTTCTGATCCCCGCGTCGGTGGCCTTCGTGCTCGGTCTCGGCGTGTTCAAGCGCCGCGTCAAGGGCGCATATTTCGCGATCCTCAGCCAGGCGCTCGCGGCCGCGTTCGCCATCCTGCTGGTGGGTCAGCAGAGCACCGGTGGAAGCAACGGCCTCAACCGGTTCCGCACGTTCTTCGGTTTCAACCTGAACGATCCGGCCAACAAGCAGATGCTGTTCTTCATCGCCGCAGGCGTGCTGCTGGCCGTCGTCGCCGTCACCCGGCAGTTGATGAACAGCCGCTACGGCGAACTTCTCGTCGCCGTCCGGGACCAGGAGGAGCGCGTGCGCTTCCTGGGGTACGACCCGGCGAACATCAAGCTCGTCGCCTACGTGACGGCAGCGTTCTTCGCCGGCCTCGCCGGTGCGCTGTTCGTGCCGATCGTCGGCATCATCTCCCCCGCCGACGTCGGGATCGTCCCGTCGATCGCGTTCCTCATCGGGGTGGCCATCGGCGGGCGCTCCACGCTGCTCGGCCCCGTCCTCGGCGCCATCGGCGTGGCGTGGGCGCAGAGCGCCTTTTCGGAGTCGTTCCCGTCCGGCTGGATCTACGCGCAGGGTCTGCTGTTCATCGTGGTCGTCGGATTCTTCCCGGCCGGTGTCGCGGGACTGTTCGCGCTGCTGAAGCGCAAGCGGAAGGCCGCGTCCGAGCAGCAGCCACCGCCCGGGCCGGAGGACGAGACCGAGGCGGCGCAGCGAATGGAGATGGCGCGATGACGATTCCCACCACGTCCAGGGAGCCGGTGCTCGGCGGCAACGCCGGAATGTCCAGCGAGTACCTCGAGGTCCGGGACCTGCGGGTCAGCTTCGACGGCTTCAAGGCGGTCGACGGCGTCGACCTCACTCTGATGCAGGGCGATCTGCGGTTCCTGATCGGCCCCAACGGCGCGGGCAAGACCACGCTGGTCGACGCCATCACCGGGCTCGTCCCGGCGACCGGGTCGGTCACGAAATCCGGCGTCGAGTTGATCGGCAGGAAGGTGCACCGCATCGCCCGGCTCGGCGTGGGCCGCACGTTCCAGACGGCGAGCGTGTTCGAGGAACTGTCGGTGCTCCAGAACCTCGACATCGCCGCGGGCGCGGGCCGCTCCGCGCTCACCCTGCTGCGCCGCCGCAAGTCGGTGCTCCCCGCGATCGAAGAGGCGCTCGACGTCACCGGTCTCGGCAAGCTCCGCGACACCCCCGCCGGAATCCTCGCGCACGGGCAGAAGCAGTGGCTCGAGATCGGCATGCTCCTGGTACAGAACTGCTCCGTCCTGCTGCTCGACGAACCGGTGGCCGGCATGAGCCACGAGGAACGCGAGGAGACGGGAAACCTGCTGCGCCGCATCGGCGGTGAACGGACCGTCGTCGTGGTCGAGCACGACATGGACTTCATGCGCGCGTTCGCGACCTCGGTGACCGTGTTGCATGCCGGGAAGGTGCTGAGCGAGGGAACTGTCGAGCAGGTGCAGGCCGATCCACGTGTGCAGGAGGTGTACCTCGGGACCGCCGCGGCAGGCGCCGCCCCCGAGTTGCAGCCCGACGTTTCGAAGGAGGACAGCGATGCTCGAGCTTGACGACGTCCGGGCCGGGTACGGCCGAACCGAGGTGATCCACGGAGTGTCGCTGACCGTCCCCTCGGACGGGGTCGCCGCGGTGATGGGACACAACGGTGCAGGCAAGACCACGCTTCTCCGGGCCGCGGTCGGACTGATCAAGGTGAATTCCGGGCGGGTGCTGTTCGACGGCGAGGACGTCACGGCGCTGCGGCCCAGCGCCCGGGTGGCGCGCGGCCTGGCGTACGTGCCGCAGGGCCAGCAGTCGTTCGGTCAGCTGACCACCGCGGAGAACCTGCAGGTGGTGGCGGACGGCCGCAAGCGCGGCAAGGAACTCGTCGGCGAGGCGCTGGACCTGTTCCCGGCGCTGCGCGGCCTGCTCGACCGGCGCGCCGGCCTCCTCTCCGGTGGCCAGCGTCAGCAACTCGCCATCGCGCGGGCGCTGATCACGGAACCGAAGATGCTGATCCTCGACGAACCGACGGAGGGAATCCAGCCGTCCGTCGTGACGGAGATCGAACGCACGATCATGGAACTCACCCGCCGCGGCGGCCTCGGAGTTCTGTTGGTGGAACAGCACATCGGGTTCGCGCTCGAATCCGCCGAGCGCTACTACGTCCTCGAGTCCGGACGGGTCACATCGTCCGGCCACGGCGGCGCCGCACCCGATTCCGACGTCCGGACCGCGGTCTCCGACGTCCGCGCGGCGATGGCGATCTGATGGCACGCCGAGAACCGGCCGGGTCCCTCAGCGACCACGTGTACCTGTCGCTGCGCACCGATCTGATGAGCGGCCGGATCCCGCCGGGACAGCGGCTCGGCGAGGAGCGTCTCGCCGACACCTACGGGGTGTCGCGGACACCGGTGCGGGAGGCCCTGGCCCGGCTCCTCGCCGACGGACTGGTCCAGCGCGACGTGGGCGGGTTGTTTCCCTACCGCCCCCGCATCGACGAACTGGCCGGACTCTACGAACTGCGCATCACGCTCGAGCTCCAGGGAATCGCCCGGGTCCGTGCCGACGAGTCGCTGTCGCACGACCCGGACGTTCTGGGTCCGGAACTCGAGCGGTGGTACGCGCTGCGGAAGGAGAACCCGGAGCCGGATGCCGGATTCGTGGCGCTCGACGAGCAGTTCCACACGGTGCTGCTGCGGTCGGCCGGAAACCGGGCGCTGTCCGACGCGCTGGTCAGCGTGAACGCGAAGGTGCGGCCGGTCCGGATGTTCGACTATCTGACCCCCGACCGGATGAGCGCGACGATCGACGAGCACATCGCAGTGGCCGAGTTCGCGCTCGACGGCAAGCTCGACACCGCGTACGACACGCTGCTCGCGCACATCAGCGAGTCGCGGGAGGTGGTGATCGAGCGCGCCGAGCAGGCGCTGTCCCTGGCGCGGATGGCCTGGGCGATCCGTGATTGAGACAGTTGTCCAACTCGGTGGGACATTTTTCCCACCAATGCACCGAGCGGGTGCTAGCGTCTTGCTACCGCTCGGTAACACAGGTTGGGAACTCGCTTCATGTCACGCACTCTCGAAGAGAATCTGGTCGGACGCCGCGTCCTGATCACCGGCTCGGCCCGGGGAATCGGCGCCGGACTCGCCAGACGACTTCACGAGCGGGGCGCCCGCGTCGGGCTCCTCGGCCTCGAACCCGAACTCCTCGAACAGACGGCCACCACGTGCGGTCGGGCGCCGTGGTGCCGGTGCGACATCCGCGACCGGCGTGCCGTCGAGGACTCGTTCGACTACCTCACCGACCAGCTCGGCGGCCTCGACGTCGTCGTCGCGAACGCGGGAGTGACGCCCCCGGCGCACATCGTCGCGGGCGATCCGGAAGTGATGCGCTACGCCATCGAGGTCAACGTGCTCGGGACGTACCACACGCTGCGGGCCGCGGGGCCGTACATCGGGCATCGCAACGGGTACGCACTGGTCGTCGCATCGTCGACGGCATTCGACCCGCTGCGTGGTGTCCACAGTGCGACGAGAGGCGGCGCCGAGGAACTCGGCGAGGCGCTGCGGGAGGAGTTGAAGCCGCTCGGGACCCGGGTCGGCATCGCCCGGCTCGGCGAGATCGACACGGATCGCACACTGATCGGTTTCGACGGCGCAGCGGTCCCTGCACCCCGCGGCAGCGCACTCGCCCGGACCTACTCGATCACGGTGGCGATCGACGCGCTCGAACGGGGAATCGCGGGACGGAAGAACCGGATTTCCGCGCCGTCCCGGGTACCCGGGTCGGATTCTGTGCGTATGCTCGCACTCCGGGCCCTCCCACTTCGGGGCATCGCATCTCGGGCGACCGAGATGACCCGGTCGATCGAACTACGCACGCACGCAACCGTTCCTGCCAGGGGGCGAGTACAAGGAGAGGGGGCGGCGTGACCGCACGCATTCCACCGGGACGTCTGAAGGAACTCGGTCCCGTCAACTGGGTGCTGTGGCGCATCATCTCCCGCGTCGCCGGCGTCCCGGACGCGCATCTGTTCAGCACGGTGGGCCACACGGGGGGCCTCTTCCGCGCGTGGCTGCGGTACTCCGGCAAGCTGATGCCGGGCGGAAAGATCTCCCGGCACGAGACCGAACTGATCATTCTCCGGGTGGCGCACCTGCGGAAGTGCGGCTACGAGATGGACCACCACGTGCGCCTCGGACGCCGGGCCGGCGTCACCCCGGCGCTGCTCGAACAGGTGCTGGAAGGTCCGGACGCGGAAGGCTGGGACGCGCGCCGCCGCGCCATCCTCACCGCCGTCGACCAACTCGTCACCACCGACAACCTGGATGACGCCACGTGGTCGGCGCTCGGTGCGTACTTCGACGATCGCCGGCTGATCGAGTTCTGTTTTCTGGTGACCCAGTACGACGCCCTGGCCACCACCATCGGGACGCTGAGGATCGAACGCGACTACTCGTAGGCTCCGCATCGCGCAGAGAAGAGGAACGGCTGCATGACCTCCGCCACCGAAGACGTCCGTTCCGAGAAAGGTCTGGCGCGGGTCGCCCAGTCACTGGCCGGGTGGACGGAGAAGTGGTTTCCGGACGCCTACGTCTTCGCCCTCGTCGGCGTCTTCGTCGTCGCGGTGGCCGCACTGGCCAACGGTTCGTCTCCTCAGGAAGTGGTGGACGCGTTCGGCGACGGGTTCTGGGATCTGACCGCGTTCACCCTGCAGATGGCGATGGTGGTGCTGACCGGGTACGTCGTCGCGACGTCCCCGCCGGTGGCCCGGCTGATCGACCGTCTGGCGACGGTGCCCGGCACTGCACGCAGCGCAGTCAGTTTCGTCGCGTTCCTGTCCATGTCGGTCTCGTTCCTGAACTGGGGGCTCAGTCTGGTGTTCGGCGGGCTGCTGGCCCGGGCCATCGCGCGCCGAACCGACCTGCGGGTGGACTACCGCGCCCTGGGCGCGGCGGCCTTCATGGGCCTCGGCGCGGTGTGGGCGCTCGGCATGTCGTCCTCCGCCGCCCAACTCCAGGCCACCGCCGCTTCCCTGCCGCCGGCGCTGCTGCAGATCACGGGCGTCCTCGACTTCGGAACCACGATCTTCACCTGGCAGTCGCTGCTGATGTGCGCCGTCATCATCGCGCTGACCGTGGTGATCGCCCACTTCTCGGCGCCGAGGGGCGCCGCCGTCACCACCGCCCAGGACCTGGAGGTGGACCTCGACGACCGGCCGAAGGACGTCCCGCCCCGATCGCGTCCGGGGGAATGGCTCGAGTACAGCCGGATCCTGCCGATACTCGCCGGTCTGATGACGTTGGGATGGCTCATCTCCCAACTGGCGACCAAACCCCTGCTCACCGTCGTCAGCAGCCTCAACGGGTACCTGCTGGTCTTCCTCATGCTGGGGCTGGTGCTGCACGGGACGCCGCGCAAATTTCTGCAGGCCGTCGCCCTGGCCGTCCCGGCCACGGCAGGCATCCTGGTCCAGTTCCCGCTGTACGCCGCGATGGCCGCGATCCTCACCAAGGCCGAGGGCAGAAATGGCCTCACCATCTCGGAGCACCTGGCCGAGTTCTTCACGAACATCGGCAGCGGCGGAGCGTTCACCGTCGTCATCGCCCTCTACACCGTCGTACTGGGCCTGTTCGTGCCGTCCGGCGGCGGAAAATGGCTGGTCGAGGCGCCGTACGTCATGCAGTCGGCCACCGACGTCCAGATGAACCTGGGCTGGACGGTCCAGGTGTACAACGTCGCCGAGGCGCTGCCGAACCTGATCAACCCGTTCTTCATGCTGCCGCTGCTCGCGGTGCTGGGGCTCCGGGCGCGCGATCTGGTGGGATTCACGTTCCTGCAGTTCATGTTCCACCTGCCGGTGGTCCTGCTGCTGGTGTGGCTGCTCGGCACCACATTCGACTTCGTCCCCCCGGTGCAGCCCTCGACACCGTGAGAGGTGTTACTAACCCACGCTTTACTTCGAGAAATCTCGGTGAAACACCTCGTCCTTAGCGTATACAACCATGTCCACAGGGATGAATACGCCGCCGATCGAGTACTCCTTCGACACGTTGCTCGTCGCGAACCGGGGCGAAATCGCCTGCCGCATCATGCGAACCGCGCACCTCCTCGGACTGAAGACGGTCGCGGTGTACTCCGACGCCGATTCCGCGGCTGCACACGTCGAGATGGCCGACGTGGCCGTCCGGCTGGGCCCGGCTCCCGCCCACGAGTCGTATCTGCGGGCCGACGCCGTCGTGGAGGCCGCACTCGCCACGGGCGCAGGCGCGATTCATCCCGGGTACGGGTTCCTGTCGGAGAACGACGCGTTCGCCGCGGCCGCGGAATCCGCGGGCATCGCGTTCGTCGGTCCCACCCCCGAACAGTTGCGCACCTTCGGCAACAAGCACACCGCACGCGAGGCCGCTCGCGCCGTGGGCGTCCCGCTCGTCGCGGGCAGCGGGCTCCTCGACTCGGCCGACGCCGCCCTGACCGCGGCCTCCGACATCGGCTATCCGGTGATGATCAAGGCGGTCGGCGGCGGTGGCGGCATCGGGATGCAGGCGTGCTTCGACGCCGCGGAACTCCGCGAAGCCTACGACCGCGTCCAGCGCCTCGCCCAAGCCAACTTCTCCTCCTCGGGGGTGTTCCTGGAACGGTTCGTGGCCCGCGCCCGGCACATCGAGGTACAGGTGTTCGGCGACGGCCGCGGCCGCACGCTCAGCCTCGGCACCCGCGACTGCTCGCTGCAGCGCCGCAACCAGAAGGTGGTCGAGGAGGCTCCGGCGCCCGGACTCTCCGACGAGGTGGTGGAGCAACTCCTGAGCGCGTCCCGTGGTCTCGCGTCCTCGGTGAACTACCGGTCGGCCGGAACCGTCGAGTTCGTCTACGACGTGGACCGCGGTGAGGCCTCGTTCCTCGAGATGAACACCCGACTGCAGGTCGAGCACCCGGTGACCGAGGAGGTCACCGGCGTCGATCTCGTCGAGTGGATGCTGAGGCTCGCCCGCGGCGACGGTTCCATGCTGGACGGGCTGCCCGACTCCGGACCCGAAATCAGGGGAACTGCCGTCGAGGCCCGCATCTACGCCGAGGACCCCGGCCACGACTACCGCCCCAGCGCCGGACGCCTCACGGGTGTGGAGTTCCCGGCTCACACGCGGGTGGAGACGTGGGTCGACACGGGCACCGAGGTGAGCGCCTATTACGACCCGATGCTGGCGAAGGTGGTCACCCGCGGGCACCGGCGCACGGCAGCGTTCGCCGCCCTCGCAGAGGCGCTCGCCGACACCCACATCTACGGGATCCAGACCAACCTGCCCCAGCTCCGGCGGATCTGCGTCGCCGACACCGTCCTGGACGCCGAGCACACCACGCAGTCGCTGGCCGATCTGCGGCCCACCGGCCGCCGCGTCGACGTTCTCCGCGCGGGAACGATGACCACCGTGCAGGACCACCCCGGCCGAATCGGGTTGTGGGAGGTCGGAATTCCCCCGTCCGGGCCGATGGACGACCTGTCGTTCCAGCTGGTCAACACGGCGGTCGGCAATCCGCCCGGCGCACCGGGGCTCGAATGCACCCTGCAGGGGCCGCGGCTCGTGTTCTCGGACGCCACCGTGATCTGCGTGGGCGGCGCCGACGCTCCGGTCACCCTCGACGACGAGCCGATCCCCCTGTGGCACCCGGTGGAAGTGCCTGCCGGGTCCGTACTCGACGTCGGCACTCCGCCGGACACCGGCCTGCGCACGTACGTCGCGTTCCGGGGCGGGATCGACGCCCCGCTGTATCACGGCAGCGCAGCCACATTCACGCTCGGCGGGTTCGGCGGCATCACGGGCAAGGCCGTCGCCACGGGCGACGTGCTGGGCCTGTTCGACGACTCGCTGTTCGATAACACGACGGGTCTCGACGCGCCGCATCCCGTCCCGGAAGACTCGATCCCGGAGTTCACGCACGTGTGGCATCTGGCCGTCACCGAGGGACCGCAGCCCGCGCCCGCCTATTTCACCGATTCCGACATGGCGCAGTTCTACGACACCACCTGGAAGGTCCAGACCCACGCGAACCGGACCGGACTCCGACTCGACGGCCCCAAACCGGCGTGGTCGAGGACCGACGGCGGCGACGCCGGACTGCACCCGTCGAACCTGCACGACAACCCGTACAGCGTCGGAGCCCTCAACGTCTCCGGCGACACTCCGATTCTGCTCGGCCCCGACGGCCCCAGCCTCGGCGGTTTCGCGTGCCCCCTCACCGTGGCCAAGGCCCACCGGTGGAAGCTCGGGCAGATCCGGCCCGGCGACGGCGTGCGGTTCGTCGCCATCTCCGACCACGGTGCACACGCGCTGCGGGCATCGGATACGGGTCGCAGACTGGATGTTCCGCCCGCGGCGACCCGGTCGGCGCACAGCGACGGCGGAGTGCTGCACCGCATCGCGCCGATCCTGGACCGACCGGAGGTCGCGTACCTGCGCGCCGGCGACGACAACATCCTCGTCGAATACGGGGACCAAGAACTCGACCTCGGGCTCCGCATGCGCGTCCACGCACTGTCGGAGGCGCTCGTCCGGCGCCGCGTCCCGGGCATCGTCGACGTCACCCCGGGCGTCCGTTCGCTGCACCTGCACTTCGACGCCGACCGCCTCCCGGCCGGAAGGCTGCTGGACATCCTCCAGGACATCGAGGAACTGCTGCCTGCCACGCACGATCTGGTGGTTCCGAGTCGCACGGTCCGGTTGCCGTTGTCGTTCGACGACCCGTCCATCGCCGAGGCCATCGACCGCTACCGCAGCGGGGTTCGCGACGAGGCGCCGTGGCTGCCGTCGAACACCGAATTCATCCGGCGGATCAACGGATTGGACAGCATCGACGACGTCCGGGACGCCGTGTTCGACGCCGAATACCTGGTCCTGGGACTCGGCGACGTCTACCTCGGCGCGCCACTGGCCGTGCCCCTCGACCCGCGGCACCGCCTGGTCACCACCAAGTACAACCCCGCCCGCACGTGGACCCCGTCCGACGCCGTCGGGATCGGCGGCAAGTACCTGTGCGTCTACGGGATGGAGTCGCCGGGCGGCTACCAGCTGATCGGGCGCACCGTCCCGATCTGGTCGGGGTACCGGCAGCACCGCCCGTTCGACGAGGGCAAACCCTGGATGTTCCGGTTCTTCGACCGCATCGTGTGGGAACCCGTCACCCCGGAGCAGTTGCTCGAGTACCGCGCGCAGGCGGTGGCCGGGCGGTTCGACGCGGAGATCTCCGAGAGCACGTTCCCGTTCGCCGACCATCTGAAGTTCCTGCAGGACAACGCCGAATCCATCGCCGCGTTCGACGCCCGACAGTCCGCGGCGTTCGACACCGAGAAGGCGGCGTGGCGTGCGTCGGGCGAATTCGACCGTGTCGAACAGGCCCCCGCACCCGAGTCGTCCGCGCGCGGTGACCTCCCGCCGGGCGCCGTCGTCGTCGAGGCGCCGATGGTCGGAAGCGTGTGGCGTGTCGAGGTCGAGGCCGGGCAACGCGTCGACGCGGGCCAGAACGCCGTGGTGCTCGAGGCGATGAAACTCGAGATGCCGGTCGCGTTCACCTCGCCGGGCACCGTCCTCGAAGTCCTCGTGTCACCGGGCGCGATCGTCGAACCGGGCACCCCTCTCGTCGTGATTGGAGCAGAAAACTGATGACTGTCGATGCCGTGAACCGCGGACACACCGCCCTGTCCCCCACCGCCCGGGTCGAGGACGTCTTCCGGCGGATCGCCGAGGTGGACCGCCCGGAGGTGTGGATCACCCTCCGGCCCGCCGAGGACGTCCACGCCGATGCCATTGCCGTGCAGGCCCGCCTCGATGCAGGCGAGCACCTGCCCCTGGCCGGGAAGGTCGTGGCGGTCAAGGACAACATCGACGTCGCCGGGCTCCCGACGTCGGCCGCGTGCCCCGAGTTCGCCTATCTCCCCGACGTCACCGCGACTTCCGTGCGCCGCCTGGTCGACCAGGGCGCCGTCGTACTGGGGAAGACGAACCTCGACCAGTTCGCGACCGGACTGGTCGGGACACGCAGTCCGTACGGCGCCGTCCGGTGCTCGTGGGACCCCGAACGTGTGTCGGGCGGATCCAGTTCGGGTTCCGCCGTCGCCGTCGCCCTCGGCATCGCCGACATCGGAATCGGCACCGACACAGCGGGATCCGGCCGGGTGCCGGCGGCGTTCAACGGTCTCGTCGGGATCAAGGCGACGCTCGGCGTCATCCCCGCCGACGGCGTCGTTCCCGCGTGCGTCGACTACGACTGCGTCACCGTCTTCGCCACCGAACTCGACACGGCCGTGACCGCCGCCCGCATCATGTCGGGGCCCGCGGCGGCGGACCCGCGCAGCCGCGCATGGCCGTCCGACGTCAGGCTCGCCGCGCCCGCGCACGCACGCGTCGCGATTCCCACGGAAGCGAACCTCGCCCTGCTGACGCCGGAGTACCGCGCGGCGTTCGCCGACACGGTCGCGTCGCTGACGGACCGCGGGTTCGCCGTCGAGTCGGTCGACATCTCCCCACTCCTCGACGCCGCCCGGTTGCTGTACGACGGTGCCGTCGTCGCCGAGCGGTACACCGCCGTCGGGCAATTCCTCGACACGGCGCCTGCGGGTGCCGATCCGGTGGTCACCGCCATCGTCGAGTCGGCGCGCAAGCCCGCGGGCCACGAGTTCGCCGCCGACCTCGACACGCTCACCCGCGTCAAGGCGCAGACGCGGGATCTGCTGGCCGGTTTCGACGGGCTCCTGCTGCCCACCACCACCGAACATCCGACCATCGCTGCCGTGCAGGCGGATCCGATCGGCATCAACCGGCGGATGGGCACGTACACGAACTTCTGCAACCTGCTCGACATGGCGGCGGTCGCCGTCCCAGGCGCGCCGACCGCCGCCGGCGACCCGTTCGGAGTCATGTTCGTGGTGCCGGCGTTCGCCGATCAGGTGGCCGTCGACCTCGCCGCCCGGCTCCTCGGCGCGCCCGCACCCACCCTCGTCGAGGAGGGGGTGGAACTGGCCGTGTTCGGCGCGCACCTACGCGGGCAGCCGCTGCACTTCCAACTCGAGGACATCGGGGCACGCTTCGTCGGCACCGTCACCACCACGGACGCGTACCGGCTCACCGCGCTCGCCACCACCCCGCCCAAACCGGGCCTCGTCCGCCGCGGTCCCGGCGCGGGCTCCCCGATTTCCGGGGAACTGTTCCGCGTGTCCGCCGCGGGGCTGGGCAGCTTCCTCGCGGCGCTGCCCGCCCCGATGGCCCTGACGAGCGTCGAATTGTCCGACGGCCGCGCCGTGGTGGGCTTCAGCTGCACCCACGACGCGGTCGACGGGGCCACGGACATCACCGAGTTCGGGAGCTGGGTCGCCTATGCCGCTTCGCGCCCGTGAGTACTTATTAACGTCGGGCGGTTAAGAAGTACTCACGGCGAGGACGGTGGCGGCAGGGGTCGAGTTGCGGCCGATCAGCCTCTGCAGATCGCCGCTCTCGGTGTCCAGAGCGCCGACGGCCACGCCCGCATCGGAATCGGCGAGCATGCTCGCGATCGGTGCGGGCAGGCCGGCACCCTCGAGCGCGGCGGCGTACTCGTCCTGCGGAAGGTCCTTGTACGACACCGGCTTTCCGATGACGGAGGAAATGACGTCCGCGAGTTCGCCGTACGTCAGGCGCTCGTCGCCACCGAGTTCGTAGACCTTGCCCGCCTGTCCGTCGGCGAGCAGGACGGCGGCGGCGGCCTCGGCGTAGTCCTTGCGGGCGGCAGCCGCGACGACACCGGTCCCGGCGCTGCCGAACAGCGCACCGGTCTCGCCCGCCGCGGGAATGCTGCCGAGGTAGTTCTCCCAGTACCAGCCGTTGCGGAGTAGCGCGAAGTCGATCCCGGACTGCGCCAGCCGATCCTCGGTGGCGCGGTGTTCCACGGCCAGCCCGATCGTGCTGTTCTGCGCGTCGAGGACGCTGGTGTAGGCGACAAAGCCGACCCCGGCCGCCTTCGCGGCGTCGATCACGTTGGCGTGCTGGGCAACCCGCTGTCCTACCTCGCTGCCGGAGACGAGCAGCAGCTTGTCGACGCCGGCGAATGCGGTCTCGAGCGCGGCGCGATCGCTGTAGTCGGCCTGCCGGACCTCAACTCCCCTGTCCGCGAGGTCTGCGGCCTTGGCCGGGGTGCGGACGACGGCGACGATGTCGGCGGCGGGCGTTCCCTTGTCGAGCAGTGCCTCGACGACGAGCCTGCCGAGGTGTCCGGTTGCTCCTGTGACGGCGATGGTCATGACGAACTCCTAGCGCGTAGTGGTGCGAGTTGACTGTTCAAGCTCACTTTCCATAATGCACTAATTTTTCGTAAGTGCAAATGTTTGAGTAAGTGCTTCCCCTTCGTGGGATACACTGGACGCATGTCCGAGCCCGCGCACCCAGCACAGGAAAGTGAAGACCGCACCCTCGAAGCGGACGTCTTCGCACGCAACTGCGCGTCGCGCGAGACCCTGCAGACCATCACCGGCCGCTGGGGTGTGCTCGCGCTCGCGGCACTGACGGAAGGCAACTATCGATTCAGCGCACTCCGCCGACGCGTCGACGGCGTCAGCGAACGCATGCTGTCGCAGACACTGCAGGCACTCGAACGGGACGGCCTCGTCGTCCGCGACGTGCTCGAGGCCATCCCGCCGAAGGTCGAATACAGCCTCACGCCGCTCGGCGCCGAGGTCGGTTCACGCCTGATCGAACTGATCGAACTGGTCGAGGCGCGCGTACCCGACGTTCTGGCAGCGCAGGAAAAGTACGACGCCGGTCGCGGCGTCAGCTGAGGTCGTCGAGATCGGACTCTTCGTCGACGATGTGGACCGCGGCCTCCTCGGCCGATGCCGCTCCCCCGTCGATTCCGATGTCGAAGGCTACGAGATCCTTCTCCTCGTCCTCCCCCACACCCTCGTCCTCGGCGAGAAGCCTGCCCGAACGCTGCCGTCCGACCTCGTTGTCGTCGAGGATCTCCGCATTCTCGTCCTCCTCGAACGCCGGATCCGGTTCCTCCTCGGCGAGCCGCTGATCGAGGGTCTCGCCTTCGCGCTGCTCGGCGGCCGTCGTTCCGAACGCGTCGAGCCCGAGCGGCTTCTCCGGAGGCGAATACCCTTCGTCGAGAACGTCGTCCACCCCTCGGTCGACCAACGTGTCCTCCGGCTGCAGCTGGTCCTCTTCGTCCAGGCTGTACTCGCCGTCGGATCCTTCTGGCGTGCTGTCCGGCATGGTCATCTTCCCCACGATGCCATCGCGGCGGGCAGTTCGCCATCGGATCGCGGAACCGATCCGGCCCGAAACGACAAGGGCCCGCACAGAGACTGTGCGGGCCCTCGCCGGTGTTCGGGTCAGAAGTTGATCATGTGCCCGGCGAGACCGTGGATGGCCTCCTGCAGGGCTTCGCTGAGCGTGGGGTGGGTGTGCACGTTGCGGGCCAGCTCGTTGACCGTGAGGTCCCACTTCTGCGCGAGGGTCAGCTCGGGCAGCAGCTCGGAGACGTCGGGGCCGATGAGGTGGCCACCGATCAGCTCGCCGTACTTGGTGTCGGCGATCAGCTTGACGAAGCCGGTGGCATCGCCGAGGCCGTGGGCCTTGCCGTTGGCGGCGAAGGGGAACGTCGCGACCTTGANGTCGTAGCCCTCGTCNNTGGCCTGCTGCTCGGTCAGACCGAAGCTGGCGACCTGCGGCTGGCAGAACGTGGCACGCGGCATCATCCGGTAGTCGTCGATCGGTAGCGTCTCGGCGCCGGCGATCGTCTCGGCGGCGACCACGGCCTGCGCCTCGGCGACGTGCGCGAGCTGCANCTTCATNGTGACGTCACCGATGGCGTAGATGTGCGGCACCGACGTCTGCATGGTGTCGGTGATGCCGATGGCGCCGCGGTCGGTGAGCTGCACACCGGTCGTCTCGAGNCCGAAGCCCTCGACGCGGGGGGCGAACCCGACGGACTGCATCACCTTGTCGACGACGACCGTCTCGGTCTCNCCGGACTTGTTGTTCTTGATCGAGACGGTGACCTTGGAGCCGTCGTCGTCGATGCTCTGCACGGCNGCGCCGGTGATCACCTTGACGCCGAGCTTCTTGTACTGCTTCTCGATCTCCTTGGAGACGTCGGCGTCCTCGTTGGGCAGCGCACGGTCGAGGAACTCGACGATGGTGACNTCGACNCCGTAGTTCTTCAACACGTACCCGAACTCCATGCCGATCGCGCCGGCNCCGACGATGAGGATCGATCCGGGCAGCTCCCGGGTCATGATCTGCTCTTCGTAGGTGACGACGTTGGTGCTCAGCTCGGTGCCGGGCAGCAGCTTGGTGGTGCTGCCGGTGGCGATGATCGCGTTGTCGAACGTGATCGTCTCGGTGCCNCCCTTGGTGAGCGCGACCTCGATGGTGTTGGCGTCGGTGAAGGTGCCCTTGCCGTCGTACTCGGGGATCTTGTTCTTCTTCATCAGGAAGTGGATGCCCTTGACGCGGCCCTCGGCAACCTTGCGGCTGCGGTCGAACGCGGCGCCGAAGTCGAAGGACGCCTCACCCGAGATACCGAACAGCTTGGCCTCTTTCGTGAAGAGATGCGCAAGTTCGGCATTGCGGAGAAGAGCCTTCGAGGGGATGCAGCCCACGTTCAGGCACACACCGCCCCAGTACTTCTGCTCGATGATGGCAGTGCTCAGTCCGAGTTGTGCCGCGCGGATAGCAGCGACGTACCCACCGGGACCGGCTCCGAGGACAACGACGTCATAGTGTGAAGGCATACAGATCTCCCATGAATGTGTATCGGATACCGTTGTGCGCGAGCGTGTTCAGAAGCGCGCGAGGTTTACTTTCCGGGTCCGAAGATGTCTGGATGTTGGGCTAGTTCGATTCGGGTTCGGCGGATGTGTCCGCGCAGGATGTTCCCCGCGTCGACGACGTCACGGCGGACGATGGCGTCGAGAAGCAACTGGTGCTCGGCATTGACGATCCACATCCGCCCGGGCCCGGACAGGGCGATGAACGCCCGCCGGTAGTGCTGGGTGGTGTTCCACAACCGGACGACGTACGACGACAGTGGTTCGACCGTGCATCCGGAGTAGCTGAGTAGATGAAATTCTCGATCGAGGTCGAGGAACCCCTGAATGTCGGTGTTGGCCTCGATCCGGCTCTGGATCGAACCGAGGCGTTCGATGTCGGCGGTATCGAGCAGCGGAAGACTCTCTCCGAGCGCCAGCGGCTCGAGGGACTCCCGCATGCGATAGATGACATCGACTTCGCTCATGCTCAGGTGAGGTACCCGTGCACCCTTGTTGGCCTGCAGTTCGGTGAGCCCCTCGGTTTCGAGCATGCGCAGGGCCTCGCGGACCGGTAGGCGGCTGAGTCCGAACTGTTCGGCAATGTCCTCTTGTCGAATTCGTTCACCGGGACCGATTGCGCCACTGAGAATTTGCGCGCGCAGGTGCTTCGCGACGCGTTCGCTGGCCGCTTCGCCGCCGCTCGCCGGGGCCGGTTCTTCTTTCAACACGTTCGTGTCTTCTGCCTTCAGTTCTGACGATCGAATGCTTTGCCGTTCGGATACGACACTAGCTCGAACTGCATGCCCCACGGAGCGAGGAAGTAGACCCAGCGCTGGCCCTCGCTGGGCCCCTTGCTGACGGTGGGTTCGCCCAGCACGGTGACGTTGTTCTCGCGCAGGTACTCGACGGCTTTGTCCAGGTCGTCGACGTACAGGGCAACGTGGTGCCCACCGACGTCGCTGTTGCGCGGAGGGGTGGTGTCCTGGTCGGGGGCGCTGTATTCGAAGACCTCGAACACCGCTGCTCCGCCGCATCGGAAGAAGTGCAGCTGGTTCATCACCGCGCGGGGATGCACGTTCAGGTGCTCGTGCATCCAGTTTCCTTCCTCGTCCAGGTAGGGGCCGAGGGTGTACATGTACTCGCACCCGAGTACGTCGACGAAGAATCGCCTCGCCTCGTCGAGGTCGGGAACCGTGATTCCGACGTGGTCGAGTCGCTGCACTCCGGGAAGACCTGCACTCGTGGTGGTCATCGTCTGTCACTCCAACTTCAATAATGGCGCCATTGTTGATGCAATTGGCAGACTACTCCGCATTTGATCCAGGACAAGTTCTAGCTTTGGATCCATTTTCGGGTTAGGGTGTGACAGCCGACTCAATCTGCTTGGAGACTTCATGAGCACCCATACCCCCCTGGAACCCGCGTCCCCGTGGGTCGAGGTCGCCACGACCATCGACGACTGGGATGCCGCCGCACCCGAACTGCTCGAAAACATGCTCAGCCACCTGACCCTGATCCGGGTCTTCGAGGAATACGTCCTGGACCTGGCCGGACAGGGCCTGATCCACGGCCCGGCGCACTCGAGCATCGGGCAGGAGGGCGGCGCGGTGGGATCCGTCCTTCCGCTGACCTCCGACGACTCGGTCAATGGATCCCATCGCGGGCACCACCAGTTCCTGGCCAAAGCGCTGCACCACGTCGCCCCGAAGGGAATCGACCCGCGAGAGGACCTCACCGACGACATCCGCACGGTTCTGCTGCGCAGCCTCGCCGAGATCTGCGGACTCTCCCGCGGATTCGGCCACGGCCGCGGTGGATCCATGCACCTGCAGTGGGAAGAAGCCGGCGCGATCGGCACCAACGCGATCGTCGGCGGTGGAGTACCGCTGGCCGCCGGCTACGCCTGGGCGCACCGCCATGCGGGCACCGACGCGGTGGCCGTGACCTACTTCGGCGACGGCGCGATCAACATCGGGTCGACGCTGGAGACGTTCAACCTCGCCGCCGCGTGGAAGCTTCCGATCTGCTTCTTCATCGAGAACAACCGCTACGCGGTCTCGACCAACGTCGAGGAGGCGACCGCCGAACCTCGCCTCTCTGCGCGCGGCCTGGGGTTCAACATTCCCAGCTGGAAGGTCGACGGCATGGATGTGCTCGCCGTCCACACCGCCATGAACGAAGCCCTCGAGCACATGCGCACCGGCAAGGGCCCGACCATGATCGAGGTCGACGTCTACCGCTACTTCCATCAGAACGGCGCCTTCCCCGGCAGTGCCTTCGGGTACCGCAGCAAGGACGAGGAGAAGGCCTACCGCCACCGCGATCCCATCGAGCAGCTCGCCGGCCATCTGCAGCGCCGGGGAATCCTCGACGCCGAACAGATCGAGCAGGTCTCGGTCCGAGCGAAGGCGGTCATGGCCGAACTCGGGGCCCTCATCCTCGAGCCGCTGCCCGGCGGCAAGCCCGGTCAGCGCCGCATCAAACCCGACGAGTGGCCCGACCCCGACTTCCGGGACGTCGGCGTCCGCGGTGACCTCTCCGAGTTCGACGGGGTCCAGTTCGTCGACCGTGACACCTTCGGCGGCGAGATCACGGAATCGAAGTTCGTCGAATCCATCGCCGGCGTCCTCGGACACCAGATGGAGACCGATCCCTCCGTGGTGATCATGGGTGAGGACATCCACCGCCTCAACGGCGGTACGAACGGAGCCACCCGCGGCCTGGCCGAGAAGTTCCCCGACCGGATCCTCGGAACACCGATCAGCGAGAACGCCTTCACCGGACTCGGCGGCGGAATGGCCCTGGACGGACGCTACAAGCCGATCGTCGAATTCATGTACGCCGACTTCATGTGGGTGGCCGCCGACCAGCTGTTCAACCAGATCGGCAAGGCACGACACATGTTCGGCGGCGAAAACGACGTGCCGTTCGTGCTGCGCAGCAAGGTCGCGATGGGCACCGGGTACGGCTCCCAGCACTCGATGGATCCGGCGGGCATCTTCGCAACCGCCCCCGGCTGGCGCATCGTGGCCCCGTCCACCCCGTTCGACTACGTCGGCCTGATGAACACCGCGCTGCGCTGCAAGGATCCCGTGGTCGTCCTCGAGCACGTCGACCTGTACAACGCCAAGGGCGAAGCGCCGGTCGACGACTTCGACTACCTGCTGCCCATCGGCAAGGCCGCACTGCGCCGCGAAGGATCCGCGGTCACCGTGATCACCTACCTCGCCATGACCAAGTACGTCCTCGACTCCGTCGACGAGAACGGATTCGACGCCGACGTCATCGACCTCCGCTGGCTCGACCGCGCCAGCATCGACTGGGACACCATCGAGACCAGCGTCAAGAAGACCAACCGGATCGTCATCGCCGAGCAGGGCGCGATCGGAACGTCCTACGGCACCTGGCTGGCCGACGAGATCCAGCGGCGATTCTTCGACTGGCTCGATCACCCCATCGAACGAGTCACCGGCGGAGAAGCCTCACCGTCCATCAGCAAGGTCCTCGAACGCGCCGCCATCGCACAGTCCGACGAGGTCACCGCCAAGCTGACCGAAATCCTGGAGTCCTGAGACATGCCCACATTGCTCCGCATGCCCGGTGTGGCTGCCGATTCGACCGAGGCGATCCTCGCGGAATGGCAGATACCGGAGAACACCCCGTACGCGCAGGCCGACGCGATCGCCACCGTGGAAACCGACAAGGCCGCCGTCGACATCGAAGCCGACACCGCCGGCGTCATCATCAAGTATCTCGTCGACCCGGGCACCTCGGTCGAAGTCGGCGCCCCGATCGCCTTGACGGGAAATCCGGGTGAAACGGTCACCGACCTCGACAAGACGCTGCAAGAACTGGGAGTGCAGGCCGAAGAGTCCTTCGCCGTCCCCGCTGACGCGTCGCCGGAGGCTCCGGCCGGCACGCTCGGTGCCTCGACGGCGGGCGCCGCCGATCCGGAACAGCCTCGACGGTTCATCACGCCTCTCGTGCGCCGGCTGGCGCGCGAGGGGGACCTCGACCTGACCGGCATCGTGGGATCGGGCCCGCAGGGTCGAATCGTCAAGCGGGACATCGTCGCACTGATCGACGGAACACATCGCAACGGCAACGGCACCGCACCCGTCTCGCAGCCGGTCCGCACCGAAACTGCCGAGAAGGATGTTCCCGACGTCGCGGCCGCGACGCCGCCGGGGGCGACCGGTTATACCGAGGAGCCGCATTCACGGATCCGTAAGGCGATCGCGTCGCGGCTGACCGAAAGCAAGCAGACCGCTCCGCACTTCTACGTGCGCGGTAGTGCTCGCGTCGATCGACTCCTGGCGCTGCGCGCGGAACTGAACGAGGCTGGCACCACCAAGGTCTCCGTCAACGACCTGGTGATCAAGGCCGCCGCCCAGGCCCACACCGCTGTTCCGGCGATGAACGTGGTGTGGACTCAGGACGCGATCCGCACGTTCGACACGGTCGACATCTCCGTGGCCGTTGCTTCCGAACGCGGCCTGGTCACACCGGTGGTGCGAAACGCCGGACAGCGCAGCATCTCCGCGATCGCGGCGGGGACGAAGGATCTGGCGACGAGGGCCCGGGACGGCAAGCTACGCCAGGCGGAACTCGAGGGCGGTTCGCTGAGCATCTCGAATCTCGGCATGTACGGCACCGAGGAATTCGCGGCCATCATCAATCCGCCGCAGTCGGCGATCCTCGCGGTGGGCGCGGCTCGTCAGGAACCGGTCGTCACCGACGGTCAACTCGCAGTCGCCACAGTGATGCACGTGACGCTGTCCGTCGACCACCGGCCGATCGACGGCTCCACCGCAGCCGAATGGATGCGAGAGTTCATCGGCATCATCGAGTCGCCGATGCGGATCCTGTTGTAGGCCACACCGCAGCACGACCGGACGCGGCCGGATCGATCAGTTCTTCGGTCCGGCCGCCCGCGCGGGGCCACCCCTGTGCCCTGCCGAATCGAAGGAACCCATGAAGGCACTGCGACTTGCCCGAACCGGCACGCTCGACTCGCTCGTGTACGACGAGGTCCCCGTACCGGAACCGGCCTCGGACGAAGTGCGTGTCCGCATCCACGCCGCGAGCCTCAATCCGAGCGACGTCAAGAATGTGCTGGGTGGATTCTCGAGCACCACCCTGCCCCGCACACCCGGGCGGGACTTCGCCGGTGTCGTGGTCGAGGGGCCCGAGCACCTCCTCGGGCGCGAGGTGTGGGGAAGCGGCAGGGAACTCGGGTTCACCCGAGACGGCACCCATGCAGAATTCGTGACCCTGCCCGCCCGCGGAGTCTCGTGCAAACCGAACAATCTGTCCTTCGCCGCGGCCGCCGGATGCGGTGTCCCGTATCTGACCGCGCTCGAAGCGCTCGACCGTGCCGGGGTCCGGTCGGGCACGTCGGTGCTCATCATCGGTTTCGGTTCCGTCGCCCGGGCCGCGCTCGCCCTGGCCGCCTCCCGGGGCGCCCGACCGGTGGTCGCGGTGCGCCGCGAGCGCCACCTCGATACGCTCACCGCCCGCGGCCTTCCCGCCATCATGCTGGGCGAGCGGACGCACGTCGCCGGCGCGGTCCGTGACCACTTCCCCGGTGGGGCAGAAGTGGTGTTCGATACCACCGGGTATCGGCTGTCGGCTGCGATCTCCGCGATCGCGGTCGGCGGCCGGATCGCCGTCATCGCCGCGCCCGACGACGGATTCGAGCGGATCCCTCTCCGCGAGCTGTACCGCCGCGGGGCGAACATCGTCGGGGTCAATTCCCTTCTGACCGACACGATCACGTGCGCCGACACCCTCGACTCGTTGCGAGTCTCGTTCGAGACCGGCGCGCTGCCGGCTCCCGGCGAGGTGGTCGTGCGGCCCCTCGCCGCGGCGATCGACACGTACCGGGAGGTCAGCGGGGGATCGACCGAGAAATATGTCTTCGATGTCGCGGCCGGGTAATTCCGGCGGGGTGCTCTTTCCCTACGGCTGCGTTCCGGGGACCGGGCAGTTCAGGCGGTGGTCGACAGAACGCCCCGGCGCCCGGCGGTCGAACTCCGCAACACCAGATCGGGCTGCAGTTGCAGCGTCGAGGCAGGCTCCTGCCCACCGAGTTGGGCAAGCACGCGCGCGGCGGCCTGCCTGCCGAGTGCATGACTGGGAAGCCGGACCGTCGACAGAGCCGGCTCGAGGTGGGCGGTCATCGGGGAGTCGTTGTAGCCGATCACCGAGACGTCCTCGGGGCAGGACAGACCCGCCTCGGTCAGTGCCTCGACGGCGCCGACCGCCATCAGGTCGTTGTGGGCGAAAATGGCGGTCGGCCTGATGGCGGCCCGCCCGAGCAGCAGCCCGGTGAGCCGTTTCCCCTCGGCCACGGTCGGCTTCGCCGCCACCTCGGTGAGTGAGACGTCTCGGCACCCACGCTCCGAGACGACCTGCCGGAATCCTGCTGCACGGTCGACGAACGACGACACATCCGCGGGGCCGTGCAGTTGAGCGAGCGTGTCGTGTCCCAGATCGACCAGATGCGCCGTCGCGAGCCGCGCACCCAGAACGTCGTCGTGGGTCACGGTGTGGTGGCCGGTCCCACCGACCTGCCGCACGGCGAGCACCACGGGCACGAGCGCCTCCAGGGACCGGATGAACGGCTCGTCACCGAGGTGCGCGGCGGCGATCACGATGGCGTCGACGCGGCGAGCGAGCAGCTGTTCACAGATCTGCTGCAAACTCTCCGACTTCTCATGCGTTTCCGCCACCACCGTCATGAAGCCTCGCGGCCCGAGTTCCTGCTCGATCCCCCGCAGAAGTGGCGACAAGAACGGATTGCCCACATCGGCCACGACCATGCCGATCAGTCCGCTCGACCCCTTGCGCAGGCCGCGCGCCATCACATTGACCTTGTACCCGAGGCTTTCCGAGGCCGCCTGGACACGCTTGCGGGTGACCTCGTTGACCAGGTGGGATCGCTCGGGGTCGAGGGCCCGGGATGCGGTCCCCACGTGCACTCCGGCCACACGGGCCACATCCTTCAGAGTTGCCTCGGACATGCGCCCCCTTCTGCTCGGACGGCCTCTCACGTTCCCGCAAGCCACGCTGGACCGGGGTCGTGGGAGTGGAACCGACGGCAGTGGTGTCTCTGTTCCGTCGGCCAAATTGCAATGGTTTGCAACAATGAAACCGTATCATTGCGCAGTCCGGCTTCCGGCGCAAGTGCTTGTCGCCGCCCGGGTCTCCATTCGAGCCTTGACGTGCTGACGAGCCGAATCCTATGCTTCGTGTAGCAATCGATTGCAGATTCGTGACGTGTCACGCTCGCCGGCCGGTTCACCCGGACCGAGGCGCTGCAAGCAAACCGAGTTGTCGACGTTGTCGCCGTCTGTGCGCGACAGTCGCCGGCTACTCCGACCGATCGGAGTCACCATGACCGAACCACGTCCGTTCGCCGACGTCCCCAACCAGCTCTACATCGGCGGGAAATGGTGCGACGCGAGCGACACCAGCACCTTCGATGTGCTCGATCCCGCCACGGGCGAGGTGCTTGCGACCGTGGCCAGCGGATCCGAGGAGGATGCGCGCCGGGCCGTCGACGCCGCCGACGAGGCCGGCCGAGACTGGGCGGCGACCCCGCCCCGTGCCCGCGCGGAGATCCTTCGGCGCGCCTTCGAGCTGATGACCTCGCGCATCGACGAGTTCACCGAACTGATCGTTCGTGAGAACGGCAAGTCCTGGGCCGACGCGGCCGGTGAGGTCAAGTACGCCGCCGAATTCTTCCGCTGGTACTCCGAGGAGGCCGTGCGGGTGGCCGGACATCTGCAGACCTCGCCGCAGGGCGACAAGCGCATCCTGACGCTGCAGCAGCCGATCGGCACCGCCGTGCTGGTCACGCCGTGGAACTTCCCCGCAGCGATGGCGACCCGAAAGATCGCGCCCGCGCTGGCCGCCGGCTGCCCGGTGGTACTCAAGCCCGCGTCCGATACCCCGCTGACGGCGTTGGCCGTCGCGCAGGTGCTGACCGACGCCGGTGTCCCGGCCGGTGTGGTGAACGTCCTCCCCGCTCGCCGATCGGGTGCGGTGGTCAAGGCCATGCTCGCCCATCCCGCCACCCGCAAGCTGTCCTTCACCGGCTCCACTGAGGTCGGACGCGCGCTGCTGCGCGACGCGGCCGAGCAGATCCTCAGCGTCTCCATGGAACTCGGTGGCAACGCCCCCTTCCTCGTATTCGACGATGCGGACCTGGAGACGGCCGTCGCGGGGGCCGTGGTGGCCAAGATGCGCAACGGCGGACAATCGTGCATCGCGGCGAACCGCTTCTACGTCCAATCCGGCATCTACGACGAGTTCGCCGACCGGCTGACCAAGGCGCTCTCCGAGCTCTCGCTGGGCAGCGGTCTGGACCGTTCGGTGGAGGTCGGCGCAATGATCAATGCTGCCGCCGTCGAGGAGACGACCGGTCTGGTCGCCCAGAGTGTCGAGGCAGGCGCCACCGTGACCACCGGAGGTGAAGCCGCGGCCGGTCCGGGCGCCTTCTATCCGCCGACCGTGATCACCGGCATCGACGGGGACAACCCCATCCTCGAGCACGAGATCTTCGGGCCGGTTGCCCCGCTGGTCCGGTTCGACACCGAAGCGCAGGCGCTCGACCTGGCCAACGCCACCCAGCTCGGTCTGGCCTCCTACGTATTCACCGCGGACCTCGCACGCGCACTGCGCGTCTCCGAGGCGCTCGAGGCCGGAATGGTCGGGGTCAACCGTGGATTCATTTCGGATCCGACGGCACCGTTCGGCGGTGTCAAGCACAGCGGCCTCGGCCGTGAGGGTGGCAGCGAGGGGATCCACGAGTTCATGGAGACCAAGTACGTCGCCATCGACTGGTGACGCCGGCGCCGGACGGGGCGAGGAGGGATCTGGTCGCACTCGGCCGCACGGCCGGTGGGACAGTGCCGGCCGCGAACCCTGTCCGGCGTCGCCGCCGACCCGCGCGTGCGCAGGCCGGGGCCGATTTTCTCCCTGCCTGTTCGGTGGGCTCGTCCCGCCCCCTCGCCGGGGTTGACATTCGCTCGGTGGGCAGTGATGATTATCACGACTGCAATGGATTGCAAGAGTTCGTTACAGTGAAGCAATTACGCAGTAAACAGACAGAAGATCGGGATGTAAACGATTGCGACTTCTGGTCAGGCGGGATCGCTCGTCATGCGGAACCACGTCTGACATCTGCCAGGACGATTCGGTCGAGACCGTGTTGCGGAACGAAGTTCGCGGGCCCGACCAATCAGTGCAAGCGGGGCAGGTCACGGAACCTCTGCCCGCCCGGCCGGATCTGGTAGCGGCGACACCTCCACCGGAGGCGGGCGCACCGGCCGCCTCAATCGACATCACGGCGACAACTGAACGTCATCTGCGAACACGGCACTGACGTCGATCCGTACGAAAGATCAGGGTCCACATGACAGCACAGACAACGACGCAGCACATCCTCGAGGCGACCGGCATATCCAAGCGCTTCGGCGGCGCCCTCGCCCTCGACGATGTCTCGATCGCACTTCAGCCGGGCGAGCGGCACGCGGTGGTGGGTGAGAACGGTGCCGGAAAATCGACACTGATGCGCATCATCGCCGGAGTGCTCGCCCCCGACACCGGTTCGGTCTCGCTCGGCGGAACCTCCATCGAGGGTGGCGCGCGTTCGGCCCTTGGCGCCGGAATCGCCTTGGTGCATCAGGAATTGAGCCTGGTTCCCGAGCTGAGCGTTGCCGAGAACATCGATCTCGGCGAGTGCCCGACTCAGTTCGGATTCGTCCGACGCAGCGCGCAGCGCCAGTTCGCGAAAGATGCGCTCGCCGAGATCGGGGTCGAACTCGATGTCACCGAACCGGTGGGTCGGCTGTCCGTCGCGTCGCGGCAGTTCGTGGAGATCGCCCGCGCGGTCGCCCGCAAGCCCCGAGTGCTGATTCTCGACGAACCGACGGCGACACTGACCCCGTCCGAGACCGATCATCTTCTGGGCCTGCTGATGCGACTGTCCGAGCAGGGCATCGCGCTGATGTACATCTCGCACCGCATCCCGGAAATCATGTCGCTGTGCGAACGTGCGACGGTGCTGCGTGACGGGCGCGTGGTCGGGCGCCCCGATCTGTCGATCACCACGGGTGACGAACTGGTCGACATGATGGTCGGACGCGAACTCGCCGCCGACCTCCACAAGCCTCGCAGGACCTTCGACCCGGGACCGGTGACGCTGTCGGCGCGCAACGTCAGAGCCGACAAGGTCCACGACGTCTCGTTCACCGTCAGGGCGGGGGAGATCGTCGGACTCGGTGGACTGGTCGGTTCGGGCCGGTCGGAGATCGTCCGCGCCATCATCGGCGCCGACCCGCGCACCGGGGGCGAAGTCCGGCTCCGGAGCGAGGGCAAGTGGAAGGCACTACGCGCCTACGAGCAGTCGGTTCGGCTCGGCGTCGCCTACGTCCCCGAGGAACGTCGCACCGAGGGACTCGCCCTGACCATGACCGCGGCCGACAACATCGCTCTGCCCTCCCGCAGCAAGCTGAACAAGTTCGGAGTACTGAACTTCCGAGCCCTCGCAGCGCTGGCAGACGACGTCATCGGGCAGGTCGGAATGCACCCCGCCCTGCCTCGGCGCGAGGGCGGCCAGTTCAGCGGCGGAAACCAGCAGAAGATCGTCATCGGAAAGTGGCTGCCCACCAATCCGTGCCTCGTGGTCCTCGACGAACCCACGCGTGGAGTCGACGTCGGTGCGAAGGCGGAAATCCATGACCTCGTGCGCAAGCTGGCTGACGACGGCGCAGCAGTGCTGATGGTCAGCTCCGATCTGCCCGAACTGCTCGAATTGTCCGACACCATCCACGTCGTGCGCGACGGGCGGATCGTCGGAACTCTCCCCGGCGCCGAAGCCACCGACAGTGCCGTCATGCGGATGGCCGCTGGAAGGAAGACAGAATCAGTATGAGCGTCCTGACCCCCGAAAAGTCGAAAGCGCCTGTCGCGTCGACCATGGGCGAATACGGCATCTTCGCCGTCACCGCCGCCCTCGTCCTCGTGGCCGCACTGTCCGTCAACGGATTCGCAACCACCTCGAACGTGGTCGACATCTTCCACCGCGCTGCACCGGTCGGCATCGTCGCGATCGGAATGACCTTCGTCGTCATCAGTGCCAACTACATCGACCTTTCCGTCGTCGCCCAGGTCGCGATCGCCGGCGTGATGCTTCTCAGCGTCGGCGACCTGGGCATGGGAATGGTCCTCGGCGTCGCCATCTGCGTCCTCGTCGGAATCGTGAACGGCATCGCGGTCGGCGCCCTGCGCGCTAACGCCGTGGTGGTCACGCTCGCGACCGGAGGCATCTCCCTCGGCCTGCTGTCGTACCTGACCAACGGAGCCATCTACTACGGCGAGGTCGGTGGCCTGGTCAACAAGTTCGGCACCACCCACATCGGCTTCCTTCCCCTCGTCGCCGGCTCGTTGATCGTGATGGCAGTCATCGGCTGGTTCCTGCTGTCGCGCACAGTGTTCGGCTTCTCCCTGAAGTCACTCGGCTCCAACCGAGCGGCGGCCCGCTTCTCCGGTGTCCGCGGCGGACTCACGGTCACCGGAGCCTTCGTCGTGTCCTCCCTGTGCTGCGTGGTCGCAGGATGGGCGTTGACCAGCATCTCCAATACATCGGTCGCCACCATGTCGACGGGCTTCGACTTCTCCGCCCTCGCCGCGGTCATCGTCGGCGGCAACAGCCTCTTCGGCGGTAAGGGCAGCATTCAGCGCACGCTGATCGGTGTCATCTTCATCGCGATCGTCTCCAACATCCTCGTTCTCCTCGGCCTCTCGTTCGCCTGGCAGCAACTCGTCACGGGCACCATCATCGTCGCGGCCGTCGCCCTCGATGCACTGACCCGCAAGGTAGGTAACCGATGACCACCACATTCGGCAAAGCCCGTGTGAACAAACTCCCCGCGAAGACGTTCTTCGCCCGGCGCACCGAGACACGCGCCATCATCCTGCTCGCGGTCGTCCTGATCTACGCGCTGATCACACAACCGGTCATCTTCACCGCCTACAACGTGACCCTGTCCCGCATCGCGCTGGACGGATTGGTCGCACTGGGTCTGACCCTGGTGATCTTGCAGGGTGAACTCGACCTGAGCGTCGGCAGCGTCCTGGCGGCCTCCGGAGCGGTAGTCGCACTGAACAGCTCACTGGGGGTCGGCATCGCGCTCGCCCTGATCCTCGGCCTCGCAATCGGCCTGGTCAACGCGTTTCTCGTCGTCTTCCTCAAGGTCAACTCGTTCATCGCGACGCTGGGGACCATGTTCGCGGTACGTGGCCTCGCCTTCGTGCTGACAGCCGGGCAGCCGGTCCCGATCGAGAACACCGATGCAGGAGTCAGTTTCGGCCAGCCGGTCTTCTGGGGCTTCACCCCCCGGATCCTGATCTTCATGGCGGTGTTCGCGGCCCTGCACATCTTCCTGACCCGCACCAAGGTCGGCCGCGAGTTCTATGCCGTCGGCGGAAACCGCCAGGCTGCGGTCGATGCCGGACTGCCGGTCCGACGGCGGCTCACCACCTCGTTCGTCATGTGTGCCCTGCTGGCTTCGGTGGCCGGCATCATCAATACTCTCGAGCTGACCTCGGCCACCCCGACTGCAGGTTCGACCGTCCTTCTGGTGGGCATTGCGGCAGCGGTGGTCGGCGGAATCCTCCTCAACGGAGGCCGCGGGACGATCGTCGGGACCCTCATCGGTGCCTCCGCGCTCGGCATCCTTCAAATCACCCTCGACTTCGGCGGCTACGCACCCGAGATCAAGGACATCCTCATCGGCGTCGTCCTCTTCATCGCGATCACGACTGATCCGGCATCACTGCGACTGCTCCGTGAACGTGCCAAGGACCTCGTCGGCCGGCTCAGGCAAGAACCCGACAACGACCCGCGATTCTGATCGCCCCTCACACCTCGGGCCACCCTCCCCGCCGTTCCAGCAACACCGCCCGGGTCTTTCACACCAGGAGAAACGCAATGCACAAGGCAGTACGCACAGCAGGCGTCGCGCTCACCATCACCGTCGCCGCCGCAACCCTCGCGGCCTGCGGCACCTCCTCGGCCTCGGACGCACCCCAGGTCGTCGCGCTGCTGCCTCAGGGCAACGACCAGCCGTACGGCGCCACTTACGTCGCCACACTGCGTAAGCAAGCCGAGGAGCGTGGAATCGACCTCGAAATCACCAACTCCAAGTACGACCCGTCGAGGCAGGCATCGGAATGCGACGTAGCGATCGCCAAGAAGCCGGACGGAATCATCCTCTGGCCGGCCGATGCCGCCTCCGTGCGACCTTGTCTGTTGAAGGCCGAGAAGGCCGGGATCCCGGTCACCTCCACGAATTCCGACGTCAAAGCCGACGACAAGTCACTCGTGCGCGCATACTCGGGACCCTCCAACGACGAGGTGGGCCGCCTGGACGCGGACCTGCTCAACACCGGCATGGGTGGCCAGGGAAACATCATCGTCATCGCGGGAACGTCCGGTAACTCCACCGCGGTCGATCGCCTCAACGGCTTCAAAGCTCAGCTCGCAACGAAGTATCCGGGTATCAAGATTCTCGGAGAGCAGCCCGCGAACTGGGACAAGGCACAAGCGATCACCGCCACTTCGGAACTCGTCACCCGATTCGGCGATCAGATCAACGGCGTCTATGCCCAAGACGACACCATGGCGGCCGGCGTCGTCGAAGCCATGAAGAACCGTGGCATCGATCCGGCGTCGCGGATCATCGTCGGATGCGGAAACACCGTACTCGGACAAGCCAACGTCCTCGCAGGCGCGCAGTACGGCACCCTGTTCCAATCACCCATCTGGGACGGCGAATACGCGATCAACACGATCGCCGATGTCATCGAGAAGAAGACAGTTTCCGACACCTTCATGCCGATGCCGCTGGTCACCCAGGACAACGCAAGCCAGTATCCGCCCGAGTGGTGAACTCGGGGCCTTGACGGCAGCAATCGATTGCTGAATCGTGCATCGTGAGAGAGAACGATGTCGATTCATCCCAGTACCACGCGAAACAACACACAGAGAACCGAGAAGAGGCACAACATGGAACCGTTGCTGAAGGACCAGGTCGCGATCGTCACCGGCTCCGGCGGAGGAATCGGCGCAGGAATCGCAGAAGCACTCGGAGGCTTCGGAGCGAAGGTCGTGATCACCGACATCGACGAGACCAAGGTCAAATCGCGCGTCGACCACCTGGCAAGCGTGGGAATCACCGCGTTCGGCGTGCAGCACGATGTGACGAGCAGTGAGTCCGGAGCCGCGATGGCAGAAGCAGTCGTCGCAGAATTCGGCCAGATCGACGTCCTCGTCAACAACGCCGGCATCTCCGGCCGGGTTCCCCTGATCGAAATGACCGATCAGGAGTGGGACGCGATGATCAACGTCAATCTCACCGGCGTTCAGCGCACCAGCCGCGCCGTCGCGTCTCTGATGAAGGCACAGGGGCACGGCAGCATCATTTCCATCTCGTCCGTGGCCGGCCGCTCCGGCAAGAAGAACATGACGCACTACTGCGCGAGTAAATTCGGCGTCATCGGCTTCTCCCAGTCGCTCGCCCTGGAACTGGCCGCCGACAATGTCCGGGTCAATGCAATCTGCCCCGGAATCGTCCGAACCCAGATGTGGGAAGTCGAACTGGCCGAAATCTCCGAGGCGAAGAACATCACGATCGAAGAGGCCTGGACCCAGACCCTCGCCGGCATCCCGCTGCTTCGACCGCAGCTGCCCGAGGACATCGGTGCCGCTGCCGCGTTCCTCGCCTCCCCCCTCGCGAAGAACATCACCGGACAGGCGCTCAATGTCGATGGCGGCTTCGAGATGTCCTGACGCCCAACGAGGATGATCGAATCGAGCTCTGGTTAGGGCCGACGGAAGACCCCTCGTCGTGAACTGCTCCCCGGGAGTTGGACTGAGTAATTCAGTGCAGACTCTCGGGGAGCAGTTTTATGTCGTCGAGGTGGCAGCATATTGCAATTGGTTGCAATCAAGGTGCGTATGCGGCCCGCGCAGGGTTCGCGCGCTATTCGACGAGCACGCAGCGGGCTCCGCTGAAGATGGTGGGCATGCATTTGTTGCAGTGGATGCACAGCGACCGGGTGCCGGATTCGGACCGGATGCGGTTCACCAGGTCGGGTTCGCGGAGCAGGGCCCGGGCCATGGCGACGAATTCGAAGCCCTCCGCCATGGCGGTGTCCATTCCGGCCCGGTCGGTGACTCCGCCGAGCAGGACGAGCGGCAGCGTCACCGCCGCGCGGATCTGGCGGGCGTGCTCGAGCATGAACAGGTCGCGGTAGGGGTACGCGTGGATCATCGACTTCCCGACCAGTTGGACGCCGAGGCGGACCGGTTGCGGCATGGCGGCGGCGAACTCGCGGACCGGCGCGTCGCCCTTGAACAGGTACATCGGATTGAGAAGTGAACTGCCCATGGTGAGTTCGAGGGCATCGACACTGCCGTCGAGCTCGAGCAACCGGGCCACCTGGACGGCCTCGTCGAGCCAGAAGCCGCCGGGGACGCCGTCGTCCATGTTGAGTTTGGCGAGGATCGCGACCCGGCCGCCGACGGCGTCGCGCACGGTGCGGGCGACGTCGCGCACCACCCGGGCCCGGTTCTCGAGTGATCCGCCGTAGGAATCTGTGCGACGGTTCAGTTTCGGACTGAGAAACGAACTGGCGAAGTAGTTGTGGCCGAAGTGGATTTCGACCGCGTCGAAGCCGGACTCGACCGCGAGCCGTGCCGCGGTGCCGTGGGCGGCGGTGATCCTGCTGATGTCGGCGGCCGTGGCGCTGCGGATCATCCGCATGCTCAGCGGATTGAAGGATCGCGAGGGCGCGAGCGCGGGTAGTCCGGTGGACTTCTCGTTGGCGACGGGTCCGGCGTGACCGAGTTGGGCGGACGCGGCGGCACCCTCGGCGTGGATGGCGTCGGTCAGTCTGCGCAGCCCGGGTACCGCGTCCGGGCGCATCCACAACTGCCCGCGTTCGGTGCGGCCCTCGGGGGCCACGGCACAATAGGCCACCGTCGACATCCCGACGCCGCCGGCCGCGGGCCGGCGGTGGAACTCGATCAGTTCGTCGGTGACCAGGGCGTCGGGCGTGCGGCCCTCGAACGTGGCGGACTTGATGATCCGGTTTCGTAACGTGATGGGGCCCAACGTGGACGGAGCGAAAACGTCTGGATGTGCGGTCATTCCCCGGCCCTTCGTCGTGTGCGCTCGACGGTAGGTCACGGGGCGGTTCGACGACCGGAATGTGTCCGCTCAGCGGGAGACGCCACCGCGGACCCACGGACGACCCCTCGACGTCCGTGAGACCGCGGAGCGACGTCTCAGCCGACGGTCTCGGGCGTCTTCTCCGGCTCGGCACCGGTAGTCGCGCCGCGTTGCCTGAGTCCGAGCACCCAGCAGGCCAGCGTGATCGCGCACGTGAACGCCAATGTCGCGAACAGCTGGTTGCGCGCCGCGTCGTCGAACAAGGCGAGCACCGCGACCGCGGCCAGCAGCGCGAGGGCGACGTACGACAGGTACGGGAAACCCCACATCTTCAGCGGCAGATCCGTCCGGCCCGACTTCTCGGCGCGCCGCCGCAACACGATCTGCGAGACGGTGACGAACGTCCACAACACCAGGATCGTCGAACCCACCGCATTGAGCAGCAGCGGAAGAACACGATCGGGGGCGAGGTAGTTGAGGACGACGGTAACGAAACCGAACGCCACCGACGCCAGCACCGCCACGCGGGGAACGCCGTTGCCCGACACCCGGCCGAACACCTTCGCGGCGGCGCCGCGCTCGGACAGCGAGTAGATCATCCGGGAACCACTGAACAGCATCGCGTTCAGCGACGACAGCAGCGCGATGACCACGACGACGGTCATGACGGCGCCGGCCCCGGGCACGTGTGCGGCGTTCAGGACGGCGACGAACGGACCCGTCGCGAGTTCGCCCGCGGTCCACGGCAGCACCGTCACCATGATCAGGACGGAACCGATGTAGAACACCAGGATCCGCCACACGATGGACCGCACCGCGCGGCTCACGTTGCGCCGTGGCTCCGACGTCTCGGCGGCCGCGATGGCCATCACCTCGGTGCCGCCGAACGCGAAGACCACGATCAGCAGGCCCGCGGCGATGCCGGTGACTCCGGTGGGGGCGAATCCGCCGTGGCCGGTGAGGTTCGACAGACCCGGGGTGCCGAAACTCGGGATCCAGCCGAGGATCATTGCGCAGCCGACCGCCAGGAACGCGACGATCGCCACGATCTTCAATGCGGCGAACCAGAATTCGAACTCACCGAAGCGGGAGACACCCGCCAGGTTCACCGCGGTCAGCACACTCATATACGCCAGGGCCGCCACCCATTGCGGCACCGCCGGTATGGATGCGGCGGTGATCGCCGCCGCCGCGGTCGCTTCCGCGGCGACCACGATGACGACCTGCACCCAGTAGAGCCAGCCGATGGTCCGGCCGGCGATCGGGCCCATCGCCTTCTCGGCGTGGACGGAGAACGCACCGCTGTCGGGGTCGGCGGCCACCATCTCGCCCATCATCCGCATCACGAGGACGACGAGGAACCCGGCGATGAGGAACGAGACGAGGACGGCGGGCCCGGCGACGGCGATGCCCGCGCCGGAACCGACGAACAGTCCGGCACCGATCGCACCGCCCAGGCTCATCATCACCAGCTGACGCGGCTTCATCGCCTGCTGCAGGCGCGTGGTGGATGCCGGTGGGTCGTGAACTGTGTTCATGGGATCTCCCGTGCCGTCAGACGAGCTGATCGAGTGCGATCTCGAACGCGGTACCGGCGATTCCGGTCGGCTGCGACGAACGAGCGAAGCAGCGCTCGAGCGCCGTCGCCACGGTGGCGGAGACATCACCGAAGATCGCCTCGTCCGACACCTCGATGTCGCCCTCCATCAGCAGCGCGAACGCCCGGGCCATGCCGCAGTTGGCGATGAAGTCGGGGACGACGGCGACGCTCTTGTCGGCGTACTCGTAGGTGGGGCCGTAGAAGATCTCGTCGTCCGCGAACGGGACGTTGGCGCCGCTCGCCACCACCTCGAGGCCGCCCGCGATCAACCGGTCGACCTGCTCGCGGGTCACCAGACGCGACGCGGCGCAGGGCAGGAAGATCTCGGCGCCGGAACCCCAGATCGTCCCGTCGATCTCCTCGAACGGCACCATGCCGGGGGCGCGGAGTTCGTTGCCCTCCTTCGCCAGGAACAGCGCACGGATCTGCTCGAAGTCGTAGCCGTCGGTGTTCGACAGCCCGCCGTTCCGGTCGAGGATCCCGACGATCCTGGCACCCGACTGCGCCAGGTAGTACGCGGCCGCGGCGCCGACGTTGCCCCAGCCCTGCATGATGACCCGCTTGCCTGCCAGTTCGCCGCCGTAGACGCGGTAGTAGTGCCGCACCGATTCGGCGACACCCCAGCCGGTGATCAGGTCGGACACCGTGTACTTGGCCTGCGGATCGGGCGTGAACCGCGCATCCTCGACAACCTTGGCGACACCCAGTCGCAGCTGCCCGACCCGCTGCACCCGCTCCCGGTCGCTGGCCGCGAAGTGCCCGTTGACGACGCCTTCCTGCGGATGCCACAGCCCGTAGCTCTCGGTGATCGGCACGACCTCGGCCATCTCGTCGACGTTCAGGTCGCCGCCGGTGCCGTAGTACGACTTGAGCAGCGGGGTCACGGCCTTGAACCAGCGGCGCAGCACCTCGTCCTTGCGCGGGTCGGTCGGGTCGAAGTCGATGCCCGACTTGGCGCCGCCGATGGCCGGACCCGAGACGGTGAACTTGACCTCCATGGTCTTCGCGAGCGATTCCACCTCGCGCCGATCGAGACCGCGACGCATCCGGGTGCCGCCGCCGGCCGCGCCGCCGCGCAGCGAGTTGATCACCGTCCACCCGCGGGCGGAGGTCTCCGTGTCGTGCCACTCGAAGACGATCTCGGGGGCCTTCTCTTCGAATCGGGTGAGCAGATTCTTCATGGCTTCTCTCGGTTTCTCGACTGCCGGGACCGGGGCGATCCGGTCGGAATCCGACCGGTACCCGCGCTGTTACGGCGATCACTGTGGTGGCCGCCACTCGTGCGCCGCAACCGGGCGGCCCGCAGGTAGCCGCGGTGAACACCACTGAGAAAGAAGTTCCAGAATTTTCTATTCAGTTTGTGCAGTAGAGCCGGTGATCGTGGTGCTAATCCGGTTCCGTGGGCGCCGTTCGGTAGGCCGGGGCCTTCGCCGAACGCGGTCGGTCCAGGGTCCGCAGCAGGGGCATCGACCGGTAGGGAACGATCACCGACAGCACCATCACGCTGGTGGACCGGGCGACGACGCTCGACTTGTTCAGATCGATCAGAGTCTGCTGCAGCCCCAGATGGGAACCGGCGGCGACGCGGCACAGGATGTCGCCGGAACCGGTGGTCGCGAAGGCCTCGAGCACGCCGGGGATCGATTCGAGTTCCGAGGTCACGGAGTCGAGTGCGCCCTGCGCGGTCTCCAGTGTGACGAACGCCTGTACGTCGAATCCCGCGGCGGCGATGTCGAGGCGCGGCTCGTACCCGGCGATCACGCCCGACTCCTCCAGTTTGCGCACCCGCGCCTGGACGGTGGCCCGTGCCACCTTGATCCGGCGGGACAGTTCCAGCACGCCGGCCTTCGGGTCGTCGTGCATGGCGTCGAGGAGGGCGAAGTCGAGTTCGTCCAACTGCACAGCGTCCTTCATGGCCAGACCTCTCCGAGCGGATTCAACTAGTCCGACTGTATAAGAAATGTGGCTCGGAGGCAGCCGAAGGTGGCAGTGCGGCTAGGTTCTGCTGGCTCGGTTGCCTACGTGAGCGGTGTGGGTTTTCGTAGTGACCCAGGCAACAGGCCCAAGTCCCCGTCCCCCGAACCAGGAAGACACCGATGACGATCGAGCAGACTCTCACCGACAAGGAACGCCTGGCAGGTCTCGACCTCGGCCAGCTCGAACAGCTGGTCGGGCTCGTCGAATACGACGGCACCCGCGACCCGTTCCCGGTCAGCGGCTGGGACGCCGTCGTCTGGGTGGTCGGCAACGCCACCCAGACCGCCCACTACTTCCAGTCCGCATTCGGGATGACCCTCGTCGCCTACTCCGGACCGACCACCGGCAACCGCGACCACCACAGCTTCGTCCTCGAATCCGGCGCCGTCCGCTTCGTCATCAAGGGCGCCGTCGACCCGCAGAGCCCGCTGATCGAGCACCACCGCGCGCACGGCGACGGCGTCGTCGACATCGCCCTCGCCGTCCCCGACGTCGACAAGTGCATCGCCCACGCCCGCGCCCAGGGCGCCACCATCCTGGACGAACCGCACGAGGTGACCGACGAGCACGGCACCGTCCGTCTCGCCGCGATCGCCACCTACGGCGACACCCGCCACACCCTCGTCGACCGCAGCCGCTACACCGGCCCCTACCTGCCCGGCTACCAGGCGCGGACCTCCACCCACACCAAACGCGACGGCGCCCCGAAACGCCTGTTCCAGGCCCTCGACCACGTCGTCGGCAACGTCGAACTCGGCCGGATGGACCACTGGGTCGACTTCTACAACCGGGTCATGGGGTTCACCAACATGGCCGAATTCGTCGGCGAGGACATCGCCACCGACTACTCCGCACTGATGTCGAAGGTCGTCTCCAACGGCAACCACCGCGTCAAGTTCCCCCTCAACGAGCCCGCGGTCGCGAAGAAACGCTCCCAGATCGACGAATACCTCGACTTCTACGGCGGCCCCGGCGCGCAGCACCTGGCCCTGGCCACCAACGACATCCTGACCGCCGTGGACCGGCTCACCGCCGAGGGTGTCGAGTTCCTGGCCACCCCCGACTCCTACTACGAGGACCCCGAACTGCGGGCCCGGATCGGCAACGTCCGCGCCCCGATCGAGGAGCTGCAGAAACGCGGCATCCTCGTCGACCGCGACGAAGACGGGTACCTGCTGCAGATCTTCACCAAACCCCTCGTCGACCGGCCCACCGTGTTCTTCGAACTCATCGAACGCCACGGCTCCCTCGGCTTCGGCATCGGCAACTTCAAAGCCCTCTTCGAAGCCATCGAACGCGAGCAGGCCGCCCGCGGAAACTTCTGAGCGAGAGCCGATGAGCGGGTGCGGCGACTTTCCCGCGGGATCGGTGCCGTCGCGAATACGATGACGCCATGAGCCCTACCGAGGCAGTGGTGGCCGGGGCCGGGCCGACCGGTCTCACGCTCGCTCTGGAACTGGCGCGGCGCGGCGTCGAGGTGCGGATTCTCGACAAGTCGCCCGAGCCGTTCGCGGGTTCGCGCGGAAAGGGATTGACCGCGCGCAGCCAGGAGGTGATGGACGATCTCGGCATCGTCGACGACGTCGAAGCGGCCGGGTTCCGTCACCTCCCCAGCCGGGTCGCGGTCCGCGGGCAGGTGGTGAGCGACGGCGACCCGCACGCGGACCTGGGCCCCACGCCCGATCGCCCGTACGACAGCGGGCTCATGATCCCGCAGTGGCAGACCGAGCGGATTCTGCGAGAGCGGCTCTCGGAGTTCGGGATCGACGTGGAGCGCGGCGTCGAGGTGGCCGGATTCGAGCAGACCACCGACAAGGTGACCGTCCGGCTCGCCGGCGGCGGGACCATCATCGCGCGCTACCTCGTCGGCTGCGACGGCGGGCGCAGCGCGGTGCGCAAGGCGCTCGGAGTGTCGTTCGAGGGGACGGGCGGCATCGAGGGCATGCTCCTCGGCGATGTGGCCGTCGACGGTCTGGTCCCCGATCGCTGGTACCAGTGGACGCACCCCGAGAAGGGATTCGTCGCGTTGTGCCCGTTCCGCGGCATCAACTCCTGGCAGTTCCAGGGAGTGCCGTTCGCGGACTTCGACGAGGAGGGGAACCTGCCCGCGCCGTCGCTGGAGTACTTCCAGCGCGTTCTGAACGACGTCGCCTGCGATCCCGGCGTGCGCCTGTCCGCGCCGACGTGGCTGTCCACCTGGCATGTGAACGTGCGCATGGTGGACCGTTTCCGCGACGGCCGGGTGTTCCTCGCCGGGGACGCCGCGCACGTTCATCCGCCCGCCGGCGGGCTCGGGATGAACACCGGAATCCAGGACGCCTACAACCTCGGGTGGAAACTCGCGCTCGTCCTGGCCGGGTCCGCGGATCCGTCGCTCCTCGACACGTATCAGGAGGAGCGGTTGCCGCTCGCCCGCTGGACGCTCGGGGTGAGCAGTGAGGGCCTGCAGAAGGTGGCCGCGAGCCTCGGGCAGGAGGACTCGCAGGGCCTGGGCGTCGCGGTCACCGAGGACGGTCAGCAACTCGGTTTCGGCTACCCGTGGAGTTCGCTGTCCCGGGACGGGGACGTGACGACGGGCGTCCGCGCCGGTGACCGTGCACCCGACGCGCCGTGCCTGAGCCCGGACGGCACCCCGCTGCGACTGTTCGACGTCTTCCGCGGCACTCATTTCACGGTGCTCGGGTTCGACGGCGGGCCACGGCACGCCCTGCAGACCCTGGCCGAAGACGCGCCCGACGACGTGAAATACGTGGTGGTGGGCGATTCCCGCGGCCCCGGCGTGGACGTCGTCGACGACCGCGGTTTGGCGCGCAGCGCATACGGGGCACACGGTGGCACGCTGGTGGTGGTGCGCCCCGACGGATACGTGGCGCTCACCGCCCCGGCCACCGCGACCGACGACGTCATCGACTACCTCGGCTGCCTGGTGGGGAGATCGTGACGAGAGGCTGAACGATGCGACACAAGGACGAGGAACTCGACTACGACGAGGCCGACCTGGAGGTCGGGCACCCGAAGGATCATGCGGCCGGGCCGACCGCTGTCGCGGTGTCGATGAAACGTTCGCTCGAACACATGGGCCTGGTCCGCACGGCCGAGACGTTGCTGCGGCTGAACCAGGCCGAGGGCTTCGACTGCATGAGTTGCGCATGGCCCGACCCCGACCCGGGTCACCGCCACGCCGCGGAGTTCTGCGAGAACGGCGCCAAGGCGGTGGCGGAGGAGGCGACGCGGGACCGGGCGACCCCCGAATTCTTCGCCCGCCACAGTATCGCCGAACTCGACTGCCACAGCGAGCACTGGTTGGGGCAGCAGGGCCGGATCACCCATCCGATGGTGAAGCGGCCCGGCGGAACCCACTACGAGCCCATCGAATGGGACGAGGCCTTCGCGCTGATCGGCGACCAGTTGAACGCCCTGGACAGTCCGGACGAGGCGATCTTCTACACCTCCGGCCGGGCGTCCAACGAGGCCGCGTTCGCGTACCAGCTGTTCGTCCGGGCGTTCGGGACGAACAATCTGCCCGACTGTTCCAACATGTGCCACGAATCGACGAGTATCGCGCTGCAGGAGTCGATCGGCATCGGCAAGGCCAGCGTCACGATGGACGACGTGTATCAGGCGAAACTGATTGTCCTGCAGGGTCAGAACCCGGGTACCAACCATCCGCGGATGCTGTCGGCGCTGGAGAAGGCCAAGCAGAACGGCGCGAAGATCCTGTCGATCAACCCGCTGCGCGAGGCGGGTCTGGTCAACTTCAAGAATCCGCAGACGCCCCGCGGCATGGTGGGCCCCGGCACCGACCTGTCCGACATGCATCTGCCCATCGCACTCAACGGCGACCTCGCCCTGCTCCAGGCGTTCGGCGCACTGCTCGTCGAGTGGGACGCCCTCGACCACGAGTTCATCGACCGGCACACGATCGGATTCGAGTTGTGGAAGCAGCACGTCACCGACCTCGACTGGGACGTCGTCACCCGGACGACCGGACTGTCGCGGGAACAGATCACCGACGCGGCCCGACTGCTGCGGGATTCCGACGCCACCGTGTTCTGCTGGGCGATGGGGCTCACCCAGCACCACAACTCGGTCGCGATCATCAAGGAAGTCGCCAATATCGCATTCGCACAGGGCAACATCGGGAAACCCGGCGCCGGACTGCTGCCGGTGCGCGGGCACTCGAACGTGCAGGGAGACCGCACGATGGGGATCTGGGAGCGTCCGCCGCGGCATTTCCTGGACGCGCTCGCGAAGGAGTTCGACTTCGACCCACCCCGAGAGAACGGATACGACACCGTCGATTCCATCCGGGCCATGCGCGACGGCAAGGCGCACTTCTTCCTCGGGCTGGGCGGCAACTTCGTCCAGGCGGCCCCGGATACCGACGTCACCGCCGCCGCACTGCGCAAGACCCGGATGACCGTCCACGTCTCGACGAAGATCAACCGCTCGCATCTCGTGTGCGGTGACACGGCCCTGATCCTGCCGACGCGCGGACGCACCGAGCAGGACGTCCAGGCCGGTGGGCCGCAGTTCATCTCCGTCGAGGACTCGGTGTGCTCGGTCCATGCCTCCCGGGGTCCGCTGAAACCTGCCAGCCCCCATCTTGATTCGGAGGTGGGTATCGTCACGCGCATCGCCGAGGCGACCATCGGCGACCGCTACGGCATCGAGTGGAAGAAGATGCGGGACGACTACGCGAACATCCGCCTGCACATCTCGCGGGTGGTGCCCGGATGCGAAGGGTACGAGGTGAACGTCCGCAAACCGGGCGGGTTCGTCCTGCCGCACCCGCCGCGCGACTCCCGAACGTTCCCCACGCACTCGGGACGCGCCGAATTCGCGGTGTCCCCGATTGACGTGCTGCAGGTGCCCCCGCGGCACGTGATCCTGCAGACGATCCGCAGCCACGACCAGTTCAACACCACGATCTACGGGCTCAGTGATCGGTACCGCGGCATCGAGGGCGGGCGCCGCGTGATCTTCCTGCACCACGACGACATCGCGGCCCTCGGCTTCGACGACGGCGACATGGTCGACCTCTTCACCCACTGGGACGGTGACGACCGCGTCCGCTGCGCCCACGACTTCCGGATCGTCGAATACGACACGCCCCGGGGGTCGGCCGCCGCATACTACCCGGAGACCAATCCGCTGGTGCCGCTCGATTCCACGGCGACCGGCAGCAACTGTCCGACGTCGAAGTCCGTCGTCGTCTCCCTGGAACATGCAGGCAAGTACAGCGCCGAATGCCCACCCGGGGCGAGTCAGGACGAGGTCGGATCGGACGGGGTCCACAAGTCGCACCCCCAGCCGAAGCACCTCTCCTGACGTGAGTGACAAAGTGTGCCCCGGCACGCTTTCCCACTCACCTGCGCAGGTGAGTGGCAAAGCGTGCTCGGGTACGCATTCCCACTCACGTGCGCAGGAAACCCGGGTCAGCCCCTGTCCCGGTCACGCAGGTAGGCGGCCAACGGTGCGTGGCGCTGTATGCGTGACAGGGCGATTCGCCGTGCCACCACCCACATCAGCGCGGAGATGACGACGGCGAGGACGACGCACAGCGCGAAGTCCGCGGTGCCCATCCGCGTGTGCACGTCGTCCGGACGCACGAGGTTCCACAGCACGACCGGGACGACGGCGATCGCCGCCGAGAACGCGGGGAACACCCCGTACGGCACCACCAGCAGGATCAGCCACCGGACGACGACGGTGCGCCACCGGGCACGTTGTTCCCATCGCCACCGCAGCGGCCGCTGGTGATACGGAAAGTACACCCCGACCAGGCTCGACCCGGCGAGCGCACCGAACGGGCACAGCGCCACCGCGACCACCACCACCGCGGTGAACAGCCAGTCCTGGTCGGCGAAACCCACCGCGATCGCGATGGTCGCGCAGATCGGGGCGATCAGAATCCACAGCGCCACCGCCTTGGCGCCGAGCATCGCACCCAGCGCGTCCCGGTCGTCGAGTGCGGCGAGAACCCGCTCACGATCCGGCGCCAGCACGTTGGTGGCGGTGACGTCGGCGTACATCCAGCCGGCCAGGGCCAGCGCGAAACCCGACGGCCCGGTCCACTCGAACAACCAGCTCCGGGGCAGCAGGAACCAGGCCCCGATCATCAGGACGGCATTGAACACAACGGTCGCGAGCGTGTCTGCCGGGTTGCGCCAGATTCTGATCCACTCCGCGCGAAGAGCGGCCATGCCATTCAGCGTAAAGCGTCGGGCATGCCGCCGGAGCCGTGTCGGCAGGATCCCGGACGAACGATCCCATGGCCGGGTGTCCCGAGTCTCACTCGGACCCGTTCGTGACCCCCGCCACTTGATTTTAAAGATAATACATAATAGTTTTGCGCGACAAGGTGGCGATGGAGAGGGCTTGACTGTGGCGCAGAAACGCGAGTTACCCGTTCGGCAGGGATCCCCCAGGAGCGCGAGGAAGGTCGGAGCGGCCGTCGTCGTCGGAACCACGCTGGAGTGGTTCGACTTCTACCTGTACGCATCGATGGCGGCACTGGTGTTCGGCAAAGTGTTCTTCCCGTCGGCGAATTCGTCGGCCAGCACGCTCGCGGCGTTCTCCACGTTCGCGGTCGGATTCCTGGCCCGGCCGTTGGGCGGCGTCCTGTTCGGAATTCTGGGTGACCGCATCGGTCGCAAGGCGGTGCTGTCGATCAGCCTGCTGATCATGGGTATCGCGTCGGGGCTCATTGGACTCGTGCCCTCGTATGCGGCGATCGGTGTGGCGGCGCCGGCGCTGCTGATCATCCTGCGGATCCTGCAGGGCTTCGGTGCGAGCGCCGAACTGGGCAGCGCGATCACCGCGGTGTACGAGCATGCCGACGAGAAGACCAAGGGCAAATACGCCGCGTACCCGGTGATGGGCGCACAGATCGGCCTGCTCGCGGCGTCGCTCTCGGTCGCGGCGATCACGAGCCTCGACGACGAAGCCCTGTACACCTGGGGATGGCGGGTGCCGTTCGTCGCGAGTTTCGCGATCGTCATCGTGGGTTACTGGATTCGCCGAACGATGCCCGAGTCGGAGGAATTCGAACGCGTGGCAACCGAGGCGCGGCAACGCAAGGGCCTCGACGTCCTGCGAGATCTGTTGCGCGGCAACTGGCGTGGCCTTGTGGTGGTCGCGGCGGTGTACGGCGGGTACTCCGCCATCTCGTACACCTTCAAGACGTTCTCGCTGTCCTACCTCGCGGAGTTTCAGGGGGTGGCGAAGAACGTCGGCGCCCTCGGGGTGACGTTCGCGAGTATCGCGGCGATTGCCGCGTGCCCGCTCATCGGGCGGCTGTCCGACCGCGTGGACATCCGCAGGGTCATGATCGGCGGCGCGATCGGGGTCGCCCTGATGGCCTTTCCGGCGTTCTGGCTGTTCGACACGGGCCGCTCCCCGCTCATCTGGGGTGTCATGGTCGTGACCACGGGTGTCCTGGCGCCGATGATCATGGTCGCGGCGAGCCCGTACATGGCCCGCCAGTTCCCCGCCGAGTTGCGCGCGTCGGGTATCGGCACGGGCCGGGAGGTCAGCGGCGCGGCCGCGGGCGGCCTGGCGCCGATCCTCGCGCTGACCATGGTCACCGTGTCGCCCACGCACTCGACGTGGGGTGTATCGCTGCTGATCATCGGGTGCGCGGCGCTGGTGATCGGCGGCGGCCTGTTCGATCAGTCCCGTCGGCTGACACGTGACGCGAACGTACCGGCGGAGGCCCTGGACGCGGCTCGCCAGGATGCACAGCGAGCGTAGGCCACCGAGGGAGTAGGAAATGCGCAACTCGTCGAGCCGGCAGGACGGTGCCGCGGTGCAGGATGCGGTCGCCGAGATCACCCATGACGTGGGCGTGCTGCTGGACCGTGATCTCAGCGGTCCGCGGCCGGCGGGCGCATGCTCCGACCGGCAGGTGCTGGGTCGGCTGTGGGACCTCGTGACCGCGGAGATGCTGCGCGCGATCGGCGATCACTGCTCGTCGTCGGACGTCCTCACATCCCTGACGGAGATGCTCGGCCGCATACGCGAGGCGGAGGCGGCGGTGACGCGGCGGGGGCCGGCCGACCCCGCGGAAGTGCTTGCCAGGGTGCAGTCGGCGCTGGCGGGGGTCGGTGACGCGCAGACCGTCGACGCGCTGCTGGCGCGGGCGCCCGAGGCGGTGTGCAGCCTCGGCTTCGACCGTGCGCTGCTGTCGACGGTGGACGGGGCGTGGCGGTTGCATTCGATGCATGTGGTCCGGGACCCGCGCTGGGCGGAGGAGATCGTGGCGGTGGGCAGGGAGAATCCGCCGGTGCTCGACCGCACGCTCGTCGAGAACGACACGGTGACCGGCGCCCGCGCAACGCTCGTCCACGAGGTGCAGGACAACCCGCGCGTCAACCGCCCACTCGCGGAGATCACCAGATCTTCGTCGTACGGCATCGCGCCGCTGGTGGTCGACGGCGACGTCGTCGGCCTGGTTCACGGCGACTGCTATCACCAGCAACGCAATCTCACGGCCGTCGATCAGGCGCTGTTGTCGACGTTCGCGGAGGGAATGAGCCAGAACCTGTCGAGAGTCACTGTGCTCGAGGGGCTTATGGCCGTGCGCACGCAGTTGGACGGGCTCGGACGCTGGAACAAGGCCACCGGACCGGGGGTGGCGAAGTCCGTCGCGCTCGGCCGCGACGACGATTCCGTCCTCACCCGCCGTGAGGTGCAGATCGTCCGCCTCATGGCGGACGGGGACTCCAACGGCAGGATCGCCCGCAGGCTGGTGATTTCCGAGGGGACCGTCAAAACCCACATCACCCGGATCCTGCGCAAACTGGGCGCATCCAATCGGGCCGAGGCCGTGTCGATCTGGCTGCGCAACGCCGACGTCACGCGCACTGCACCGCAAGGCTGACGCCAGCCGAAAGTCGTACGAAACTACGACCTCCGTCAGATGTTCCCGCACTCTCCGTGCGGAAGAGTGACTCACGACACAAACGAGTGGCGCAGACGCACTGCGCACGTCACTGAAGCACACAGCACGGAGGCCGGGATATGACGCAGAGTGAGCGGGCAGCCGACTGGATAGTCGGCATCGATGTCGGGGGCACCTTCACCGATATCATTGCGCTCAACCGCAAGACGGGTGAGACCCGCGACGGCAAGGTGCTGTCGACCCTCCAGCAGGAGGAGGGGGTGCTGCTGAGCATCGAGGCGATCGGCGTCGAGATCCCGGACGTCGCCGAGATCGTGCACGGGCACACGGTGGGTATCAACGCCCTGCTCAGCCGGACCGGCGAGCGCACCGGCCTGATCGCGACCCGCGGTCACCGGGATCTGCTCGACATCGGTCGCATGCACCGCGAGTTCGGTGACCGGTTCTACGACCCCACCTGGCTGCGACCGCACCAGGAACGCCCGATCGTGCAGCGCGAATCCCGATTCGGGATCCCGGAGCGACTGCGGTACGACGGTTCCGAGTTGTTGCCGTTGGACGAGAAGGCCGTTCGCGAGGCCGCACGTGCTCTCGCGGGCCAGGGTGCGAAGTCGGTGGCCGTGTGCCTGATGAACTCGTACACGAACCCCGACCACGAGCGGCGAGCAGCCGAGATCGTCGCAGAAGAGTTGCCGGACACCTACATTCAGACCTCCGCGCTCTACCCCGTGACCAAAGAGCACGAGCGCACCACCACGGTGGCCCTCGACGCCTACGTGGGCCCGGCGGTGGTCGGCTACCTCGACCGTCTGATGAGCGCACTGTCCAATCGCAATTACGCCGGGACGCTGTGGATCATGATGATGAACGGCGGTGTCGCGACGTTCGCCGACGCGGGCCGCGCGCCGGTGTTCCAGCTGGTGTCCGGTCCGGTCGGCGGCGTGAGCGGCAGCGTCAAGCTCGCCAACGAGAGCGGCTCACCGAACCTGCTCACCATCGACGTCGGCGGCACGAGCACGGACGTCGCGGCCATCGTGCACGGCAAGACGCCGCTCACAGACCTGTGGACACTGGAAACCGGACTCACACTGACGATGCCGCTCGTCGACGTCGAGAGTGTCGGCTCGGGCGCCGGTAGCCTGATCCGGCCCAACACGCTCGGCAACGTGGCGGTCGGTCCGGCATCGGCCGGATCGAATCCCGGACCGGTGTGTTACCAGCGCGGCGGTGTCGAGCCCACCCTCACCGACGCGTGCGCGGCGCTCGGGGTCCTGCAGCCGGACCTGTTCGCCAACGGCTCCATCCGGCTCGACGTCGACGCGTCGCTCGAGGCGCTGCGGAAGACCGGCGAGCAGTGGGGCATGACGGCCCTCGAACTCGCGTCGGCCGCCTACGAGGTGGCCTGTGAGGACATCGCCGCGAAGGTCCGCACGATCTCGGTCTACCGGGGTCTCGACGTCCGCGAGTTCGCCCTGCAGCCCTCCGGTTCGGCGGGCCCGATGCTCGCCGACCGCGTCGGGCAGATCCTCGGCCTGGACAAGGTGATCGTGCCGCGCAACCCGGGCCAGTTCTCGGCCTTGGGACTGCTGCGCAGCGACCTGATGGTCACCCGGGCGCAGTCGATCATGACCCCGCTCGCACCGGAGAGTGCCGAGGCGATCGAGGCCGCGTTCGCCGCATTGCAGGATCGGATCCGCAGTGAACTCGCCGGCCAGGGTGCCGACGTGGATCGAATGCGGTTCGAGCGAGCGGTTTTCGCGATGTACCGCGGGCAGACGTGGGACAACCGGATGCCCATTCACACAGGTGCTCTCACCGCCGACAGCGTGACCGGTCTGGTGCCGCAGTTCCACGACTTCTACCGGGAATCCTACGGTTTCGCGGCGACGGAGATCCCCGTGGTGATCTCGACGGTGGAGGTGACGGCCATCATCCCGCGCGAGCAGCACAAGTCCGATCTCACCCCCGACGACGGGGAGGCGTTCCTCCGCACGGCGGAGATCACGCTGCCGGGCACGACCGAGCAGGTTGAGGTCGCCATCCACGTCCGGGAGCGCCTCGCACCCTTCCAGCGGGTGCAGGGCCCCGCCCTCGTCGCCGAGAAATTCGCGACCACCCTCGTCCTTCCGGGCCGGACGGCCTACGTGGACGGCGACCTGAATCTCATCATCGAGCCGCAGAGCTGAGGAGCAGACCATGACGATCACCACCCCTGACGCAGGCCCCGCGGTCGACGTCGAACTCGACATCCTCCGGTACGGCCTCACCGAGGTCGCCCGGGAGATGCTCGACTCGCTGATGCGCAGCGCCTTCTCCCCGGTCTGCCGCGACATCCTGGACTGCACCAGCGCCATTCACATGCGCACCGACGACGGCTGGGAGACCGTCGCGCTGTGGGAGGGCTGCATGCAGCACGCGTTCACCGCCCCGCACATCGCGAATTTCGTGATGGACGACTGGGACGTCGACAGCATGCAGCCCGGCGACGTCATCTTCGTCAACGACCCTTGGCGCGGCACCATCCACCAGTCGGACGTCAATCTGCTCCGGCCCGTATTCGTCGACGGCCGTGTGGAATTCCTGCTGCACTCGACGTCTCACCTCGTCGACCTCGGCGGGGCGATCCCGGGTGGCTTCTCCAACGGCACCCAGACGCATTTCGAGGAGCAGCTGAAGCTGCCGCCGACACTGCTGTACGCCAACGACGTTCCTGTGCGGCCGCTGTTCAACTTCATCCTGGAGAACAACCGGGTGCCGCAACTCGTGCTCGGGGACCTGCGGGCCCTGCACGGCTGCCTGGTGGTCGGTGAGCGCCAACTCCAGGCGCTGATCGCCCGCGGCGGACTGGAGAAGGTGCACGCGGCCGGTCGTTACGCCATCGAAGCCACCGAGGCCAGCATGCGGCGCGGCATCGCGAGCATCCCGGACGGCGACTACACCGCCGAGGACTTCCTCGACGAGGACGGCGTCACCGACGAGCCGATTCCGGTCAACGTGACCGTGAAGGTGCGCGGCGATTCCATGGAGATCGATTTCTCCGGCTCGGGTCGGCAGCCGCTGGGCAACTGCGGCACCGCCTGGTGCGAGGCCTCCCGCTGCATCGAGGCGGTCAAGCTGATGGTCGACCCGTCGACCCCGGTCAACAGCGGCACGCTGCGGCCGATCGAGACCCTGCTGCCGTCGGGCAGCGTGGTGCAGGTGCTGCCGCCGTCGAGTTGCTCCAACCACGCCGACATCGGCGCGCGGGGCATCAACGTCGTGACCCAGGCGCTGAGCCAGGCGATGGACGAGGCATTCGCCTGTGACACAGGCACTGCCGTCGTCGTCAGCCTCGGCGGCATCGACACCCGGCCCGGCCACGAAGGCACGCCGTGGGGTGCGTTCGCGCTCGCGGGCGGCGGTTGGGGCGGCACCTGGAAGGACGACGGAGTCTCCTTCTGCGTGATCCCGATCGGCAACTGCCGGACGTCGGTGCAGGAGCACGTCGAGATCGAGAGCCCGCTCGTCATCGTCCAGCACGAGATGGTGATCGACACCGCCGGGGCAGGCCAGTTCCGTGGTGGCCTCGGCTCGGTGTACTCGATCTTCGCCGAGTCCGACACGATGGTCACCATCACCGCCGACCGGGTCCGCCTCGGCGCTCCGGGTTCGAACGGAGGTGGCGCAGGCTCGCCAGCCTTCGGCTGGTACATCGAAAATTTCGACCTCGCCGAGCACGGCGACCCCCTCGACCTGCGCGGGGCCGAACCGCTGTTCGGCATGTTCGACGAACAGGGCAGACCGGACCCGAACAACGGCGAGTTCGGGCGCGGTGCCCGCTATCAGACCGGCAAGTTCTCCGGGCTGATCCTCAAGGCAGGCGACGCGCTCCGCTTCGTCATCGGCGGTGGCGGCGGCTGGGGCGATCCCCTGGAACGCGTCCCGGAGAAGGTGCTGCAGGACGTCCGTAGCGGACTCGTGAGCCCCGAGTTCGCGGCCGACGCCCACGGTGTCGTGATCGCGAACGGTGACATCGACGACGACGCCACCACCGCACGGCGCGCACAACTGGCCGCCGAACGCGAACAGGGCTGCTGGAGCGTGCCGGTGGCCAACCCCCGCAACTGGAATCTCTGAGAAAGGAAACCCCATGGCTGTCGACCGGCTACTGTTCCCCCGCCCCGAGACCGACCGTGTCTACGTCGAACGCACCGCCGTCGACGGTGAATGCCCGTCCTGCGGCGCAACGAGTCTCGCCCGCTATCCCGTCGCGAACCACCTCGGCCCCCGCCTGGTCGTCAAGTGTCAGGAGTGCTTTCACCACGTGTCGGTGACACGTCCGGAGCCGGAGGACAACTGGCCCGCGTGGCGTTCGCCGGCACGCGACTGGCCGGCATCCCGCGTCGGATAGATCACCGCCACATCATCTGCTCGGAAGAAGGACGAAAATGTCAGGATTACTCGACGGGAAAGTAGTACTCGTCACCGGCGCTGCGGGAGGGATCGGGCGCGCGACGTCCCTGCTGGCGGCGAAGGAAGGCGCCCGGGTCGCGGCGACCGACGTGTCCGAGGAAGGCGTCGGGGCGACAGCAGAACTCGTGCGCGCGGCCGGCGGCGAGGCGATCGCGCTTCCCGCCGACCTCACGGTCGGAGTCTCGGTGGACGCGATGGTCGCCGCGGCCGTGGACCATTACGGCCGCCTGGACGGCGCGTTCAACAACGCCGGGGTGAGCGGCGGGCAGATCGGCCAGGGAGGCAGATCCGTTGCCGAGTGGGACGAGGAGGCATTCGACCGCGCGGTCGCGGTGAACCTCAAGGGCGTGTGGCTCTGTATGCGCGCGCAGCTGAAGCAGATGGTGGCGCAGGGTGGCGGTGCCATCGTGAACACGGCGTCGCTCGCGGGTCTCACCGGATTCAAGACCACGGCCGGGTACGCGGCGGCCAAACACGGCGTCGTCGGCCTGACCAAAACTGCCGCAATCGAATACGCGCCGACGATCCGGATCAACGCGGTGTGCCCGGGCTACACCGACACCGATCTGATGAAGGACGCCAAGCGCCGCAGCGGAGCCACCATCATGGCCCGAATTCCCTTCGGCGCCCTCGCCCAACCCGACGACATCGCCGAGATGGCGTGCTGGCTCCTCTCCGATCGCGCCGGCTATGCAACCGGCGGGTCGTTCGTCGTCGACGGCGGGTACATGGCGGGATAGCCGCGCAAAGACGGGTAAGAACATAATATATTGAGTATGGTGTGTCCTTGTCCGGCATCGAGCCGTGCAAGGCGCCGTGCCAGATCGAGAGACAGAGGTTCATTGTCATGACCGCAGCGATAGTCGAGGCCGAATGCCATATCGGCGGGCGGTGGCTCGCCGGTGAGGGGGAGCCGTTCGCCTCGGTCAACCCGACGACCGGCAGGCAGCTGGCGCTGACCCCGGCGACGAGCAGCGGGCAGGTCGCGGCGGCGGTGTCCGCGGCCAGGGAGGCGTTCGACGGCGGCCCGTGGAGTCGCCTCACACCGGGTGAACGCGGCGTTCTGTTGCACCGGCTGGCGGATCTGCTCGAGCGGGACCGGGACCGGATCGTCGACCTCGCCGCCACCGAGATCGGCACCCCGGTCAGCAGCGCCGCGACGTTGCACGTGGATCTGCCGGTGCGGTTCTTCCGGTGGTTCGCCGACGCCGCCGCCCGCGGGCCGCGGGACGGGTACGAGCAGCCGCTTCCGCTGCATCACGACCCGATCACCTCGAACAGCATGCTGGTGCGGGATCCGGCCGGGGTGGTCGCCGCGATCGTCGCCTACAACGTCCCGGTGATGATGTGCGCGTACAAACTCGGACCCGCGCTGGCGTCGGGGTGCTCGACCGTGCTGGTCACCTCACCGAAGGCCGTGCTGCTGACGGCCGCGATCGTGCGGCTGATCGAGGAGGCGGGATTCCCGCCGGGCGCGGTCAACCTGGTGTTCGGGCCGCCGGAGGTGACCGCGCAGGTGGTCGCCGCCCCGGAGGTCGACATGGTGACGTTCACCGGGTCCGCCGCCGTCGGCAGCAAGATCCTCACTCTTGCCGCACCGACGCTGAAGAAGGTCGTTCTCGAACTCGGCGGCAAGTCCCCGAACATCGTGCTGCCGGGCACCGACCTCGCGGCGGCGGTGCCCGCGTCGGCGTTGCGATTCACCCGCAACAGTGGTCAGGCGTGTGGGGCGACGACCCGCACCCTGGTACCCCAGTCCGAGTTCGACGAGTACGTCGAGCGGTCGGCGGAGTTCCTGCAGGGCCTGACGGTCGGTGACCCGCACCAGCCGGGCACGGTGCTGGGGCCGTTGATCACCGACGAGCATCGGGTGAACGTGGAGGGGTTCCTGGCGCGGGCCGTGGAGCACGGTGCCCGAGTGCCGGTCGGGGGCGGCAGACCGGCCGGTCTCGACGACGGGTTCTTCCTGGAGCCGACCCTGGTGACCGGGGTGACGAACGAGGCGGAGATCGCGCAGGAGGAACTGTTCGCCCCGGTCGCGGTGGTGATGCCGTACACCGATCTGGACGAGGCGGTGCGGATGGCCAACGGTGGCCGGTACGCCCTCAACGCCAACGTGTGGGGTCCGACCGCGGAGGCGCTGGCGTTCGCGCGGCGGCTGCGGTCGGGGACCGTCACCATCAACGGCGGCGGCGGGATGCGGGCCGACGCCCCGTGGGGCGGGCCCGGGCACAGCGGCATCGGCCGCGAGGGCGGCGAGGAAGGCCTCCGCGAGTTCTTCGAAGTCAAACACCTCCAGTGGCCCCTGTAACCCCATCACAGAAACAAAAAAGAGGACGAACCTGATGCCAACAATTGTCGAACACCTCGCGGATTTCGCCGCCGGCGCCGACGGGCGGTCACTTCCGGAGGACGTGGTTTCCGAGTCCAAGCGCATTCTGCTGGACACCCTCGGCTGCGCGGTGGCATCGCTCGGCGACGCGGGTGCGCAACGAGGGGTCGAGTACGGCCGGATCCTGGGCGGTTCGGAAGGCTCGGCGTCGATCCTCGGGACGGGCACGAAAACGTCGGTGCCGGGTGCGGCGTTCGCCAACGCCGAACTGGTCAACGCGCTCGACCAAGACGCGGTGCTGCCGCCCGGTCACGTCACGCCGTACGTCGTCCCCGGTGCGCTGGCGACCGCCGAGGCCCTGCACTCCTCGGGTGAGCGGCTGCTCACGGCGATAGCGGTGGCGCACGAGATGTCGTACCGCATCGGCAAGGCCACCGACTATCTGCGCGACATCAAAGACGGTGTGGTCACGATCCCCAAGGTCATCGGCTACAGCAGCACGCTGTTCGGTGCGGCGGCCGCGATCGGCGTGATCAAGGGGTTCTCCGGCGAGACGCTGGCCGATGCGCTCGGCATCATGGGCTCGACGATGCCCACCAACACCCAGCGCGCGTGGATGATGCACGCGCCGTCGACCACCATCAAGTACCAGCTCGCGGGGGGTATGGCCCTGTCCGCGGTGACGGCCGCGAACCTGGCCGAACTCGGGCACACCGGCGATCGCCAGATGCTCGACGACCGCGAGTACGGCTTCCCCCGGTTCATCGGGACCTCGCGTTGGGAGCCGGCGCCGATCACGGCAGGCTTGGGGACGGAGTGGACCTTCACCCCGTTCCAGTCGTTCAAGCCCTACCCCCACTGCCGGGTGATGCACGCGCTGTTCGACGCCCTCACCGAGATCGTCGAGGCCAACGACCTCGCGCCCGGCGAGATCGACGCCATCGACGCCTGGGGTGAGAGCTTCGTGATGCAGCCCGTGTGGGTCAACGAGACCATCCGCAATCCGCGCGACGCCCAGTTCAGCATGACCCACGGCCTCGCCCTCGCCGCCCACCGGATTCCCCCCGGAAAGGACTGGCAGACACCGGAAGCGGTCCTCGATCCGTCCGTCCTCGCGCTCACCACGAAGACGACCTTCCAGGAACACCCCGACTACACGGCGGCGCTGGCGAGCAACCCGGCCGCGCGCCGCTCGCGCGTCGAGGTCCACGCCCGGGGCACCACGTTCTCCGGTGAACGCGGCTATCCCAAGGGCAGTCCGTCCCCCGACCCGGTCACCTACATGACCGACGACGAACTGATCGCGAAATTCCGGCACAACGTCGACGGCGTCGTGAGCGACGCAGACGCGGCCGCCGTCGTCGAGGCTGTGTACGACCTCGAGAACGTCGACGACATCTCGACGATCCTGAACCGACTGCAGCCCAACTCCGCTGACTGATCGGATGGAATACTGCGCCGCTCTTGTTGGAGATTCGACCGCGAGAGCGGCGCGGTTCTGTGCAGGCACTCGTTACAGTCTTCACCCGGGCTCCCTCTGCCGGCGGGTGCATGCTCGTGCAGCCCCGAGTTCCCTCGGAGTCAATTCACCCCCCACGACGTATTGTTCGCCGAAATGTATGGCTTGTAACGGAATTCACCGGCACGGCACGGTACGACCTGCCTCACCACCCAGCTGCTTCCGGCCGTTCCGTTCTCCGATCACCTTTTCGAGCGGTTCAGTGTCTCGGAGGGTAATTCGCCGAACTTTGCGCGGTACTGCCGGGCGAACCTTCCGAGGTGGAAAAACCCCCACCGTGCGGCAGAAGCGCTCACCGATTCCGATCGACCCGTCGCCAAATCGGTGCGGACTCGATCGAGCCGCACCGAACGTACGTACTCACTGGGCGGCATTCCAACGGCCTGCTGAAATCCGAGTTGCAAGGCCCGTGCGGTCACGCCTGCCTTGGCGGCAAGGTCGGCGGTCGTAATAGCCTCGTCGGGGTGTGCGTCGATGAAGTCGATCAGGTGGCGCACCGTTGGCGACCCAGCGCGCGGGGACGGCCCGACCAGTGCTTCTGTCAGCTGATTCGGAACGGTGAGCAGCAGTTGGGTCATGAGCGACGATTCGAAGTCGTGACGTGCGAGAGGCATCGTGGCTATCCCTCCCTCACGCGCGAGTTCTCGGTAGAGGAACTTCACGGCGGCGAGGAGCGACCTACCTGTTCCAGCAGCCGTATCGAAGGTCAAGTCGAAGCTGACTTCCTGCTTCTCCGGTCGGCCGAGCAACGTACCCGCATGGGTCTCCAGCGTGTCGATGGGCAGCTTCAGATGATATTGCGTTGCGTCCGCGCTCCAATTGATCATCACGGGCGCATCGGGTACGAAGACAACGCCATCTCGCCTCGCATCCAAGTTCCTCCGGACGCCCCGCTGCTCGACGACACTGCTGCCCTCTATCAAGAAGTTGACGTGATAGCAGGATTGCATCGGGGGACCGTTGAGAATGGCCGCCGCCCCGTAGGACATGCGACCCAGCGTCAGGCGTCCCGGCGAAATCGTGTCGAGACGAAAGTCGACCGGCTGCCGATCGTCCAATTCCAACTCGTGGTTCGCAAAGGTCGTGGCTACGTGTCTGTGGGCGACGTCGGCATCGCCGGTTCGAAACTTTTGGAGGCTCGACGCCGCTGCTACCTGTAGCAAGACCCTTCCTTCCTGTGGTGACCCGTATCACACCTAGTAAATATATTATGCCTTACCAGCGGAATGCGCCACCTTCGCATCGTGGACACCGCGGCTTCGCTCTGAGGATTGTGACCCGCATCTCTCCTGCTTAACGTTGTGAATCAGCGTTCTGCGACTAGACCGTCGCTGCCACAGGAGGACTCGATCAATGTCAGAACCCACGCACGAAGCCCCACGGCTTGAAGTCGACAGGATCCCGAGAGAAGGGGCGTGCCCCCGATGCGGGCAGGAGAAGCTGCGCGCGTATCCCGTCGTCGCCGAGACCGGCTGGCTCCACGTCGTCAAGTGTCAGAACTGTCTCCATTCCGTCGAGCGTGAGCGGTGGTCGCGTCTTGGACACATCCAGCTGCTCGCCGATCTCGTTTAATCGCCAACCATCGAGGAGTACGACAATATGATTGCAGTCGACGTAGGGGGCACCTTCACCGATGTCGTCGCATGGCGCGACGGCAAGATTCTGACCACCAAGGTGTCTACCGACTACACAGAGGTCGCAGGACCGGTGCTCAAGGGCGCGCAGCTGCTCGGAGTCGAAGGCTCGGCCGTCTTCAACCACGCCAGCACCCACGGCCTCAACGCGGTCATCACTCGAAAGCTACCCAAAATCGGTTTCTTGACCACCGAGGGACATCGCGACATTCTCGACATGGGACGGGTCTGGCGACCCACGGAAGCGATACTCGATCCGCATTGGCGCCGCAGTTTCGGCGACGCATCGAGGCCGATCGTCGATCGCTACCTCCGCCGAGGCATCCGCGAAAGGCTCACTTCCGATGGAAGCGTGCTTTTCGAATTGGACGAGGAGCAGGCCCGTGCGGAGCTGGAAGTTCTGCGCAGGTGCGATGTGACCGGGGTGGCGATCTGCCTCATCAACGCGTACGTCAACCCCGTCCACGAAATCCGGCTACGCGAGCTGGTCACCGAGGTGCTCGGCGACGTCCCGTGCTCCATCTCCAGTGAGGTGTCGCCCCTCGCCAAAGAGTACGCACGCGCATCGACGACCGTGATCGACACCTTGATGAAAATCATTTACACCAAGTACTCGGCGAGCTTGGGAGAAGGGTTGACCGAACTCGGCTTCACCGGACAACTCAACTTTGCAGACTGCGCGGCAACCCTCGTTCCCGCCTCGCGCGCAATGGACCTGCCGTTCAGGATCGTGTTCTCGGGACCGGCCGCAGGCACAGTCGCATGCGCTCACTTCGGCGACCTCATCGGTGAAACCGACCTACTGTGTGCCGATGTCGGCGGAACCTCGTGCGACATCAGCGTAGTAACGGGCGGGGCTCCGTTCGTCAACACCAGTTTCGAACTGGAACACGATCTGGTCGTCAACGCACTCGCCAACGACATCTCCAGCATCGGCGCCGGTGGCGGAAGCATCGTCGCGATCGGCCAGTCCGGGGAAATTCTGGTTGGTCCCGACAGTGCACGGGCACAGCCGGGCCCCGCGTGCTACGGGCGCGGCGGTACCGTACCCACGACCACAGACACGTGTCTGATGATCGGAATCATCGAACCGGAAGGTTTTGCCGGCGGTGAACTCGATCTTGACATCACGGCCTCCGAGCGTGCGTTCGAAGGGCTCGACACCGACTTCAGCCTCGCACAGCGAGTCCGCTACGCGTACGAGATGGCGGTCAACAACATGGCCGAAGGCGTGTTCAATGTCGCCATCAAGAACGGCGTCGACCCGCGTGACTACAGTCTCGTCGCCTTCGGTGCAGCCGGACCGATGTTGTTACCCGCCGTTCTCGACACCGTGCATTGCAAGCAGGTGATCGTGCCGCCGAATCCCGGTCTGTTCTCGGCTATCGGTCTGCTGGCCGCCGACCAGGTGTTCACGGTCAACCGAAGCGCATACCTGCTGCTGTCGCCGGACGAGGCACCGTCGATCGACGCGGTGTTCACCGAAATGGAGACTCAGCTCCGCGAACAGGTAGGTGATACCACCGCGGTGACCTTCCTCCGCAGCATGGACGCGCATCTCGTCGGTCAAAGTTGGGATACACCGTTCGTGCCGGTACCCGACGGCGTGATCGACGCAGACGCCGTAGCGACGATGGTGACCTCGTTCCACGACACGTATGAGAGTCGTTCCGGCAACCGTTTCGAGGCCATGCCGGTCGAAGGCGTGACATTTCGGATACGCGCCGTGGTCGAGACGTCGAAAATCGAGTTCCCACATGTCCCCGTTCGCCGAGCCGACGAGCCCCTGATGCCGGTGCGCACAACCACACTGCGTTTCCTCGGCGACATCGATGGGGGCGGCGACGGTGCTCAGGAGGCCCACGTATACGAGCGGTCGACGCTGCGCGCGGGTGATGTGCTTCCCGGCCCGACCATCATCGACGAGGGACTGTCCACCACCCATGTGGGCGCCGGCCAGCAGGCGACCGTCGGCGAGTACGGCGAACTGATCATTCGGAGGAAATAGCTATGTCCACTCTGACCGTCCCGGCCGTGTCGCCGGAATCGACTCGGCGACTTCGCGACCTCAGCGACAGCGAATTCAAGGACACCTACGGGTGCGACCGCTTCAGCGCATCCGTAATCTTGAACCGGCTGCGATACGCCGTAGAGCATATGTCCACCGGTTTCATGCGAGAGGCGTTCTCTCCGATCATCCGCGATTGGTACGACTTCGCGTGCACCATCAGTGGCCCGGCGGACCGGGACTACCCGATGGCCGTCGTGAGCAACAGCCTCGTCGTCTTCCTGGGAACCATGGGTGACGCGGTTCGCAACGCCGTCGAGGAGTACGGCCCCGAAAATCTGCGCCCCGGAGATGTTCTGATCTGCAACGACCCGTACCGCGGAGGCAGGCACGTCAACGATGTCGCGTTCACGCGCCCGGTCTTCGTGGACGGAAAGATCGTGTCCTACGTCAACCTGTGCGCCCACCAGTTGGACATGGGTGGCACGGTACCGGGCGGATTTTCGGCCACCAAGTCGAACGTCTACGAGAATGGCCTCGTCATCCCACCGATGTTGTTGTGGTCGGAAGACAAGCCGGTCCGATCCACCTTCAGCCTGATCTTCGACAACACCCGATGGGGGGGAATGCTGCTCCCGGACTTCAAGAGCATCTATCAGCAACTGAAGCTCGGGGAGCGGTTGATCCTGGAAAACATCGACCGCTACGGACTCGACTCCTACCTCGGGACACTCGACTATTCGTGCGACACGTCGGCCGAACGGATGCGCGACGCTATCGGACGCGTTCCCGACGGCGACTACGCCGGGTCTGCGCTGATCGATGCGGACGGATTGGACGACACCCTCGACTACACGGTCCGCGTGCTGGTGCGCAAACGAGGAGATGATATCGAGGTCGATCTGTCAGGGACCTCGGCTCAAGCGCGGACATGCATAAACTGCGGGGTACTCGATGCAAAGACTGCGGTGGGTGTCGCCTTGACCATCCTGCTGGATCCGAAGGTTCCGTTCACATCCGGAACCTGGCGAAACATCGACATCGCCGCTCCCGCTGGGACTATCGTCTCCTCGCTGCCCCCGGACGGCGGCATCATGATGTTCTGGGAGGCCTCGGGCGCGATCGCATCGGCAATCTTCGATGCGCTCAATCCTGTTCTCGGAGTGCAGGGTGTGGGGGGAGACTACGGTTCCACCAATACCCACAATGCCTCGGGCGTGCGGCCGGACGGCACACCATGGACGAGCGCGACCCAATGTGGAGGGGAGCACGGTCCGTGGGGTGCATCGAAGGCCGGTGACGGCGACAGCTACACCGTGCTGCTGACCCTCAACAACCTCGACCCGGCAACCGAAACGATCGAACACGACTCACCGGTCGTCGTTCTGCGGAAAGAGCACGCGATCGACACGGGTGGCGCGGGTACGTTCCGAGGTGGAGCGGCGAATCTGAAAGACACCTTATGGCTGACTGCCGGCCAGCACTATTTGTCGCCTTTCCGGACGAAGAAGCCGAGTGGTGTCGGCGCCAACGGGGGCGATGCAGGACCGAACGGGGCGATGTGGCTATTTCCACCGACGACCGGTGCCCCGGTGCAAGGCCTCGTCGATACCGCGGACAGCGCCTACGAACACAGCGAACCGGTCGCCGGCGTTCTCGATCCGTCGACGCATGCGCTCGACCCCGAAAACGGCGAGTATAACTATTTCGCACGTCAGCAGGTGTGGACGACCGCACCGAACACCATCCTGCGCTGTTTGACGAACGGAGGTGGGGGTTGGGGTGATCCCTTCGCTCGAGACCCCGAACGAGTACTGGCCGACGTACGCAACGAGTACGTCAGCATCGAGGCTGCTGCAACACAATACGGCGTCGTCGTCGTCGGTGACCCACGCAACGACCCGGAAGGTCTGCGGATCGACGTTGCCGGTACCGATGCGCTCCGTGGAAAGGCACAGTGATGAAAAGCGTACTGTTTCCGGGTGATGGCACTACCGTGCTGGGGGACGTGCCGGAGCCGACACCCGGCCCCGGCGAGGTGGTCGTCAAGATCCGGGCCTCGGGGATGTGTGGATCGGATCTGCACTTTTATCACGGCAATTTCGATTTCGACCACTCTGTAATCCAGGGACACGAGCCGTGCGGAGAGATCTACGCAATCGGTGAAGGTGTCGCGCCCACCGCCGCAACCGTCGGCGACCGCGTCATGATCCACCACTACTTCGGTTGCGGTATGTGCAGGCGCTGTCGCGCAGGCTGGCCACAGATGTGTGAAACAGGTCAAGGCAAGACGATGGCTGTCCACGTCAACGGGGGACATGCACCGTTCGCAGTCGTACCGGTTACTTCGATACTGCCGCTGCCCAGCGAACTGTCCTTCAAAGCCGGCGCGGCGATCGGGTGCGGTACAGGAACTGCCTGGGGTGCGATCAAGCGACTCGGCGGAGTCAGTGACACCGTCACCGTTGTTATCGGCCAGGGTCCAGTCGGACTTTCCGCCACGATGTTCGCGGCGTCCATGGGTGCGACCGTAATCGGCGTGGACATCGATGCGACGCGGTTGGAGCGCGCGAAACACTTCGGTGCGGACGTCGTCGTGAACTCTCGTGAGGAATCGTTGTTCGACGTTGTCAGTGACTACACCGGTGGGCGTTTGGCTGATGTCGTGATGGAGACGTCTGGGCGGGCGACCAAAGACGCTTTCAGCGTGCTGGGGACATTCGGCCGGGCATGTTTCTCAGGATTGCCCGGTGACGTGGAATTCACGACGCAGGCCGTATACAAGAAGCAGTGGACGGTCATGACCTCGTGGACCATGTCGTCCATCGAACAAGCGCGCTGCGCCGACTACGTGGTCTCCCACAACCTGCCGGTCGACGACCTGTATTCGCACCGTTGGACGATCGATCAGGCAGCCGAGGCCTACGAGTGGTTCGCCAAGCAAGACGCGGGCAAGGGTGTCTTCGAGTTCGACTGATACGTCCCGTCCGTACGCACGCGACATCACGAGCGATCGCGGTAGACCAAGAAGGAGTCATTATGACTACACAAGAAGTGCTTTCACCTCCCCGGCCCGACTTCATCGCGGGTAGAAAGAAGAACCTGATCGGTGGAAGGTGGGTCGACGCTACATCCGGAAGAACAATAGATGTCGTCAATCCCGCTACCGGCGGAAAGATGTGCGAGATCGCAGCAAGTGACAGCACCGACATCGATCTCGCAGTATCGGCGGCGCGGTCGGCGTTCGAAGGTGAGTGGAGCCGGTGGACCCCGCATCAGCGCCGCAAGTTGATGTTGAGGATTCACGATCTCGTTCTGGAGAACTTCGAGGAACTGGCTCTGATCGAAACCCTCGACATGGGTGCTCCGCTGTCGCGAACGAAGGGGCTCGCAGAGTGGACATCGCAAGTTCTGCACTTTTTCGCTTCACAGTGTGGCGCCGGAACCGTAGCGACTCCGGAGAACTCGCTGCCAGGTGATTTTCTCACACTGCGAAGTCTTGCCCCTGTAGGTGTGGTGGGTGGAATCATCCCCTGGAATGGGCCGTTGATCGGTCTGTGGTGGATCTTCGGGCCGGCGCTCGCCACCGGTTGTACCGCGGTCCTCAAGCCCGCCGAAGACGCATCACTGTCGGTGCTACGCGTGGCGGAGTTGATGTCGGAAGCCGGTCTACCCGACGGCGTGATCAACGTCGTGACCGGATTCGGTCGAGACGCGGGACAGGCATTGGCGGAACACAAGGACATAGACCGAATCGCGTTCACGGGGTCCATCGGCACAGCCCAGTCGATCGTCCGAGCCTCTGCAGGCAACCTCAAGCGTCTCCAGTTGGAACTGGGAGGCAAATCACCGGACATCATTTTCGCGGATGCCGATCTGGACAAGGCCGTTCCCGGTGCGTCCATGGGCGTGTACACCAACAGCGGCCAGGTATGCGTCGCCGGTACACGCATACTCGTTCAGCGCTCGATCCACGACGAATTCGTGGAGCGAATGACACAATTCACGAAAACGATCAAGGTCGGAGATGGGCTGGACCCGAACACGCAACTCGGCCCACTCATCTCACAACGGCAACTCGACCGCGTCATGAACTACATCGACATCGGCGGAGGCGAAGGCGCTCAGTTGGCCAGCGGCGGTGGCCGACTCGGTGGAGCACTTGCGAACGGCTTCTTCGTGGAGCCAACCGTATTCGCGGGTGCGTCCAACGAGATGACGATCGCGCAGGAAGAAATTTTCGGTCCCGTCGCATCCGTGATCCCATTCGATGAACCCGAAGACGCGCTGCGCATCGCCAACGACACACCCTTCGGACTGGCGGGTGGGGTGTGGACGCAAAACTTGGCTACTGCACATAAGGTCTCACGCGGAATCAATGCGGGCACGGTATGGGTCAACTGCTACGGCGTACTCGATCCGGCCGTCGGATTCGGCGGCACAAAAATGAGCGGGTACGGCTGGAAGGGCGCCAAGGAGCACGTCGAAAGCTATCTCTATCCGAAAGCGGTCTACATCAACCTCGGTTGATGGGGTAATGGTGTAGTCCGATCAGGCTGCGGATTTTTCCGAGGAGTCAGGCCCGCCGACGCACGCGCCGTCGGCGGGCCTGACTTCATCGAAGCGCGGGCGCAAACTCCCCCTTTCGGACGATGCGCAATACGAACAGCGGCAGATGCACGGCAACACAGCGATGAGATTCACTGTCAAACAGCCCGACGATGATTTTCACAGCTACGACCCCAGATTCTGTTCACCGGAATGAGGTAACCACACATGATGATCGAGCACCATCAGCATTTTATCGGTGGGAAGCTAGTGGACTCACACTCCGCTGGTCGCATCACAGTGATCGACCCGGCCACGGAAGAGGTCATCGGGGTGATCGCCGACGGTGACGGCAGTGACATCGCAGCAGCCGTCGGAGAAGCCGAAGCGGCCGCCCCGGCCTGGGCGGCGAAGAGCCCCGCCGAACGCGCGACCGTGTTGCGGGCGATCGCCGATGCCTTCGAATTGCGGATGGATGAGATCTCGGCACTGGTCACCAGGCAGAACGGAACGCCGATCTCGATCGCCCGAGCCATGCAGTCCCAGGTGCCCGTGGTTTACCGCTACTTCGCCGATCTCGCCGAAGCCTTCGAACCAGAAGAACTGGTGGAAACCGCCAGTGGTGATGCGATCGTTCGGCGAGAGCCGGTCGGCGTGGTCGGCGCGATCATCCCGTGGAACGGTCCGCAGCCATTGACCGCCTGGAAGCTGGGTCCGGCATTGGCGGCGGGCTGCACGGTGGTAATCAAGCCGGCGCAGGAGACATCGCTCGATGCGTTCATTCTCGCCCAGATTCTGACCGAGGCGAACGTTCCCGACGGTGTGGTCAACATCGTCACCGGAGGACGAGAAACGGGCGCGGCCTTGGTTGCCGATCAAGGCGTTCGAAAGATTGCATTCACCGGTTCCACCCGCGCGGGTCGGGCAATCGCCGCCGAATGTGCAGCTCAACTCAAGCGCGTGACTCTGGAACTGGGCGGCAAGTCCGCCGGAATTCTTCTGGATGATGTCAACCTCGATGTTTTCCGGCCGCTCGTATTGTCGGCGTGCTCGCCGAACACCGGCCAGACCTGCCGCGCACTGACCAGAGTGCTGGTGCCCTTCTCCCGTCACGATGAGATCGTCGAAATGCTGAAGGAGACGCTGAGCTCGATCCCTCAAGGCGATCCCAGCGATCCGGTGAACATGTTCGGGCCGTTGGTCAATGCTCCCCAGCGTGAACGGGTCGAGTCGTACATTGCCCTCGGCCGCGCGGAGGGCGCCACTGTGGTTTTGGGTGGTGGACGACCCGAAGGTCTCGAGCGGGGCTATTACGTGGAGCCGACCATTTTCACCGACGTCACCAACAACATGCGCATCGCGCGTGAGGAGATTTTCGGCCCGGTATTGGCAGTGATGTCGTACGAGACGGTCGACGAAGCCGTGGCGATCGCCAACGATTCCGAGTATGGCCTGGGCGGTGGGGTGTTCTCCGCAGATCGTGAGAAGGCCACCGAGGTGGCGCGGCGGATTGTGAGCGGAAGCGTGGGGATCAATACCTCGACACTGCCGATCGAAACCCCGTTCGGTGGGGTGAAGAATAGCGGGATGGGGCGCGAGCTCGGCCCACAGGCGCTCGACGCCTATCTCGAGTACAAGACCCTGTTCCGCGCCAAGTGACGATGCGGCGGGGGGCGATCGACCTCGCCTCCACCGTCGTTCGGGATGCTTCGGAGCCGTGCACACGCGTCAGCGTCGCAGCCAATACGCCACTGCTTCGGCGCGGTTGCCGGCATCCAGCTTGCGCAGGATATGCGTGATGTGGGTCTTGACGGTGCCTTCGGAGATCGTCAGGCGGCGGGCGATCATGCGATTGCTGTCGCCGGCTGCCATCCGCTCGAGTACTTCGATTTCGCGGCCGGACAGACCGTATGAGGAATTGTGCACAGTCGGCGAGACTGCGCCTCCGGTGAGGTCGGACAGTGTGGTGGTGAGCGCCGACACTCGTTCCAGCACGGTAGCCCGGGCCAGTGCGTGGCCGAGACCCTCGCCGAAAAGGTTGAGGATTGACTGATCGGTGTTGTCGACTGGACGACGTGCATAGTAGGCGTCGGCATGGACCAAACCCATGACCCGCCCGCCCACGTTGATCGGCGCGACCCCGTAGGACGTGCACCCGGATATCGCCACGAGTGTGCGATCCACCCTGGGGTTGTCCTGTACGTCGTAGACGAGACCGGGTTCACCACGGTCAACGACGTCCGACTCCACCAGAGTGCCGTCCAGGGTCGGCGGATGTTCTCTTCCGGCGGCCACCATTTCGTCGGCGAGACGAGGGTCCTTCTCGATTACCATCGTGTGCAGATTCCAGCGCCCGCGTTCCACAGTGGAGATCAGGGCGCGGTCGAAACCGATGGTGATTACTTCCTCAGCGGCGCTTCCGAGTAACTCGTCGACTGTCTTGGCGGACTGTAATCGTACGAAGGAGCGGTGGATCGACCGCATCACTTCGACGCTCGCCGCCACGCGCGACTCGTTGACGCGGCTTTCGAGATTGCGGACGGAGCCGAGCAGTGAAGTCAAGCAACTAATTCTGCCAGGAGTAGTCGTGGGCGGAAGCTGGGTGAGCTCGCCGAGAGCGACCGTCCACACACGATCGAGTATTCGCTTCGCCGAATCTGCGGACATCACCCCGTGTTCGATGAAGGGACGGTCGAGGACCGCTTCGGCGTGCATGCCCATTGACCGGACCTCTGCGTACAGGTCCGGAGACAGTATGCCGTCGTGCACGGGGTGGCTATTACTCGATCGCATGACCACGGCCTCCACGTCGTCTCAAGGCGTGTTTCATATCACAGATAATATACTATACGCGATCCAAAACATCGTCCTTAGGTCGTACTGAAGATCGAACCAACGGCAGATGTCGCCCGGTGTGTCTGGCTTCACACTGATTGACACCACTTGGCCCTCCGGCCGCCACAGCTCACTCCCCGCCAGAACCCGAAGGGTGTGCCATCGCCGGACCCCGAGACGTACATGACCGATGAACAGCTGTCGCTGAGCCACGCCCCACCCACAGACCAGGAGATGACATGACCGCAGCCCTTACCGAGCGACCCCGGGTCTCGCTCCGGGCCAGGATCGGGTCGTTCGACCAGGCATACCTGGTCCTGGCGATCACCTTGGTACTGGTACTTGTCGGCGGTGCCACCACCGAGAACTTCCTTACCACAGGGAACTTGAGCACCATCCTCAATCTCTCCGCTGCGTTCGGCATCATGGCAGTCGGGCAGGCGATCGTAGTGATCGGGAAGGGCCTCGACCTGTCGATTGCTGGAATCGGTCTCGGCTGCGCCCAGGCCACCCTCGCGCTGATAAACCAGGGGTGGGGACAGTGGGAGGCCGTCGGGGCCATGATTTTGCTCGCGGCGTTCATCGGATTGGTCAACGGTGTAATCATCGCCTTTGTCGAGGTTCCGGCGTTGTTCGTCACGCTGGCCACCGGAATGCTGGCGATAGGAGGAATCGGGATACTGATCCTCGACCAGAACGTGTACTCGGTTCCGGCGGACTCTGTGCTGGCCGAGCTGAGCGGTACCGCGTTCTGGTCGGTTCCGCGGCCAGTGCTGATTGCGGCGATCATCTTCCTCGCCGCATGGCTGTTCATCACCTTTACTACACCGGGCCGGCTCATCCGGGCGATGGGCGACAACTTCGCCACTGCCCGGTCCTCCGGCGCCCCGGTACGTCCTCTGCAGGTGCTCACCTACGTAGTGTCCGCGCTACTGGCCGCGTTGGCCGGATTCGTCACCGTCGCAATCCAGGGCAGTATCCAGACCACATCCAGCTCGTTCGACCCGATCCTGTTCACCGCGTTGACGGTGGTGGTGATTGGCGGTGTCTCGTTGTCGGGTGGTCGCGGAACTGTCCTCGGAGTACTGGCCGGTGCGCTGTTCGTCGGCATATTGAACAGCCTGCTGGTCATGCACGGACTGTCCACCGCGGTGCAGGACCTCATCCGGGGAGCGGTTCTGCTCGGCGCCATCGGCTTCGACGCCTGGCTGCATCCACGCAACGACGAGACCGATAAGTCCGGTGAGCTCTGACGCCGCACCGGCGTCGCTCCCCGAAAATCATCCCAACGTAGGAGAACCACATGTCATCACACAGGAAGTGGACAGGTGTCGGTGCGGTGCTGCTGGCAGTCGGCATGATCGCCGGCTGCACAGTGAACACCGGTGCCGAGGCCGGAACCGGCGGTGAGCGAGGAGACGGGCAGGGCTTCAGCGCCAACGTCGAGTTGCTGCCGGCCCGGCAGAAAGTACAGGACATCATGCAGGGCAAACGGGTTGCATTCGTTCCGATGCTCTACAAGGGGTATCAGCTCACCGAAAACTGGGGCACGTCGCTCACACGCTCGCTCGAGGCCTCCGGAGCCCAGGTCACCATCCACGATCCGAACTTCGACCCCGATCGCATGCTGGCGATCCTCAACGACATAATCGCGCGGAAACAGGCCGATGTGCTGGTGCTGCAGAGTTCGGCGCAGGGACTGTTGGACAACGTCATTGAACGTGCAGCGCAGGCGGGTATCTACACCGTGGTGTTGAACATGATGTCCACCCGGCTCAGCGACGCGTTCGTCGGCGTCGATGTATACGGTGCAGCCCAGGCGATCACCAAGCGAGCCGTCACGGATTGTAACGCCCGCGGCACCACCAAGAAGCTGTCGATCATCGACGGCATGGGCAATGATCCGGCGTCCCTGCTGTGGAACGCCGGTATCAAGGATGTCGCCGAGCACGAGGGCTACGAGGTACAGATCAGCCATTCGCAGTTCGACAATTCCAAGGCGCAGGCAGCGGCCGAGGCGGCGATGCAGCAGAACGGCAACGATCTGTGCGGCTTCCTGGTCACCTTCGACCTGAACGCGGTATCGGTCGGGCAGTCGGTGAAGGCCGCCGAGAGCCGCAGGCAGATTCAGCCCGCCGCGATCGGGGTTTACACCCTGGACGCGAACTCGGCGACCTGCGAGGAACTCAGACGCGGCACGGTTACCGCCACAGCGGCGTACGACGTTCAGGGTATCGGGGCTGCAGGCGCGGTGGCGGTGCAGAACCTCCTGATCAACGGCGCGCCCGCGGGGAGCCGCCACGACGTGGGCTACGTCTCGTACCACGTGGTGGACGGCAAGACCGCCGACGAGACGACCATCGCCTGCTACCGGTCCAACTAGGAGTCGACGAATGACGACGACCACACTCCGCCGCGGACCCAATCCGCTTCGCCGGGGAATCGACGCCTACCGGATGACCGGGGGCCGGGCCTTCGATCGGATCGCCCGCTACCGCGCCGTATCCGATCTGTTCGAGAAACGCTGGATGGAGGGCGCGGTGCCGTTGGTGCTGGCACTGCTGCTGTGTTTCACAGTGATCGCCACGACCGATGTGGGCACCGCGAACGCACCGCTCGCCATCGACGACGTCGCCGAATGGGGATTACTCGCCATCGGTCTGACGGTGGTGCTGGTCGCCGGCGGCATCGATCTTTCCATCGGTTCCATAGTCGGTCTGTGCTCGATGTTCGCACTGATCTCCGACCGGGTCTGGTACTGGCCGCCGGGATGGGTGATCCCTGCAACCGTAGTTCTCGGTGCGTTGCTCGGTTCGGTCAACGGGTATCTCATCGCCTTCCTGCGTATGCGGCCGTTCATCACCACCCTGGTAACGCTCATAGCATTCGGTGGTGCAGCAGTGGCCCTGCAGAACGCGCACACCACCCAAATTGGGATCGCGCGCCCGGCGCTGGTGTGGGACGCCATCCCCTACGGCAAGATCATTGGCATCCCGACAGCGTGGTTCACTTTCCTGTGCGTGCTCGTGGTCGCACACGTGATGCTCACTCGTTCGCGCTGGGGATGGTGGGTCACCGCTACCGGATCCGACCGTCGGTCCGCCCGCCGCAACGGCATCCCCGTGCGCGCGGTGACGTTCTGGGCCTACGTGCTTTCCGGGTCGATGGCAGGCAGCGCCGCCATCCTGACCACCGCCCGGCTGAGTCGCACCGATGCGGCGATCGGACGCGGTTGGGAACTCATCGTGCTTACCGCGGTTGTACTAGGCGGAGTCAGCCTCAAGGGCGGTCGCGGGTCGGTCCTGCGTGCCACCGTCGGTGTCATCGTCGTGGCCGTCATCCGGCAGGCAACCATCGCCGAAGGACTCGATTTCAACTACTACACGGTGATCCTCGCCGCAGCGCTGCTCGCCTTCACCATCCTCGACCTGCAGTGGGGAAAGTACCGCCGACGTGCGGTGGAGAAGCTCAAGATCGATCCGGCGCGCGTGCGACTCGGCCCGCTGACCGATGTTACGGCGCCAGGCACCGTGTGGACCCCGAACTGCGCGTTGACCGACGCACCGCCTGTGGGACTTGGCAGGATCCGCGGTGCCGAGGCGTGTGCCGTCGACCCCGAGGGCAACATCTACGCCGGTGACCAGCGCGGCTGGGTATGGCGCTTCCGGGGACCGGACGACACCGAGGGTGAGATCTTCTCGCGCACCGGAGGCTTCCCTTGCGGGCACGCATGGGACCGGGAGGGACGGATGCTGGTGGCGGTCGGCGGCATGGGCGTCTACCGCATCGACGCCGACGGGGAACCGCAGATGGTGGCGAACCGAGTCTCACGGAGCCCGTTGTCGTTGGTCGACGACTCCGGTCTGCGTGCTGTCGACGACCTGGACGTGGCACCCGACGGATCGATCTACGCCTCGGACTTTTCCATCCGCAACAATTCCACCGACTTCCTCCTGGAACTGGTGGAGTTCCGCCCGAACGGCCGGTTGATCAAAATCGCTCCGAACGGGAAGGCGGAGGTCGTGGCCTCGAACTTTGTGTTCCCGAACGGTGTATGCACCGCGCACGACGGCGAATCGATCCTCGTCTCCAGCACGGGATTGTGCCGGGTCGATCGGCTGTGGATCTCCGGCCCGAAAGAGGGCCTGCTCGAGCCGGTCCTGGAGAATCTGCCGGGCTATCCGGACAACATCCACCGTTCGTCGGACGGAAATTACTGGATGCCCCTGGTCGCGTTGCGGACGCCGATGTCGGATCTGCTCAACCGCTATCCGGAGGTGCGGCGGCGGATGACGCGCGAGGTCTCGCTGGACAACTGGATGGTGCCGCAGCTCAACGTCTCCTGCATCGTCAAGTTCTCCGACAAAGGAGAGATCATTGCCGTCAAGTGGGACAAGAGCCTGAAGAACTATCCGATGGTGACAGCCGCGACCGAGCGGGATGGCTACCTCTACTTCGCCGGCGTCTCGAACAACCGGTTGGGCCGGCTCGAGCTCGACCCCGACGAGGTCGGCACTATCGACACCAATCTGGTGCCTGGCACGTTCGGCACCCGGACCGCCGCGGAGGTGGGCTCATGAGTTCGATCCTCGACACCGTCAAAGAGTGGATCAATCCGGACAGGGTGCGGCATCGCTCTGTGCCCCGGATGGAGACCGGCCTCCGCCCGAACCTGCGTCTGGACGAGGCCGAGGAGCTGCTTGCCGCCGGTGTGCACACTCCGGACGACATCACGGTCACCGCGGACGGCACCGTCGTACTTTCCAGCGGATGTGAGCTGCTGCGTTTGGAGCGAGACGGTATCCGGTTGTTCGCCCGGTGTGCCGCGCGCATCGCCGCGGTCACGACGGTCGGGAACGCGGTGGTCGCGGCCGTCGAAGGCACCGGTCTGGTCACGGTCGACGCGAGCGGAGTGGTGACTCCCCTGTGTGCCGACCCAGCGGTCGCACGCGGTGTCACCGCGCTGACCGGCGTATCCGGAGGTGACCTGCTGGTCACGGTCGGATCCACTACCGCCGAGGTGCGCGGCGATTGGGCGCGTGCCTTGCTCGCCGGCGACGCGTCGGGACGGATCGTGCGGGTGCGGGACGGCGCTGCCACTGTGGTCGCCGAGGGGTTGGCCTGGCCATCCGGAATTGCCCTCAGCAGTGATGGTCAGGTGATTGTGGCAACGAGCCTGACTCACCGCCTGGAGATCCGATCGCTGAGCGATCCGAGCGAGCCGGTCCGATCCATAGCTACCAACCTACCGGTGTATCCCGGACGAATCGTCGCCGTGCCGAATGGCCACTGGGTGGTTGCGCCGTACCCGCGGAATCGGATCACCGAGATGCTTCTCGATGAGCGGTCACTGCTTTCGGAGATGGTCGAGACGATCGATCGGGAGGAGTGGTTCGTTCCGCAGTTGCGCAGCGGGAATCTGTTCACCGAAGCGATGCAGATGGGGCAGTTGCGGGTGTTCGGTCAGGTCAAGAGCTGGGCGCCCACAAGGTCCTGTGGCGTGGTGTTCCGGCTCGACGACACCGGGCGCATCGCGGAGAGCGCACATGCCCGGGTGGACAGTCCGCGGCACGGAGTCACCGGCGTGGCCGTCGCCGACGGCCGGGTCGTGGCCGCACTGCAGGGTCACGGCTCAGTTCTGCGACTGCACACCGACGAGATTTCACAGGAGGGGCGCTCATGACGGAGCACAGCACTGGTGTCGACATCACCCCAGTTATCCGACTGGCCGCTGTCAGCAAGCGCTACGGCGGGACCTTCGCAGTTCAGGGTGTCGACTTCGACGTGCGGCCTGGTGAGATCCACGCGCTGCTGGGTGAGAACGGCGCCGGCAAGTCCACGATGGTGAAGATCATCTCGGGAGCTATCACCCAAGATGCGGGAACTCTCGAAGTCGAGGGTGCCGAGCGGCGCTTCGCCGCGCCGCGGGACTCCACCGAAGCCGGGGTGGCGATGGTCTACCAGGAGGGTTCGCTCGTCGAATCCATGACAGTGGCGCAAAATCTGTTCCTCGGGGACGAGCGGGTGTTCAACGACTTCGGGACTCTGAATGTGGTTGCCCGCGAACTGCTCGAGTCGCACAACTTCCACATCCGGCCGGACGCAGAGGCCGGTGCGCTGGGCATCGGCCAGAAACAGATGGTGGAGATCGCGCGGGCCGTGCACCGCAATGCCAAAGTGGTGATCCTGGACGAGCCCACCGCTTCGGTGACCCCGGAGGAACGCCTGCAGTTGTTCATGTCGATGCAGAGTCTTCGTCGTCGCGGCATCGGGGTGGTTTTCATCACCCACATGTTGGATGAGGCATTCGAGCAGGCGGACCGGATTACCGTCTTGCGGGACGGGGTGGTCCAGGGCACCCTGAATCGCTCAGAGTTCGGTCACGACCGGGTTGTGAAGATGATGGTCGGCCGCACCGTCGAGATGGGCAGAAAGTCACCGAGCCGAAGGCCCGACATCATTCCTGCCCTCCAGGTCGAGGACCTTACCCTGCTCCCGGCGGTTCGCAGTATGTCCTTCTCCGCCTACGGCGGCGAGATCCTCGGCTTGTACGGTCTGGTCGGGGCAGGGCGTTCGGAAGTCGCGCAAATCATCAGCGGTGTGGTGAAGCGGCGGCGCATGCGTGGCGGCACGGTGTGGCTGGGTGGCGAGCGGGTCCGTTTCCGCACCCCACGGCACGCTCGGAAAGCTGGGATCGTGTACATCACTGAGGATCGGAAGGCATCCGGCTTCTTCGGTCACCTGACCATCTCGGAAAACATCTTCCTCGGGCATCTGTGCAGCGCGCTGCGCCTGCCGCTGCTGTTCCGTCCCAGGTTGGGCCGGGCGATCGCGAAGAAATTCGTTGAGCAGTTCGAAGTCCGGACCTTGGCTCCGAGCAAGGCCGTGGTGGAGGAGCTCTCCGGCGGAAACCAGCAGAAAGTCGTGCTGGCCAAGGGGCTGACGCGCAAGCCGCGGGTGGCGATCATCGACGAGCCGACCCGCGGTGTGGACCTGGGTACCATCCCCGAGATTCACGCCATGATCCGCGCCCTCGCCGACGAAGGTGTTGCCGTGATCGTGATTTCGTCGTACATCCCAGAGATCCAGGCCCTCTCCGACCGCGTGCTAGTCGCCCGCGGGGGCAGCATCGCGGCCGAATTCTTCCCGGACGAGGCCGACGAGGAGAGCCTGATGTTCGCCGCCGCGCATTAGCGGTAGTCCGGCAATCACTTCGGTGACAGACACCAAACCTTGACAGAATTTGAAGGAGTACCAGATGCGTGGAGTGATCTTCAAAGGCGAGCGGGTGCTCGAGATCCAGGACTTCCCGGATCCCCACCCCGGCCCCGACGAGGTGGTGCTCGAGATGAAGGCATCCGGGATGTGCGGCAGCGACCTGCATTTCTACCGGGCACCTGCTGGGCAGGCGCTCGCCGCGTTCGGGATGGCCGGTGACGACGCCGGGTTTATCGGGGGACACGAACCGTGCGGAGTGGTCGTCGAGGTCGGTGCCGCCATCGATCCGAGCGTGATCCGTATCGGTGACCGGATGATGGTGCACCACTACGACGGGTGTGGGTTCTGTGACAATTGCCGGACCGGATGGCCTTAACTGTGCGATCGCGGCAACGTGATTTACGGCGCGACCGCCCACGGCGGGCACGCGGACTACATCAAAGTGCCCGCTCGCACCCTGATCCGGTTGCCCGATGAGCTGAGTTTCGCTGCTGGCGCTGCCATCTCGTGCGGCACCGGTACCGCCTTCGGGGCGCTGGTGGGGCTGAACGTGAACGCGAAGGATTCGCTGGCAGTATTCGGGCAGGGACCGGTCGGCCAGGCGGCGGTGCAACTCGCCTCCGCCATGGGCGCCGAGGTGATCGCGGTGGACGTTGCAGCCGCGCGGGTGGCCCGGGCGCTGGAGTTCGGTGCGGTGCACACCATCAACTCGGCCGAAACCGACCCGGTCGTGGCGATCAAGGAACTCACACGCGGCAAGGGTGTGCTCAAGGCGTTGGACTGCTCGGGGGCGCCCGCCGCGCGCGCGGCGGCCGTGAAATCCACCGCGAAATGGGGCAGCGTCGCCTTCGTCGGCGAAGGTAGCACGGTTACCCTGGACGTCAGCCCTGACATGATTCGGAAGCAGCTGACCATCATGGGCTCGTACACCTTCTCCACGGTGGGCCAGGCCGACTGTGCGAAACTCATTGCGCGCCATGGTGTCGAGGTCGACAAAGTATTCACCGACCACTGGCGGCTGGACGACGCGGTAGACGCGTACCGAAACTTCGATCTGCAAACCGGCGGCAAGGCGGTAATCGAATTCTGATCGCCGGTGTCGACTGTGCGGCCTCGATTGGCGCGGCATCGGACGCATCGGCGACCGCGGTATGCGGCGGCGTAGGTCGTCGGCGCCGGGTCCGGCGGTGGTGGGCGGGGCAGCCGAGTGTCAGCGGGAGCTGCCCGATCACGGGTATTGACCAGGGTCCGGACGTCGCGACGCAGTCCGGGCATGCGCGGTAAATGCGGTTCGCGCTCACCAGGGTCGCCACCGAGCAGCCCTGGCCCATCCGGCCAGGCTCGCGGCGGTTCCGGCGCACCGTTGGTAAGTGCTCGAGTTCTGCGGACAAGCGCAATCCCCGCCCGAGCCAGTGGATTTCGCTACCGCGCGGTGGCGGACCCACCATCGACCCGGCGCATCGGAGTGCCGGTTCAGGAGGTGAGCAGCGGACCATACTTCTGGCGGGCCGCCTCTCCGGATGGTGCCGACCTCGGTGCCGATCGTCGACCACGGCAGGCCGTGCTTGCGGGCCGCGACGATGTGGTCGACGAGCTGAGCTCGGCTTCGGCGCGGGCAACCACCGCGGCACGCAGCTCGGCGAGCGCGGCCGAATCCCGGCGGCCTCCTCTCGGGGTCCGTAGTCCTCGAACCGCTTCGCGAGTTCGTCGGCGTGCGCGAGGATGTCCTTCGTTGTGCGTGGGATAGTCATCACCTCAGGTAGCTTGGTCGGGCTTCATGGCGTGGACGATCACCTGGGGCGTCGGTGCTGGTGATGTAGCCGAACTCCAGTAGCGGCGCGTCGAGCGCTGGTCCGACGAGCACGATGAACCCCTCGCCGAGATCGAACGCGGTGATCGCTTTGTTGAACGCGTGCACCATGTCGCCGGAGTCGATCCCGTCCTTGTAGGCGCACTCGGAGATGACCGGCTCCGACTGCATCATTCCAAGTTGCCTTGCTAGTACTCGGGCTGCACCACAGGGTGAGGGGTAACCCCGCCGCTTCGGCGCAACCGATCTGCTCTTCGATGCGATCCGGATCATCGCCGCACAACTGGCCTGATCGGATGGCGGCGGCGACGGCCGAATTCTCGTGTCCACCAATCCGCAGAAACCGTGTCGGCCCAACCGGAGCGAACTGACCGCCTACAAGGAGTCTGACGTGTCCGTTGGCCGGCGAGGGAGGCCGGACGGTCCGCTCGACTGCCACCCGGGTGGCCGTGGGCTCCCCCGAACAGGTTGCCGACATGCTGCAACAAGGGTTCGAAGCCGGCATGGGAAACGGCTTCAAACATCACCCCGACGCCGCGGACCGTGTCGAGGACTTCGTCGACCACGTGGTGCCGATCCTGCAGCGGCGCGGCCTATTCCGCACGGAGTACGAGGGCACCACTCTGCGTGAGCACCTCGGCATCCCGTACCAGAACGGCCTGCCCGAAAGCCACCCGGGCGCTTTGCGGTACCAAATCATCGCAAGGGGTATGAACCCGCTGAGCCCGCGACCCGTGGCAACGAGGCGCTGCGAGAGGGAGATGGAGTGGCGCGCTTTTCGCGGAATCATCTGGCACGGTGTGTCGGGTTGGGGTGTACCCGACACGACACATCACACACCCACCGGCCCAATCATCCTCCCCAGAAACGCCGACTGCGGTGGGCCGCGTCACGCCGTGGTTAGGGCAGGTTCTTCCGCAACGCGGCGGGAAGCGGTGATCACGGGAACGAGGGTGACGAGCACCGCACCGACGATCGCAGGAATGGCAAAGGAGTAGAAGCTCCACCGAGCACCGAAACCGGCGTCGAGAATCCAGCCGGCCATCGCCGGCCCCACCAGTGCACCGATACGGCCGAGACCCATCACGACACCAACTGCAGACCCGCGGTTGGCCACCGGGAAGTTGCTGGCGACGTAGCCGTAGAGCACCGAATTGGTCCCGGTGCCACCGATCCCGGCGCCCAAGATCGCGAGCATGAGCCATCCGGTGTCGAGCTTGTTGCTCAGAGCCAGCAGGGAGGCCGCGCCGACGACGAACAGGACCATCACGACCCGCGCACACCCGACACGATCAGCCAGGTACGAGCCGGCGACGGAGCCGATTGCGCCCCCGGCCTGCAGCACGAGCATGAAGGTCAATGCCGAGCCGAGCGCGTAGCCCTGCTCGCGCATCAGCGCTGGTGCCCAGGTGTTGAGTCCGTAAACGACAACATTCACGCAGACGCTGATCACGACGAATACGATGAGCGGGAGCAACCACGGACGTGCAAGCAACCGACGAACTCCCTGTGGACTCGAGGCGGACTCTCTTCGGTTGCTGGCGGCCGATGCGGCGATGGCGTCGTAGTCTCGCCCGTAGGCCTCGGCCAGTGCACGTGCCTCGGTTTCGCGACCGCGCGCGTCGAGGTAGTCCACGGATTCGGGCAGCCGGAAATACATGATCGGCATCAGCAGGACGAAGACAATGCCCAGACCGAACAGGACTCGCCAGTCGTGATGGGGGAGAAGCCAGATTGCCGCCAAGGAGGCGAGGACACCACCGACGGAGAAGCCGGTGAGCATTGCACCGTTGTACAGCAGTCGCCGATTCCGCGGTGCGTATTCCATGGTCAACGCGACCGCCGACGGAACGACACTGCCGATACCGACGCCTGTGAGGAACCTCGCGAATCCGAACACCTCGACGTTCATCGCGAGCGCGGAGAGCAGTGAGCCCGCCGAGATCCACACGACTCCGACGAGCATGAGCTTGCGGCGGCCGATCCGATCGGTGAGTGGGCCGGCGGTCACGAATCCGACCATGAGGCCACCCAGCGTCCAGGTGCCGATGAGACCCGCAGTGCCGGGGGTGAGGTGCCAGCCCGGTTCGTGCAGGATCTTGGGGAGTGCGGCCCCGTACACGACCATGTCATAGCCGTCGGCAACGATCGTGAGAAAGCACAGAATCAGGACAGTAAAACCGCTTCGGGGTCGGCTCTGAGGTCTGGGCACGGAATCCTCCGGGGGAATGGGCAGTGTGCGAGCATGCTGCATCTGCGGGCGACGATGTGTGCTGCGCAGGTTGCGGATCTGAATTGCGACCTACCTCACACCGCACATTATGCATGATACTTCGGAGGAATCAACCGGGACCGGTGAATCGATGCCGGCGCCACCCGGTCGAGCAGCTGCTGGACCTTGCGATGGAACAGGAGGTTGTGGCTATCCGAAGAGCGAGGCACCGCGCGCATCGCTGACTCCTCTACTCGGCGAGGCGACATGACCGTTGCCGAGGCCTAGGGCGGATATATCGTGCCACCCGGTTCTCGTACACGACCCGCCCGTGCGCGGCGGTCGACGACGCGACCGGCGCCTCGCTTGGGCTCGGCAACGTCGATATTCGTGTCCGGTGGATGCTCGACCTGATCGGCGCCGCCCAATCGCAATTGGAGTCGAGGCTGTGGCAACCGGCCACCTTCGATGCCCCGCCGGACGTGACAGTCACGACCGGAGGCTCTCGATGCAGGGCATGTCGCCGACCGGGTCGAACCGCTGCGCCACTCTGCCGGAGACTCCAACGGCAAAAGCAGCGCGGCTTCGTGTAGGCACTCGTTACGGACTTACCCAGGCTTCCGCTGCCAGCGGCTCCATTTTCTGGCAGCACCGAGTTCCCTTGGAGTCAGTCCGCCCCACACTCCGTGTTGTTCGCCGAAATGGATGGCGTACTGGCGGCATTCATTGATCACCGGGCATCGTCGGCAAATATTCTTCGCGGTGCGCAGGCGCTGCGGGTGGGGCTTCGCTGTGTCGTCATCGAGGTAGAAGACGGTGATGTCCATGCCGCGGCAACGTGCGCGCAGTCGCCATTCTTCGGGGCTGACATCCGGGACGGCGTGTGATGCAGTCATGTGGACGCGCTCCGATCGTTCGACGTAGGAGTCTTTGCCCCGTGCCGGGGTGTAAAACATAATATATAAACTGTCGAAGTGGGTCAACCTCCGGAACGATCGCTGTCCGGACAGCAGGCGTGTGTGCCCAGAACTGCCGACGGTTGCCGGAAGTGCTGGGCCTACTGCGTACGCACCGTGTCGGCGAGGACGAGCGCGGCGATCCCCATCGACCACGGTCCGCTGATTCCGCCGATTGCCTGGATCGCGAAGAAGGCGCCGATGATGCCGGCGGTCCGGCGCGGCGGGTACGTTGCGATCACCGCGGCGTGGAGCAGCGGGAACACCGCGACCACTAGTCCGTGTGCCACTACACCGCACACCGCGAGAAGCGGAGACCCGAGAGCGGGGAGGCTCAGCAGCAGCACTCCGGCGACGATGACGGGGCAGGGCCGCCGGGTCAGCAGCCACGGGATGCATCACGGCGTGGTCGCGAACGAGAGCACGATGATGGCCGCCCGCCATCCGTACTCGGCGACCACGAGCGCGAGGATCGGGACGACGGCGATCTTGGCCAGCGTGCTTCCGCTGATGATGAGCGCGCTCGGGATACCCCGCTTGACGAGCGCATGCCGTGATTAGGCGGCCGTGTGCAGCAAAGCGGACGTCGGCCCCTATGCGAGGCCGAGAAGCATCCGGCCCGCGAGGAGCGCGGTGAACGTCGATCACACGACGAGCGGGAGCATGACGACATCCCACAGCTCGGCGATGATTGCTATGGACCAGCGGATCGCGAGAACTTTGTCGATCGGTCCGCGAAGAAACCTCCGAAGCTGAAGGCGAGGAGGAACATGCTGCCGGTGAAGCCGATCTGGGAGGCACTGAGCCCGAGGTCCTCGCTGAGCGGTTTAGCGATGAGCCTGACCTTCGGTCTTGTCCGTGAGACCACACCATCAACCGCAGGGTGACATACATCATATACTATCTTTTTACTCCGGTGGAGGTATCGGATACATCAGACATCAAACGTGATCCCTTGCATGCATAATATATTTATTCTAAAGTGGGGCTCACGTACTGCAGCGACCGAGCATCGGACTCGTCGTCGCTCGAGAGAAAGGACGTCACATGCCGGGTCTGTACTTCGAGGAATTCGTACCGGGAATGGTCATCGATCACGAGGTCCGACGGACCGTGACCGAGACCGACAACGTCCTGTTCAGCACGATGACCCTGAACATGGCACCGCTCCACCTGGACGCGGAATACAGCAAGGACTCCATCCACGGGCAGCGCCTGGTCAACAGCCTGTTCCTCCTGGGCCTCGTCTCCGGCATCTCGATGCACGACACCACGTACGGCACCACCCTCGGCAACCTCGGCTTCGACTCGATCAAGTTCCCGAAGCCGGTGTTCCACGGTGACACCATCCACGTGCGCACCGAGATCGTGTCGGCCCGGGAGTCCAAGAGCCGCAACGACTCCGGAATCGTCACGTTCCGCCACTTCGGCCTCAACCAACGCGACGAGATCGTCTGCGACGCCACGCGCGTCGGTCTGATGCTCAAGAAGTCGGCGGGCGAGCAGGCCTGACCGCTCACCCCGCCCCGACGACCGACAGCCCCAGACGAGGAGAACACGGAAATGGGCATCAATAGCCAGCCCGAGGAGATGGCCTGGGTTCCCGGCCCCGCGGTGCGCGAGCGCGCGAGGCTGCTCGCGGCGATGAAGAGCTGGGGCTTCGGCGACGGCGCCGCCGCTGTCGCCGAACTGGGCCGTCGCGCGGTCGCCGACCCCGAGTGGTTCTGGCGCGAGGCGCTGGCCGACCTGGACGTCGCGTTCTCGGCGGCGTTCGACCGGGTGCTCGACGAGTCCGAGGGCCGGGAGTTCCCGAAATGGTTCCCGGGCGGCCGGATCAACGTCGCCGAGCTGGCGGCCCTCCGGCATGCCCGCGGCGATCTCGCGGGCAAGACCGCGGTGGTCTACGAGGGCGACGGGGGACAGCGGCGCACGCTGACCTTCGCGGAACTCGCGGCGGAGGTGAGCCGGTTCGCGGCGCACCTCGCGGGGCTGGGCGTGCACCGCGGCGATCGCGTGGTGCTGTTCATGCCGGTCGTGCCCGAGGCGGCCGTGGCCTTCCTCGCCGTCGCCATGATCGGCGCGGTCGCGGTTCCCACGTTCAGTGGTTACGCACCCGACGCCCTGGCCACGCGACTACAGGATTCGGACGCCGTGCTCCTGGTGACCGCCGATGGCACGACTCGCCGCGGCAAGGTCGTCGAGATGAAGGCGACCGCGGACGCCGCGCTGGCCCAGGCGCCGTCGGTCCGCTCCGTCGTGGTGATCCGGCACGTGGGCACCGACGTGCCGATGCAGGCCGGTCGCGACGTCTACTACGACGAACTACCTGCCGATCCGGACCCCGTCGACGTGGCGGACACCGAGTCGAACGACCCGCTGACGATCGTCTACACGTCCGGCACCACGGGCAGGCCGAAGGGAATCGTGCACTCGCACGGCGGTTTCGCGGCCAAGACGGCGGTCGACTTCGCCTACGGCTTCGACGTACACGCCGACGACGTGGTCTCCTGGATCACCGACCTCGGGTGGCTCGTCGGCCCGATGCTCATGACCGGCCCGCTGCAGCTCGGCGCGACCATCGTGATGATCGAGGGTCTTCCCACCCATCCCACACCGAATCGTATGTGGGAGATCGTGAACCGCAACGGCGTCACCGTGCAGGGCATCGCACCGACGGCGGCACGCGCGCTGAAGGCGGCGGGCGACGGCACCGCCCCGGAGATGCCGACCCTGAAGACGTTCGTCTCGACCGGTGAAGCCTGGGACGAGCCCACATGGTTCTGGCTGTTCGAGGAAGTCGGCCGGCGAGAGCGCGCGATCGTCAACTACAGCGGCGGCACCGAGGTCGGCGGCGGCATCCTCGTCGGCTACCCGTTCCTGCCCGCCGCGCCCGCGGCCTTCACCGGACCGCTGCCCGGTGTCGACGCCGCGGTGCTCGACGACGACGGCAAGCCGGTGGTCGGTCAGATCGGCGAACTGGCGGTGCTCAACACGTTCCCCGGGATGACGCACGCGTTCTGGCAGGACCGGGACCGCTACCTGGACACCTACTGGAGCCGCTGGGACGGCATCTGGGTACACGGTGACCTGGCGAGCATCGACACCGCCGGCATGTGGCGGATCCACGGCCGCTCGGACGACACCATCAAGTTGTCCGGACGCCGCGTCGGACCGGCCGAGATCGAGGCCGCCCTGTTGCGGGACAACCGGATCGCGGAGGTCGCGGTGATCGGTGTGCCGGACGAGATGCGCGGTCAGCGGGCGGTGGCGTTCGCGGTGCTGCGCGCCGACGGCGTCGACAACGACGACCTGCAGGCGACGGCGCTGGCCAACGCGGGCAAATCCTTTGCACCCGAGGTATTTGCGGTGCCGACGCTGCCGAAGACGAAGAACGGAAAGATCATGCGCCGCGCCATCCGGTCGCGGTTCATCGGTGCCCCGATCGGCGACATGTCGTCGCTGGATCCGGCGACGCCGCTCGAGGACATCCCCGTGTACGCGGGCGAAGACTAGGAGAGTTGAGATGGCAGACTTCGATACCGAGAGCAACATCGAGATCGTCCGCAAGGCGACTCGCGAGCTGGCGCGGAAGTTCGACAACGACTACTGGCTGGACAAGGACCGCAAGCACGAATACCCCTGGGATTTCATCAAGGCGTTCGCGGACGGCGGCTGGCTCGGCGCGATGATCCCGGAGGAGTACGGCGGAATCGGCCTGGGCCTCCAGGAGGCCGCGGTGATGATGGGCGAGATCGCGTCCTCCGGCGGCGGTATGAGCGGTGGCTCGGCGATCCACTTCTACGTCTTCCCGCCGGCGCCGATCGTCCGGTACGGCTCGGAGGAGATGAAGAAGAAGTACCTCCCGAAGCTGGCGTCGGGTGAGATGCTCACGGCGTTCGGCATCACCGAACCGACTGCCGGCGTGGACACGTCGCGCATCAAGACCAAGGCGACCAAGGTCGACGGCGGCTGGGTCATCAACGGCCAGAAGGTGTTCATCACCAACGCCCAGAACGCGCACCGCATCCTGCTGCTGGCCCGCACGTCGCCGCGGCGCGACGACAAGCCGCTGCACGGAATGACGATCTTCTTCGCCGAACTCGACCGCAAGCACGTCACCATCCGCGAGATCGACAAGCTGGGTCGCGCGGCCATCGACACCAACGAGTTGTTCATCGACAACCTGTTCGTGTCCGACGAGGACGTGGTCGGCGAGGTCGACAAGGGCTTCTACTACATCATCGACGGGCTCAACCCGGAACGCATCGTGGTCGCGATGGAGGGCATCGGCCTCGGCCGCGCGGCCCTCGAGATCGGCACCGAGTACGCGAAGAACCGCGTGGTCTTCGATCGTCCGATCGGCCAGAACCAGGCCGTCGCCCATCCGCTCGCGGACTCGTGGATCCGTCTCGAGGCCGCCGAGCGCATGGCGATGCACGCCGCGAAACTGTTCGACGACAAGCAGGAGTGCGGTCACGAGGCCGCCGCGGCGAAATACCTCGGCGCCGAAGCCGGATTCGAAGCATGCGACCGCGTGTTCTCGACGCTGGGTGGGTACGCGTACGCGAAGGAGTACCACATCGAGCGGCTGTGGCGTGAGGTGCGACTGCTGCGCAACGCGCCGTTCTCGCAGGAGATGGTGCGCAACTACGTCTCGCAGCAGGTGCTCGGCCTGCCGCGGTCGTACTGAGCCCACCGACGAAGGAGTGTGACGATGACCGGTCCGCTGGCTGGAGTCCGGGCACTGGTGCTCGCGGGAATGGGCCCGGTGCCGTACGTCTCGATGCTGCTCGCCGACATGGGAGCCGACGTGGTGCGGGTGGTGCGACCGCCCAACCGGTCGGCGCGCGCGCTCAGCCAGACGGACGGTCTGACCGAGGAAGTCGACGTCGTCAACCGCGGCGTCGACGCGGTGGCCGTCGACCTCAAGGACCCGGCCGGGCGTGAGAGTGTGCTGCGCCTGGCCGCTTCCGCGGACATCTTCATCGAGGGCTACCGCCCCGGAGTGACCGAGCGGCTCGGTCTCGGACCGGACGACGTGATGGCCCGCAACGAGCGTCTCGTCTACGTGCGGCTGACCGGCTACGGACAGACCGGTCCCCGGTCACGGGACGCCGGACACGACATCAACTACGTGGCGCAGTCCGGCGCGTTGCATGCCATGGCACGGTCCGACAGCGCGCCCCGCCCGCCGATCAACCTGCTCGGCGATTACGCGGCAGGCGGTGCCATGGGGGCGTACGGCATCGCGTGCGCCCTCGTCTCCGCCGCCCGCACGGGGCGAGGCCAGGTGATCGACGCCGCCATGGTCGACGGTGTCGCGGCCCTGACCGCCAAGCTGCAGGGTCTGCGCGCGGCCGGCCTGTACTCGGACGACCCGGGGACGAACTTCCTCGACTCCGGGGCACCGTTCTACGACACCTACCGGTGCGCCGACGGCGGGTACATCGCCGTCGGAGCGCTCGAACCCGACTTCTATCGGGAATTCACGTCGCGTCTCGGCCCCGACACCGCCGACTGGCCCGACCAGAACGATCGCGAATCGTGGCCGCACCTGCGCAAGCTCATCGGCGACGCCGTCGAACGCCGCACCCGCGACGAATGGGAGAAGGTGTTCGCCGGTACCGATGCCTGCGTCACCCCGGTGCTCACGTTCGACGAGGCTGCGGTGGATCCCCACAACACCCAGCGGGGCGTGTACCGGACCGTCGGCGGCGTCCTGCATCCGATGCCCGCGCCGCGTTTCAGCGGCACTCCCGCGCGCGAACCCGCGACGCCGCGGGTCGGCACCGTCGCGCCCGCGGACGTCGCGTCTCGGTGGGGCGTCGGCGACTGACAAGGCCGCCGTTGCCCCGCTCGAACCGAGAAATTCCAGGAAGGAAGTAATGGTGACCAGCTACGAGGCCTTCACCTCACTGAAGGTCGACCGCCCCGAAGACGGCATTCTCCGCATCGTGCTCGACGGGCCGAACCTCAACGCGGTGGGCCCGGACGCGCACCGCGAACTGGCCGACATCTGGCCGGTGATCGGACTCGACCAGTCGGTGCGCGCCGTGGTCATTCGCGGAGCAGGTGATCGGGCGTTCTCGGCGGGCGGCAGCTTCGACCTCGTCGAAGACATGATCGGCGACTACGCGTCACGATCGCGGGTGATGCGTGAGGCCCGCGACCTGGTGCGCAACATCATCGAGGTCCCGCAGCCGATCATCTCCGCGATCAACGGACCGGCCGCCGGCGCCGGTCTGGTGGCCGCGCTGCTGGCCGACATCTCCGTCGCGGGCCGCCGCGCGAAGATCGTCGACGGTCACGTCCGGTTGGGTGTCGCCGCCGGCGACCACGCGGCGATCTGCTGGCCGCTGCTGACGAGCATGGCGAAGGCCAAGTACCACCTGCTGACCAACGAGGTGCTCACCGGCGAGGAGGCCGAGCGGATCGGCATGGTGTCGCTGTGCGTCGACGACGACGACGTGCAGGACCGGGCGATGGAGATCGCGCGGAAGCTGGCCGCCGGCTCGCGGGCCGGGATCCAGGGCACCAAGATGGCGCTCAACGGCTGGTACCGGCAGGCCATGCCGATCTTCGACGCCTCGCTGGGGCTGGAGTTCTTCGGCTTCGGTGGTCCCGACGTGGTCGAGGGTGTGTCCTCGTTCCGCGAGAAGAGGGAGCCGAAGTTCTCGTGACCGCAACCGAACAACGAACGCAGGGCCCGCTCGCCGGCATCACCGTGGTCGGGCTGGAGCAGGCGATCTCGGCGCCGCTGTGCACGCGCCACCTCGCAGACCTCGGGGCCCGGGTGATCAAGGTGGAGGCTCCGGGCTTCGGCGACTCGACGCGCGCGTACGACTCCGTCGTCGGCGGCATGTCGGCGCATTTTACGTGGCTGAACCACGGCAAGGAGTCGGCGGCGCTGGACCTCAAGTCGGCAGCCGACATGGGCATCTTCCGGAACATCCTCGCCACCGCAGACGTCGTCGTCAGCAACCTCGCGCCCGGCGCCCTCGATCGCCTGGGGATCGGCACCGGCGAACTGTCGCGGACCTACCCGCGGCTGATCGTCGTCGACATCTCCGGATACGGGAAGGGTGGTCCCCTCGACCACAAGCGGGCCTACGACCTGCTCATCCAGTCGGAGGGTGGCTCCTGCAGCATCACCGGCGCGCCGGGTCAGCCGGCCAAACCGGGTATCCCGGTGGCCGACGTCGGCACCGCGCTGTACGCGTACTCCTCTGTGCTGGCGGCGCTCTACGACCGGGAGCGGACCGGGCGGGGAGCGGTCATCCCGATCGCCATGCTCGACACCGTCGCCGAGATGATGGGGTTCGCCCTGAACCAGGTGATCCACGCCGGTACCGAGCCGGTGCCCGTCGGTATGGGCTCGCCGATGATCGCGCCCTACGGCGCGTATCCCACCTCCGACGGCCAGACTGCGGTGCTCGGGACGACCAACGACCGCGAGTGGCGGCGCCTGGCCGAGATGATCGGCCGGCCCGAACTCGCCGACGAACCGCGGTTCGCGCACAACGACACTCGCGTGGCTGCGCGTGACGAACTGGACGCCGTCGTGGGCGCGTGGTGTGCGGAGCACACGCTGGCGGAGATCCAGAAGACGGCGGACTCCGCGGGCATCGGCAACGCAAGGCTCAACAGCGTGCGCGACCTGGCCGAGCACCCGCAACTGGTCGAGCGCGGACGGTGGCGCGACGTGGGTACCCCGTCCGGCCCGGTGCCCGCGCTGCTGCCGCCCGCGGTGGCGGACGGGTGGCCCGTGCGCAGCGGTTCGGTGCCCGCACTGGGCGCGCACACCGACGCCATTCGTGCCGAATTCGAGTAGAAGGACGGTGAGTGCTATGGCTGTTCCCCATTCGGCACGGCATTGGAGCGAGGTCGAGTCGCTCGCGCCCGGCGACGCTGCGGAACTGCAGAACACTCGTCTGCGTGAGCAACTCGAGTATCTCGCGGCGCGTAGCGACTTCTACCGGAAGAAGTTCGCCGAGCATGCCGTCGACGTCGCGCGGATCCGGTCGGTGGCGGACCTCGCCGGGTTGCCGTTCACCGAGAAGCAGGAACTGCGGGACAGTCTCACAGCGACGCCGCCGCTCGGCAGCCACGTCGCGGCCGATCGCGCCGACATCGTGCAGATCCAGGCCTCGTCGGGCACCACCGGCAGTCCGTCCTACGTCGGATTGACCCGGAGCGACATCGACGTCTGGTCCGAGCTCGGGGCGCGAGCCCTGTACGCCAACGGTTTCCGGCCCGGTGACCGGCTGCTGCACGGATTCGGGATGAGCAAGGGCTTCGTCGGCGGAATCCCCGTCGTGCAGATGGCGCAGTACATGGGGATCGTGGACATCCCGATCGGCGCGGAGGCGGGCGCGGAGCGACTCCTGCGGGTGCAGGCCGACCAGCGGCCCGACGCGTTGATCGGGACGCCGAACTTCCTGGCGTATCTGGCCGAGCAGGCTCCGGCGATCCTCGGCGTGGCCGCCCGCGATCTGGGTGTGCGGGCGATCAGCGTGGGCGGCGAGCCCGGCGGCGGTCTGCCCGCGGTCCGCGGCAAGCTCGAGTCGTTGTGGGGAGCGACGTCGCGGGAGATGCTCGGCGGCACCGACATCGCGTGCATCTACTGGGGCGAGTGCGAGGAGGGCGACGGCATGCACTTCCTCTCCCCGGACCTGATGGTCGCCGAATTGATCGACCCGGCGACGGGTGACATCGTCGCGCCGGAGGCAGGTGCGCAGGGCGAGTTGGTGTACACGGCCCTGCGCCGGCAGGCGTCGCCGCTGCTGAGGTTCCGCACCCGCGACCACGTGGTGGTCACCGGCACCGACTGCGCGTGCGGCCGCACCGGGTACAAGGTGCGGTGCGTCGGTCGGACCGACGACATGCTGATCGTGCGCGGCATCAACCTATTCCCTTCCGCCGTCAAACAATTGGTGTCGGAGCTGGCACCGGCCGCCACCGGCGAGATGCGTATCCGCGTCGACTTCGAGGGGCATTCCACCCAGAAGCCGCTCGTGCTCGTCGTGGAATACGCCGACGGACTCCGTACCGAGCAGCAGGACGAACTGCGGTCGTCGATCGAACAGCGGGTCCGGTCGGCGCTGGGCGTCAAGGCGGTGGTCGAACTCGTGCCCGAACTCACCCTTGCGCGACCGGACCACGTCAAGGTCAACCTCATCGAACGGGTGCCTTGACGGAGGCGGCTCTGCGTCACAGTCTTTCGCGCAGTGTCCAGATATCTGGACATTCGATCGGCTCTAGCGCGGGCAGCATGGGTGATGCAGGTCACGCGTAGTGACCCCGACAGAAAGGCCCGATCACAGATGAGCAGCACCCCAGACCAGGCAACCATTGAACTCTCGGAGAACTGGGTGAAAGCCCTGGCGAACATAGACCTTTTCCTCGAGATCTGCGTCGAGGATTGCCCGGTGTGGCATAGCGCCGACGACAAGTGGGTCTCGGTGTCCGAGGCCGTAGCCGCGGTCTATGAGCGCGCCGGGGACGGCCCGGTTCCGGACTTCCGTCCCGAGGGCATCACTTTCACCGAAAAGGGCTTCTTCAACGAGGCGTCAGTCGAACTGGAGATGGGCGGCCAGCCGGTCAAGTTGCACCTCGTGCAGATCGTCGAAGCGCGTGACGGTAAGGCAGTGAGTGTCCGGGAGTACATCGGCCCGGAGATGGGCATCCAGCCCTGAAAACGCTGTCCCTCGAGGGGTAGTAGCTCGATTAGACCTTGGTGCCGGGTGCGTGCTGATCACGCGCCCGGCGCCGACGTCGTTGATGCGACGGATGTACTGGCGGGAGGGTCACGCGATCTTCAGGACCCGGAGTCGGTTGTACAGGGTGGACCGGCTCACCCCGAGTGACTGCGCGGCCTTGAGCTTGTTTCCGCCCGCAGCCTCGATCGCCGCGACGATGACTTCCCGTTCGGCATGGCGAATGGGTGACAGCGGGGCACCGACTGCCCGGTACGGCGAGGGAAGGTCGGTCGGAATGACGTCGCCGGCCGAACGTGCCAGGGCCACGCTGCGGATCACCCGCCGAAGCTCGGCGAGGTTGCCGGGCCACTCGTGCGCCGCAAGGACTTGCAGCGTCGCGGTGGTGAGTCGCATGCCGGACGTCGCGGCCTCCTCCGTCAGCATCTGACGCGCCAACCGCGGAATCTCGTGGCGGCGCCGGCGAAGCGGAACCAGGTCACGTCGTGCGGCGCAGACAGCGAGCAGAGACGGGTGAATCCCCGAAACGTCAGTCGTACTCGTCGACGTCAGGACGATACGGCGTCGAGTACCCCGGACGAGCCGGGCAACCAGGGTGGCCATCGAATCGGTGAGCAGATGCACATTTTCGATGACCACCACCGCACCGTCCCCTTGGAGTTCCCGGCCGAGCGCGACTGCCCACGCCTGCTCGCCGCTCTGCACGACATCCGCGGCGTCGACGATCGTCGATCCCGCCCGGGCCGCACGCACCGCCTCGGTGGTCCGACCGGTGCCGGTCTCTCCGACTACAAGAAGCGGCCAGTCCTCGACCGTGGGGGCTTGGGGTTTCCGATCCGTTCTCGCCGTGGCGAATTCGACCAGCACACCGTTGCCGCCGTCGACGGGAGTGCAGGTGACGTCGACGTCGCGTCCGGATTCGAGCGTCAGGCGGTGGGTGGCGGTCGACGTCCGCACTGCGTCGGCGGCAGCGCGGACCGTGGCGTGATCCGCGGGATCGAGGAGGGCCAGCGCAGCAGGCGTGGCGAGAACCATGCCCTCGCCGACCACCATCACCGACCGGTCCTTCCGCCGGGCCGCGGCATGGAACTCGGCCAGCAGTTTCCGTTGCGCAACAGGAGTGTCGAGCGCCATGCGCTCCTCGATGTCCCGGACCACCCGCCGGGCGATCGGGGCGAAGTACCGGTGGTCCTCGCCGGCCCCGCCTCCGACGTTGAGGACACCTTCGAGTCGTCGCGTGATCGGATGGATGATCGGGTGGCCGAAGCAACTGAATTCGTGGAACGCGGACATGAAGTGCTCGGGGCCGTGAACGAGTAGGGGTTGCCGGGACTCCAGGACGGTCCCGACCGCGTTGGTTCCCACCTCGTCCTCGGCCAGCCGGATGCCGCGCTCGATGCCCGTCCAGTCGAGGGCATTTCGAACAGTGGGATGGGTGTGCCGGATATCCAGGATCCGGGCGTCGTGGTCGGCGAGGACGAACACCAGCGGCGCATCGTCGAACTCGAGGCAGACGCGATCCAGCACGGGCGTCGCGGCGCGTCCGAGGCACCCGTCCGATGCGACGTCGATCCTGTCCAGCTTGGGCGTCGTATCGCCGTCGACGCCACACAATTGCGAACGCATCCATGACGACGCGATCTCCGGCCGAGCGTCGACCGTGGAATGCGCTGCCGTACCGGGCACTCCGACACCACCTTTTGACCAGCTGCGATGACGACGGACTCGCATCACATGTGAGCGAGAACACAATATAATATATGTCGGCTCGGAGGCAAGGGGCGCGCGAGGGGAGACGCACAGACACCGGGCCCCGACCGAGTGCGGTCGGGGCCCGGTGTCGCCAGAACGTCACAGGTCGTCGGGTGACTGGGCCGGTGAACGGTAGCGGTCGGCTTCCGGCCCCTCGGTCTGCGGCGCGAAGTTCACACCGGGCAGGAGGAGGTGGCCCGCGTCGACGGGCAACGCGACACCGGTGATGTGCTCGGCGTAGTCGGAGAGCAGCCAGCACGCGGCGTTGCTCGTGGCGTTCGGCGGAAGTGCGGGCCTGCCGGCCAGCGGTGCGTAGCCGTAGGTCGCGGCGATCGCCACACTGCGGTCGGCCTTCTCGCCCGGCGCGACGAACAACTGGTGGCCCATCGGGTTGTCCCAGATCTTCGCGTCCACCGCACCGGGGCAGACGGCGTTGCATCGCACGTTGTAGTCCGCGATCTCCAGGGCGGTGTTCTTCATCAGGCCCAGGACGCCGTGCTTCGCGGTGATGTAGTGGGAGTAGCCGGCGGTAGCCTCGAGGCCGCCCACCGAGGCAATACATACGATCGCACCGTTGCGTTGCTCGACGAGATGCGGCGCGGTGGCCTTGATGGTCCGGAACGTCCCGCCGAGGACCACATCGGTGACCGTCGTCCACATCTGCTCGGTGATGTCCCAGGCCTTGGGTCCGAGGTCCCACAGTCCGGCGTTCGCGATGACTGCGTCGAGTCGGCCGAACGTGTCGAGTCCGAGTGCGACCGCCGCGTCGAGTGCGCTCTGGTCGCGGACGTCGGCAATGGCGCTGACCGCACGCCGGCCGGTTTGCTCGACGAGCGCCTGCGTCTTGGCCAGATCGTCCTTGCTCGCCAGTTCGTAGCGTATTCCGTCGACGGGCGAGCAGATGTCGGTGATGATGACATCGGCCCCTTCCTTCGCCGCGGTCACCGCGTGCGCTCGACCCTGCCCTCGTGCGGCGCCGGTGATGAAGACGACCTTGCCGTCGAGTAGTCCCATGTCGATGTCCTTCCTGCCGGCGGTTCGCCGGGTGATCACGCGCCGTGGCGTCCGCCACGATGCAAAACAGCTAGGTGGGGGTGTTCACGCAGTATCGAAAGAGGCGAAGACTCCGGTGGCGCCGTCGGAGAACGTCACGCCCGTGTCGACGGGCGGTTCTCCCGTGGCCTCGAGTGCGCCGTTCGGCTGCACTCGGTACGTGAACACCTTCGCGGTACCGGTCGTCGTGAGCGTGTCGATGGCATAGAGCCGCTGTGCGTCCGGGCTCAGCACGACGCGGCCGGGGAAGTGTCCCGGTGCGGCGGGTGCGTCGGCACCCGGGAGGGGAACCAGCGCACCGTCGTCTCGAATCTCGAATCCGTTCACACCGGGGCCACCGGTCTGGGGCAGGTAGAGGAATCTGCCGTCCGGGGTGATCGCCATGCCGTGCGGAATCGCCTTGGTCGGAAAGCGTCCGATCGGTGTCAGGGCACCGTCGGGGGCGATGCGGTAGCCGGAGACGTCGTTGGTTCCCTCGTTGGTGATGTACAGGTACTTGCCGTTCGGCGTCACGGACGGCAGCGCCGGACGGTCGCCCGTCGGCACCTGCGGTCCCGCCGGCGTCAGCCTCCCGTCGGCTCCGATGGCGTAGGAATCCATCGTCGCGCCGATGAAGCTCGGTGCGAACAGGAATCGACCATCGGGTGAGACCACAGGAATGGACAGGCCGCTCGTCGCACCCGGAATGGTCACCGAATCAACCAGCGACAACGCTCCGGACGACGCGATGGCATACGTCTGCACCTCGTTGGTGATCGAGCCGACGGTTGCGAACAGCCACTTCCCGTCCGGGCTCACGACCGCACCCACGATCGGCTGCCCGGGAGACAGCCGTGCGTTCTCCAGACGGGCGAGGGCACCGTCGTCGCCGACGTGGAATCCCTGCAGAGTTCCCGAAACAGTGTGCGCGACATACGCGAATCGGCCGTTCGGCGTGACCGTGACAGACAGCGTGCCCGTATCGGTGGGCACCGGCTGCCCGACGGGCGTCAGCCGGCCGTTCGATTCGCGCAACACTCCGATGTTCGACGAACCCGTGCCGCCGACCAGAAGATAGCTCGACTCCGCCGGAGCCGCGCCTGCTGTCGAAGTGGTGACAGCGCCGATGGTCAGGGCCGCGGCAAGTCCGGTCGCCATTACGGTCGTACGTACTCGCACTCGCAGCATCTCCCGGGCCGACGGTATTCGTCCGGTCGCCTGTGGGTTCCGAGTCGTCAATGCAACCTCCGTGGTTCCTCGTATCGGTGAGTGGCACCTGATCGCGCGGGGACTGTCGCTTCGCCATGCTGAACGTAGACCGGGAAGAGGGGGCAGAAGTGTCCAATTATCTGGACACTCTGCTGTTCAACCCTTAGGGGTTGGGTTGCGCCGTGCCGAATGCGTTTCGGCACAGGAGAATTACTGGAAAACTCTTGACTCGAACTGGTGTTCGATCTAGTCTTGATGCATGGGGGACGGGGAGAGAACTCAGGGGGCGGTGCCGGACGGTGATCCGGCCGATTTCGACACGCTGCGGTTGACCGAGGCGCAGTTGCTCGAGACGGCGCTGGCGGTGTCGGCGGAGATCACCCGCCTCGAGGCGATTCGGGTGAGGCTGATGGACGCGGTCGATTCGCGCTGCCGGGTCGACGTGCTGGGCCATCCCAATGCGAAGGCGTGGCTGGCGGCGCACACGATGCTCGAACCGGGGGCGGCGGGACGGATCGTGAACCTGGCGCGAGGGCTGCGGGCGCAACCTGAGGTCGCCGGAAAGTTCTACGGCTGCAGGATCTCCGCGGATCATGCGGGGCTGATTCTGCGGTTCTGCGAACGACCGCCGAAAGGAATGCCACTGAGCGCGCTGGGTCCGGTCCTCGACGCGTTGCTCACCGCAGCGCACGGACCACAGGCCCGCACCGACCTGATCCGGGAGGGCATCGCGAAGGTGGAGCGAATCTTTGAAAGCGACGAGCACCCCGCGAGCGAAGACCTCGACCGTAACGAACTGCACGCATCGAAAACCCTGAACGGACGGGTGTCGGTCAAAGGCGATCTGGATGCGGTGACCGGCGAGATGCTGCTGACCGCGTTGTCGAAGCTGGCCGCACCCCGGCCGGCCAAGGACGGGGCCAGAGACGAACGCACCCCGGGACGGCGGCGTGCCGATGCGTTCACCGAACTGCTGCGCCGCTATCTCGCAGCAGGATTGAACGGCACCGAAGCCGGCGAACGCCCCCACATCAGCGTGCAAGTGCGAGCGCGAGATTTCGCCCACGCCCGCGGCACCGACCGCACGGGCGGCACCAGCGCGCACACTTCATCCCCTAGTGGTGACGGGCCCGCATCTGCGGAGGACTGGGCGGCGGTGCTGGCGGAAACGGGAGTGGCGTGGGCGGCCTGGATGGGACCGCTGACGATCACCGCTGCCCGGCATCTGGCGTGTGATGCGCAGGTGAGCACGGTGATTCTGGACGATCACGGCGCACCCCTGGATGTCGGGTTGACCAGCAGGACGGCCACCAGAAAGCAGCGTCGGGCGTTGGCCGTGCGCGACGGTGGGTGCGCATTCCCCGGGTGCGGAGCGCTGGCGTCGTGGTGCGAGGCGCACCACGCGGTCCATTGGGTCGACGGTGGCCTCACCGACATGGACAACCTCGTCCTGCTGTGCGGTTTCCACCACCGGCTCATCCACCATGACGGGTGGGAGGTGCAGATCGGCGCAGACCGGCACCCGTGGTTCATTCCACCACCGAGCGTCGACCCCTTCCGGCAACCACTGCCCTCCCACAACCGGCGGGCCGGACCGGCCGCGGCCTGACCGGCACAGCGCCGCAACACAACTCCATCACCCACAGACGCCCCGCATCCGAGCTCCCCCCTCGGATGCGGGGCACCCGCCGTGCCAAACAGCCGCCGTCAGAATTCGATGACGGCCTTACCGCGCACCTGCTGGTCGAACTCCTTGTACGCGGTTTCCGCGTCCTCGATCTTCCAGCGGTCGGTGAACAGAGCGTCGACGTCGATGCCGTGCTGCGCGACGAAGCGCGCGCATTCCATGACGGTGAAGCCCGGCTGGGCGGTGCGGGTGGTGGTGTTGCCGTCCGAGATGAAGGTCGACTTACCGTCGGCGTCGAGGCCGGTCAGCACGACGCGGGCCTGGGCGTTGAGGTGTTCTCCGCTCATCGTTCACTCCTTGTGGTGGGGCTGGTGTGGGCGTCGTTCGAGGGTCAGACGAGCAGCAGCGCCGCGAAGTCGGACGCGGGCTGGTCGAGATCGCCGCTCTGGATGGCCTGCAGCAGGGCTTCGCTGGACTCGGTGCCCATCGCGGTCGCCGTCAGGTCCCGGAACTTCGCATCCAGGTCTTCCTGCGACATCGGGTTCTCGGCGGTGCCGGTGGGGTTGTCGACGAACAGGCTCTCGCTGGTGCCGTCCGTGTAGTTGACGGTGATGTCGCCGACCCATCGGCCCGGGTAGGCGGTGTCGAGTTCGGGCTTGACCTCGATCTTCACCTTCTGGGCGAGGGCGGCGACGTCGCTGCCGGTGCCGAGGTCGAGCCGGCCGGCCATGTACTCGTTGTGAGTGCGGAAGCCGTTGCCCTTGCCGAGCAGCGACAGCGAGAACTGGAACGGCAGGCTGTACTGCAGGTGCTCGATGATCTTCGGCGCGTAGGCGTTGGCGTTCTTGTTGCCGATCACCACGTCGCCGCCGGTCTGGATGCCCAGCAGCACCGAGTCGACGTCCGCGGCGCGGGCCGCGAGTTGGCGGGCGCCGTCGATGTAGGCGTGGTTGATGCCGCAGCAGCAGTAGGGCTTGACCCACACGCGGGTGATCTCGAACGTCTTGTCGAGGCCGAACGTGGCCGCGGCGTCGTCGGCGACGGGGCGTCCGACGAACGTGCGGTAGAAGCCCTTCCCGCCGGTGAGGAACGTCGTCGGACCGGTGATGCCCGCGGCGGCCATCTCGGCGGCGCGGATCCCGTTGCGGGTGCCGATGCCGGAGTGGATGCGTTTGATCGAGCCACCGGACGACGTGTACTCGGTGGTGCCCGAGGCGTGACTGAGGGCGATGGCGAGCGCATGCACGGTCGTCTCGACGTCGAAGCCGCGCATCTTCGCGACGACGGCGGCCGCACCGAAGTTCGACAGCAACCCGTGCGGGTGGAAACCGCGCTCGAGTAGTTGGGGCGCGGCCAGGTTGCCGATGCGGGTGTAGACCTCGTAGCCGGCGACGATGCCGGTGATCACCTCGCGCATGGTGGCGCCGAGTTCCTCACCGACCGCCAGTGCGGCCGATACGACGCAGCTGCCGGGGTGTGAGGAGCTGGCCCGGTGGGCGTCGTCGTATTCGAAGCCGTGGCCGAAGGAGGCGTTGACGAATGCCGCGTCCGCGGCGCTCATCTCGTCGCCTGTCGCGGCGACGTGTGCCTTGCCCGGAACGTGCGCCGCGCGGGTCAGCTCGAGCAGTGCCTTACTCCAGGGCAGCGAGGCGCTTCCGACCTGAAGGGCGAGCTGGTCCTGCATCAGGCGGCGCGCACCGGCGAGCGCGTCGGCGGGGATGGAGTCGAAGGTCAGATCCGTGACGAGCCGGGCGGCAGCTTCTTCGACGGGGGGAATGGTGCCCATGTGTGTTGCCTTTCGGTAGATCGGGGTCAGGAGAGCGAACCGAGCAGGCCGCCCGGGATTCCGTAGGACTTGAGCTCGACGTAGGCGTCGAAGCCCTCGAGGCCCGCCTCGCGGCCGATGCCGCTGTTCTTGAAACCGCCCATCGGGGCGCTGAAGCCCGCCGGGTTTCCGTTGACTTCGATTGTGCCGGTGCGGATGTGGCGTGCCACTGCCAGCGCGTGCTCGGGGTCGGCGGCGAACACCGATCCGTTGAGGCCGTACTCCGAGTTGTTGGCGATGTCGATCGCCTCGGCCTCGGTGTCGAACGTGTGCACCGTGAGAACGGGGCCGAAGACCTCTTCCTGCGCGATCTTGGCAGCAGGGTCGACGTCGGTGAAGATCGTGGGCTCGACGTACCAGCCGCGGTCGAGACCGTCGGGACGTCCGCCGCCCACCAGCAGAGAGGCCCCGGATCCCTTCGCGTCGTCAATGTAGCCCTCGACCCGGGACCGCTGGTTGGCGCTGACCATCGGCCCGATCTCGGTGGCGGGGTCGAACGGGTCGCCGACGGGCATCGACTTGATCAGGTCCACCAGCCGGTCGTGGAGTTCGTCACGCCTCGAGCGCGCCACCACGATTCGGGTCTTGTTGCTGCACACCTGGCCGCTGTTGCGGAGCGAGACCGCGCGGATGGCGGCGACCGCGGCGTCGAGGTCCGCGTCGTCGAGCAGGACCGCCGCGGACTTGCCGCCCAGTTCCAGGGTCACGCGGCGCAGATCCTGGCCGCAGAGTGACGCGATCCGCCGGCCCGCGGCCGTCGATCCGGTGAAGGAGACCTTGTCGATGCCGCGGTGCCGCACGAGGTATTCGCTGGCCTCGCGCTGCGCGGGGACGATGTTCACGACGCCGGCGGGGAGGCCGATCTCGTCGAGCATGTCGGCGAGCAGGTACGCGTCGAGCGGGGTCTCGGGGGAGGGCTTGATGACCATGGTGCAGCCCGCCAGCAGCGCCGGGGCGAGCTTGATCATGGTGATGAGCAACGGGGCGTTCCACGGGACGATGCCGGCGACGACCCCGACAGGCTCCCGGGTCACCAGCGCGCTGCCGGTGGCGGACGACCGCGTGTCGGCCCAGGGGTAGGCGGGGGCGAGGTCCAGGAAGGAGTCCAGGAGCAGGCGCGGTCCGATGGACTGCATCTTCGTGGACAGGGTGATCGGGCATCCCATCTCGGCGCTGACGAGTCTGGCGGCGTCGGCCTCGCGCGCGGCGAGTTCCGCGCTGAGCTTCCGGAGGACCGCGATCCGCTCGTCGAGTGCCATCCGGGGCCAGGGCCCCTTGTCGAACGCCTCGCGAGCCGCGTTGACCGCCGCGTCGATGTCTTCTTCGACGCCCTCCGGGACGCGCGCGACGAGCTCCTCGGTTGCCGGCGATATCACGTCGAAGGTGCGCTCCGATGCCGGCTGCACCCACCGTCCGCCGATGAACAGCTTGTCGTACTGTCCCTGCCAAATTTCTGTCTGCACACTCACGGTGCTGCTCCTTCTTCTGTCGATAACGGGTGGAAGTGGTCCGGATCGCATGCGGGACCGAAGTGTCCGGCTTGGTGGGCGGAGCCTTCTGCTCGATATGTGAGCTGCACCATGCAAAGTATATAATGTTGCAAAGCTCCATGGAAGTGCCTTGCCGTGATCCACCCGACTGGGAGTCGCCTCGATGGGGTACCCCGATCCGGCGGGGCTTGACCCCACTGTAAACGATATATAATATTTTGCTGAGACGAAGGCGAGGCAACATGCAGCACAAGCCGCTCGACGGTATCCGGATCCTCGAGATCGGGGGATATATCGCACTCCCGTTCGGGACGTCGATGCTGTGCGCGCTCGGCGCAGAGGTCGTGAAGGTGGAGAAGCCCGTCGTGGGCGAGGACTTCCGCCGCCACCAGAACGACGCCAGCCCCTACTTCCGGCAGTACAACACGGGCAAGCGCAGTCTCTCGGTCGACCTGAAGTCGGAAGAGGGCGTCGCGCTGGTCAAGGCGCTGGTACCGCACTTCGACGTGGTGCTCGAGAACCTGCGCCCGGGCAAGGTTGCGGCCATGGGGCTCGGACCCGAGGACTGCCGCGCGCTGCGCCCCGACATCGTGTACGGGTCCGTCACCGGCTTCGGCGCCGGCGGTCCGCTGGCCAACCGTCCCGCCTACGACACCATCGGCCACGCCTTCGGCGGCCTGTACTCGCTGTTCAGCGACGGCGACCACCCGCAGCTGGCCGGTGGCCTGAGCGCGGACCTCGTCACCGGTCTGAGCACCGCAACCGGCGTCCTCGCCGCCCTCGTCGGGCGGCTGAAGACGGGTCAGCCGCAGCGGATGGAAACGTCGATCATGGAGGCCGTCAGCGCACTGACCATCGACGGCATCACGCAATCCTTCGAACTCGGCAGGAACCCTGCCCGCACGAGCCGGCATCCGCAGGCGCAGAACTTCTGCGTCCCGACGTCGACCGGCGAGTACCTGGCCGTCCACCTGTCGTCCTCGCAGAAGTTCTGGCAGTCGCTGTGCCGCGCGATGGACCGCATGGACCTGGCCGAGGACCCCCGGTTCGCCGAGTACCGCCCGCGGGAGTCGAACTACTTCGAGCTGGTGCCGATCGTCGAGGCGGAGTTCGCCACGAAGTCGAAGGACCACTGGGAGAAGGTCCTCACCGAGGCCGACGTGCCGTTCGCACCGGTCCTGTCGATGACCGGCTACCTCGAACACGAGCAGGTCGAGCACCTGGACCTGGTCGAGTGGCAACCCGACGGCCTGGCTCTCATCCGGCCGCCGTGGACGTTCGACGGCGAGCGGCCGGACCGCGGTGACCGTGCGCCCAAGGTCGGCGCCGACACCCGTTCGGTCGCGGGCGAGGTGCTCCCCGCCGAGAAGATCGACGAGCTGCTCGCGTCCGGCGTCCTCTACGCCGACGAGTCCTGACCCGCTACTTCCCATATCCACTACTTCGCACACCCACTACTTCCCGTACTCACTACTGAGGAGAGTTCATGAATCCGTACCGTTCCATGCTGTTCGTGCCCGGTCACAAGCCTTCCTGGGCCGACAAGGGGCTGGCCTCCGGCGCCGACGCCCTGATCCTCGACCTGGAGGACTCGGTTCCCGTCGCCGACAAGGACGAGGCGCGTGGCGTCACCGCCGCCACCATCGACCGTCTGCACGCCGAGGGTGTTCGCGCCGACGTGTGGGTGCGGCCCAATGCGTTCATGACCGGGATCCAGGGCAGTGACCTCGAGGCGGTGATCCGGCCGGGGCTGACCGGTCTGTTCCTGCCCAAGGTCTTCGACGCCGAGGAACTGGTGCGGATCGATGCCGTGGTGTCGCACATCGAGGCCCGGGAGGGGCTCGAGGCGGGCAGCGTGGGACTCATCGTGAGCTACGAGACCGCGGTCTCGATGGCGCATTGCGAGGAGATCGCCGCCGCCACCCCGCGCATCTCCAGCCTGCTGGGCGCGACCGGCCCGAGCGCGGACGTGGGACGCGAACTGGGCTTCGAATTCACCCCGGCCGGCCTGGAGACCCTGTACCTGCGGAGTCGACTCGTCCTCGCCGCCCGCGCGGCGGGCCTGCACCACCCCGTCGCCGGCGTGTGGCAGGACATCAAGGACCTCGACGGCGCCCGTCAGTTCTGCCTGGACAACAAGCAGCTCGGCTACCGCGGCATGGTGTGCATCCACCCGTCGCACATCGCCATCGCCAACGACGTGTTCACGCCGTCCCCCGAGCAGGTCGACTTCTACCGCCGCATGATCGAGGCGTTCAAGGTGGCCGAGGCCGCGGGCAGCGCGGCCGTCGACTTCGAGGGCCAGCACATCGACATCGCCCACGTGAAGACCGCCGAGGGCATCATCGCGCAGGCCGAAGCCATCATGGCCCACGCCTGACGCGTCCCGCACCGATCGCGGCGAAGCCTCGCATCCGGAATGATGCGAGGCTTCGCCCGGAAATTTTCCACCTACTCGAGCGTCTGTCCGGCGTCGACCTCGAGTGCGAGGCCGATCACGTAGCGTGCCTCATCCGACGCGAGGTCCGCGACCGCGTTGGCGATGTCCTCGGGCTCCACCCACGGCACGTCCATGAGAGGGATGGTGGCGAACCGGTCGGCCACGCTGTCTGGAGTGCGTTCCGCCTCGGGGATGTCGGGTGCGAACAACGCGTATGTCGGGGCGTTGTGGATCAGCTTCGTGTTGACCGACGTCGGCGCGACGCAGTTGACCCGGATCCCGAACGGCGCCGACTCCAGCGCCTGCGACTTCAACAGCCCGACGACGCCGTGCTTGGCGGCGACGTACGGCGACAGGTAGCAGCACGCGCTTGATCGTGTCGGACGCGTTGGCCATCACCCGTCGGCCGGTGGCGGTCGATCCGGCGAAGGATACGAGCCGCAAATCGGGATGTTTGACGAGGTGCTCGCCGACGCTCGGACCGTCGCCGATCACGACGTTGAGCACACCGTCGGGGAGGCCCGCGTCGCGCAGTATCGCCACCAGTTCGAGGGCGAAACTCGGAGTCTTCTCGTCCACCTTCAGCACGACGCTGTTGCCGGCCGCCAACGCGGGAATCGACTTCCACACGGCGATACTCCGCCGGGAAGTTCCACGGACAGATTCCGGCGCAGACTCCGATCGGCTCCTTCTTGACGAGCCCACTGTGCAGAACCTGGCCGGTGATCGGCGTGGGCCGTACCCATTCGGACGTCCGGGTCAGCTCGGCGTAGTACCGCAGGTGCATCTGCGGAAATCCAACGGCGATCGCAAGTGCCGATCGGATCGGCATCCCGGTCTCGCGGGAGCTGATCGTCGCGATCGCGAGCCTCTGCTCGCCGCGGTCGCCGTGATGTCCTCGGTGGCCGGGTTCACGATCTCGTAGCGATCCGCAGTGTCGACCCACCCGCCGTCGATGACATCCGATAGTGCGGTATCCCGTTCTTCGTCACCGTGGGGGCTTCGTCTCGCATGTGCACACTCCGTTCTCGACTCCGGATCCGGTGGTTCCGAGAGTTGTTCGGAGACGACACGGACGGAAGTAGCTTTCTCGGCCACCGAGAAGCAAAGAGTGAGGCCGGTCTCAATGCGCTGTCGCTGCGATCCAGTTCATAAAAATGGATAATGTGTGATACACAATCACCGCGCGGCTGTACCGGGCGAACGACCTCGCCCGACAGCCGATCCCGCCCGCGATCTGCAGCTTGCGGCAAGTGCGGAATCGCACACGATCAGATTGGAACCCCGACATGTCACCAACGGCACCATCGACGGCGGCTGAATCGCCACAGCGCGAGCGCAGTCGATCCGAATCTCGGCGTAGGGCATGGGGGTTGACCGGACTCCTGGTGACCCTGTACGTCCTCAGCTCGGCCGACAAAGCCGTCTTCGGCCTGATCACGGTGCCGCTCCGGGAGGAGTTGCACCTGTCGGCCACCCAGATCGGCATGACCGGCAGCATTTTCTTTCTCGCCTACTCGCTCGGCGGGTTTCTCGCCGGTCCGCTGAACCGGATGCTGACCCTCAAGTGGGCGATCGCGCTCGTCGCGATCCTGTGGAGCGTGGTGCTGCTGCCGTTGATCGTGTGGGCCACGTTCGTCGCGCTCCTGATCAGCCGCACGATGCTGGGAATGGCGGAGGGGCCGGCTTCAGCCCTGCAGCACACGGCCGCGTACTCGTGGCACGCGCCGGCCAAGCGCGGGCTACCGGGCGCAATGATCACCTCGGGCACGACCATCGCAAAGATCGTCGTCGTCCCCGCGCTGGCGTTCGTCATGCACGCCTACGGCTGGCGGGCCACCGTCCTGGTCCTCGCCGCGGCATCCGCGCTATGGGTCGCTCCGTGGCTGCTCACGTGGCGTCCCGGCCCGTACCTCGGCGTGGGCAAGCCCGGTGCGGATCAGGGCACCGCCGAACCCGCGGTGCCGTGGCGCCGCATCGTGCTGTCGCGCACGTTCCTCGGTGGACTCCTCGCGGTGATTCCCGCGTACATGCTGATCAGCGTTGTCCTGCAGTGGCTTCCCTCGTACTTCGAGAAGGGGCTCGGGTACTCGCAGCTCCAGTCCGGCTGGATGTTCGCGTTCCCGAGCTTCGTCGGTTTCGCGGCGCTGATCGGCGGCTCGTTCCTCAGTGACCGTGCGGTGGCGCGCGGCAGGTCGGTGCGCGCGGTCCGGGTCGTCGCGCCCGCGATCGGCATCATGATCGCCGGAGGCCTGTTGCTCGCGCTGCCTGCGATTCCGTCGCGCATGCTGACCGTCACCGCGATTTCCGTGGCCTACGGCCTGACCATCGCGGTGTTCCCGCTCTTCACGGCCACGATGTCGGAGATCTGCCCGCCCCGGCAATTGGCCGGAACCCTGGGGGCGTTTCTCGCCATGCAGTCGATCGGCGGCGTCGTCGGGCCGGTGGCCACTGGCATCATCCTGGACGCAGCCGCCACACCGGTTGCGGGCTATCAGCTGGCGTTCCAGTTGATCGGCGCCGCCAGCGCGGTTCTGGCGCTGCTCGCCGTAGTGATTGCGGATCCGGCGAAGGACCGGAGCCGGAACCGGCGGGCCGTCAGCGCGGGTTGAGCCGAGACCACCTCCAGCCGGCACCTTCAGAGCCGAGACCACCCGAGCCCCTGGGGATCCCAGGGGCTCGGGTGGAGCTGATCGGCCGGTGTGTCAGTTCTCGTCGGGGCGAGCCGCGAGGTGCTCCCGGAAGAACGGGGTCGCCTCCGCCACGGCATGGTCGACGTACTTCGGCACGTCGTAGAAGTCCATGTGGGCGCCGCCCTCGACGACCACCAGCTTCTTGGGGCTGCGCACCCGGCTGTGCAGTTCGGTGGACATCCACAGCGAACCGGCTTCACTGCCCGCGACGATCAGCAGCGGTGCCGTGAACAGGTCCTCGACCAGGTGGAACGCGTCGAACGTGAAGATCCGCGAGATGCTCTTGGTGAACAGCTGCTTGTTCTTCGCGTTCGGGTGCTGCGCCCGCGGGGTGAGGTAGTAGTCGTGTGCCTCGACCAGGTCGCGCGGAGTGCTCTCGTCCGGCTGTTCCGGAACGTACGGGATGTACGCCGGGTCGGCGCCCTGGGCCTCGGCCGTCCGCTGCTGCGCGACTGCCTGCAGTGTGGGCACCGCGGCTGCGTCGGAATCGGTTCCGTACCATCCGCGTCGGAACGAGGTGCCGATGTTCACGGCGCTGACGGTGGTGACAGCCTTGATCCGGTAGTCGGTCAGGGCCGCGTTCACGGCGTATCCACCGCCGGCGCACACACCGAGAACACCGATCCGCTCGGCGTCCACGTAGTCCAGGCTCTGCAGGAAGTCGACGGCGGCGCGCACGTCCTCGACTCGTGCTGCCGGGTCCTCGAGGTGGTGGGGTTCGCCGCCGCTCTCACCCTGGAAGGAGGCGTCGTAGGCCAGTGCCACGAAGCCTTCCTCGGCGAGCTTCGCGGCGTACAGACCTGCGGTCTGCTCCTTCACGCCGCCGCCCGGGTGCACGGTGACGACCGCCGCGTAGCTGCTCTGCGGATCGAAGTTGTCGGGCAGAAACAGGTTGCCGGCCATGATAATCGAGCCGTTGGGGAAGGTGATGCTGTCCATTGCTGTGTCTCTTTCTGATGGGGGGTGGCGCGTGGTCAGAGGTTGGTGTCGTAGAACGGGATCAGGGCGTCGAGGGCGATCTTGACGGGCTCGGGCTGGTCGTAGAGGTCGTAGTGCGAGAAGCCTTCGGCCACGACGAGTTGTTTCTTTTCGGAGCGGGCGCGGCGGTAGATTTCGAGGCCGTCGCGGTAGGAGCCGAACGCGCCGGGCTTGTCGCCGACGACGACGCACAGCGGTTGGGTGAGAAGCACTTCGGCGTGGGTGAAGGCGTCCCATCCGTATCCCGCCGCTCGCCGTGAGATCAGGCTTCGGGTGGCGCCGTTCGGCTTCTCCCCGCGGGACGTCTTGTAGTACTCGGTGGCCTCGACGACGTCGAGGCCCATCCCGGCTGCCGCGTCCACCGTGGGTGGCAGCAGGTTCTCGACGTTCGGTTCGGCGCCGCGGGCTTCGGCGGTGCGCTGCGCGGCGATCGCGTCCAACGTCGCGATCGGGTCGTAGGCACTGAAGGCCTCGTGCAGCAGGTGACCGAAGTTGACGCCGACGACGCTGCCGACGACCTTGATACGACGGTCGGTCTTCGCGGCGGCGATGGAGTATCCGCCGCCGCCGCAGATGCCCAGCACGCCGATCCGGTCGGCGTCCACGTAGGGGAGGGTGACGAGGTGGTCGACGACGTAACTGAAGTCCTGGTCTCGTTGCGCGGGGTCTTCGATGAATCGTGGTTCGCCGCCGCTGGCGCCCTGGTAGCTGGCGTCGAATGCGATGACGACGTAGCCGGCGTCGGCGAGGGCGGTGCCGTACACGTTGCCGGACGTCTGGTCCTTGCAGCTACCGATCGGGTGCGCGCTGATGATGGCGGGGTATTTCTTGGTCTGGTCGAATCCGGGCGGGAAGTAGATGTCCGCCGCGATGTCCCAGTACGGGGTCTTGACGCTGACGGTCTCGATGCTCTCCGTGGCCATGAACTGATGTCCCTTCGTCGTCCGCCGGAGCCCGACGGTCTGAATCTCAGGGGGTCGTGGACGATGTCCTCGACCCGCACTCATCACTCTGCTGCGATCCGCGGGGCCGTACCAGAGGCCGGTTATCGGGGGTACCGGCAGCCTCTCCCTCGGACCGTCGGAGGTCCCTAGGCTGCAGGTATGGAGATCGCCAAGGAGATCAAGGACTTCCTGACGACCCGTCGCGCACGCATCACGCCCGACCAGGTGGGCCTGCCCGCCGGCGGCCGACGTCGGGTCGCCGGGCTACGTCGCGAGGAGGTCGCACTGCTCGCCGGAGTGAGCGCGGAGTACTACGTACAGATCGAACGCGGCGGCGTGTCGGGCGTGTCCGACGAGGTGCTGGACGCCATCGCGACTGCGCTGCGACTCGACGACGAGGAGACGAAGCATCTCTTCACCCTCGCCCGTGCCGCGGCCACGAAGCCCCGCAGGCGTAAGCCCGCCCGGGCGCGCGTCGAGATGCCGGAGCCGGTCCAGGCGCTCGTCGATGCGATGATCACCGCCCCCGCCGTCGTGCAGAACGGTCACCTCGACATCGTCGGCGCCAATGCGCTCGGTCGCGCGCTGTACGCCGACGTGTACGACCGCGTGGACGGCCGGCCCAACCTGGCCCGGTTCATCTTCCTCGACCGCCGCGCCGACGAGACGTTCCCCGACTGGAACAACGCGGCCGACGACGCCGTCGCGATGCTGCGGATGGAGGCGGCGCGGTCGCCGTATTCGGCGGCGGTCACCGGTCTCGTCGGCGAGCTCGCCACCCGCAGCGACGAGTTCCGCACTCGCTGGGCAGCCCACGACATCAAGGCGCACCGCCGCGGAACGAAGCGGTTCCATCATCCGGTCGTCGGCGACCTGACGCTGCGTTTCGAGGCGCTCGAGGTGGCCAGCGCCGTCGGTCTCACCCTGTACGGTTTCACCGCGGCGGCGGGTTCCTCCTCGGAGGAAGCCCTCCGCCTGCTGTCCAGCTGGATCGCCACCGACAGCGCCGCACATCAGCATTCCTGAAGCGGGCAATTTGCAGCGGGCTACGGCGAGTTCAGGTTTCGCTCGGCGACGCGTCCCTGGTGAGGGCCACGGTCACCGCGAGGAGGATGAGGACCAGTGCGAGGACGACGGCGTAGGACGGCAGCCAGTACGCCGCGACGGAGGCCGATGCGAGCACGGCGGCGCCGACGGCGCGCGGCACCCAGCCGGTGTGGGTGGTGAGCCGGAAGTAGATCGCATGCGAGAGCAGATAGATCGCCGGACCCGCGAGCATCAGCACACCTCCGATCCCTGCCCGGTCGTCGCCTGCGTGGGCGAGCACCAACTCGCTGCCCGCGGCGAACATGACGAGTCCGGTGACGACGCCGTAGATCACGTTGATCCCGATGTGCACGGATCGGATCGGGTTCTCGGTGGCGGCGATATGACTTTCCACGATCTGTTCGGCGCGCCCGAAGTAGACCGCCCACAGGCAGACGAGCGCGACGAAACACCCCGCCGCCAGCGCCAGCGTCAATGCGTCGGAATGATGGGCGGCAATGATGCGTCCGAGGGTCAGGACCGTCTCACCCAGCAGGATGATGAGGAACAGTCGCATCCGCTCGAGCATGTGCTCGGCGTCGAACGGAAGTTGCTGCGTTCGTGTGCCCCCGCCCGGCAGTGGGTGCGCGCTCCAGGTGCCGACGAGGTCGACGAGCGCGGCCACCGCCCACAGCCACAGGCGCCATTCCGGGTCGACTGCGGCGCCGGCCACCCAGAACGGCGCCGAGACCGCGAACCAGATCAGCACGTGCCGGAAGTGCCTGCGGAGGCTGGGCGTCGGGGCGGTGGCCGCCGCGTAGACGGCGGGGCCGATCAGCGCCAGCAGCATGGGAACGATGAAGAGCCAGGGATTTTCGTCGAAGGCGTGCCCGATTCCCGCGTTCATGAACAGGCCGAGGCCCATCACCGTGATCGTCACGGCGCGGGTGGCCGTGCGTTCGATGTCGAGGAGGGTGACCTCGAATGTGGTGAACGCCCAGACCCCGCACACCGCAACGAGTGCCACGAGGGTTTCGGCGGCGCCGTGCCAGGTCAGGTGGTCGACGAGATGGTGCGTGAGCTGACCGATCGCCAGCACGAACACCAGGTCGAAGAACAGCTCGAGCGGCGAGACCTCACGGTGGGTGCTGCGCGCTTGCCTGACCATCATGGATTCCTCCTCGGCGACCGAATCCTATCCGGCGGTGTCGAGGCGGACGGCCGTTTCGGCGGCGCTGCCGGCGATCCCACCTTGACATCCGCCGAACGGTGGATAATGTATTATATTGTTACTCGCGACACACGGAGGCATGCCCATGCAGCACAAGCCGCTCGACGGGATCCGCATCCTGGAGATCGGGGGGTACATCGCCCTCCCGTTCGCCACGTCGATCCTGTGCGCGCTCGGCGCAGAGGTCGTGAAGGTGGAGAAACCCGTCGTCGGAGAGGACTTCCGCCGCCACCAGAACGACGGCAGCCCCTACTTCCGCCAGTACAACACCGGAAAGCGGAGCCTGTCGATCGACCTGAAGCGGCCCGAGGGCGTCGCGCTGGTCAAGGCCCTCGTGCCGCACTTCGACGTGGTCCTCGAGAATCTGCGGCCCGGCAAGTTGGCGGCTCTGGGCCTCGGACCCGACGATTGCCGCGCACTGCGATCCGACCTCGTCTACGGGTCGGTGACCGGATTCGGCTCCGGTGGCCCGCTGGCGAGCCGCCCCGCCTACGACACGATCGGGCATGCGTTCGGCGGTCTCTACTCCCTGTTCGGCGACGACTCCCGGCCACAGCTGGCCGGCGGGCTGAGCGCGGACCTGATCACCGGACTGAGTACGGCCACGGGCGTCCTCGCGGCGCTGGTCGGACGGCTGCGCACCGGCGCTCCGCAACACGTGGAGACGTCGATCATGGAAGCCGTCAGCGTGCTGGCGACCGACGGGATCACGCAGTCCTTCGAACTGGGATACGACCCGAGCAGGCAGAGCAGGCATCCGCAGGCGCAGAACTTCTGCGTCAAGACCGCCACCGGGGAGTACCTGGCGATCCACCTGTCGTCCTCGCAGAAATTCTGGCGCTCGCTGTGCACGGCGATGAACCGGGTGGATCTCACCGAGGATCCCCGCTTCGCCGAGTACCGCCCGCGGGAGTCGAATTACCACGAGCTGGCCAAGATCGTCGAGGCCGAGTTCGAGCAGCAGTCGCTGCAGCACTGGGAGGGCGCCCTCTCCGCTGCGGACGTGCCGTTCGCCCCGGTGCTGTCGATGACCGGATTCGTCGAGCACGAGCAGGTGGAATGGCTCGAACTGGTCGAACGGCAGCAGGACGGGCTGGCGCTGATCCGGCCGCCGTGGCGGTTCGCGGGCGAACGTCCCGATCGGGCGGGCACCGCGCCGCGGGTCGGTGCCGACAGCCGCGACGTCGCCTCGGAGGTGTACTCCGCCGAGCAGATCGACGACCTGGTGCAGGCGGATGTTCTGTTCGTCGAACCCTGAGCCCGATCGTGCCCGGGGCACACACAAATTCCGTGGGCGCATGAATTCCGTATTCGAACGACGATGGGTGAGTTATCGATGTCTGCCGATGTATCGACCGAGGGGATCGGGGTGGGTCCCGTCGACGACGAGTCCGCCGTGCTGGAGAACCTGCTGGCGACACGGTGGAGTTGCCGCGCGTTCGAGCCGCGCGAGGTTCCGCGACCGCTCATCGAGCGCATGTTCACGCTGGCGCAGCGGTCCGCGTCGTGGTGCAACACGCAGCCCTGGCAGGTCGTCGTGACCAGCGGTGCGGGAACCGAGCGATTCCGCGACGGTCTCGCGGAGTACGCGAGCGGGCACGGTGCCGCGTTCGAATTCGATCCGCCCGCGGAGTACCGCGGCGTCTACCGCGACCGGCGCCGGGCGAGCGGGTGGCAGCTGTATCAGGCCGTGGGAGTCGAACGCGGTGACCGCGCCGCGTCCGCGCGTCAGTCGTTCGAGAACTTCCGCCTGTTCGGTGCTCCGCACGTCGCGATCATCACGACCGACGCCGAGCAGGGCGTGTACGGCGCGGTGGATTCCGGGCTCTACCTCGGCACCCTCCTGCTCGCGGCCCGGAGCCTGGGGATCGCCGCGATCCCGCAGGCCGCCCTGGCGAGCCAGTCTCCCTTCATCCGTGAGCATTTCGGCATCGCGGACGACCGCAAGATTCTGGTGGGGATCTCCTTCGGCTACGCTGACCTCGACCATCCGGCGAACAGCTACCGGACCGCACGCGCGACGCTCGATGAAGTCGTCACCTGGCAGGACCAGTAGCCGCCTATTCGGTTGCCGTGGAAGGTGTATCGGTCAGGGCGTGATCGGTCTCGGCCACGATCGCGAGCAGTCGCAGAGCCTGCTCGGAGGGTGACTGCGGTTCTGCGGTGTACCCGACGAGGGACAATCCGCCCGCGCCCGTGATGTCGAAGACGTTGTAGGTCAGCGACAGGTCACCGACGTCCGGATGCCGGAACTGTTTGACGCCGTGCCGGTGAGCCTTCACGTTGTGGGTGGCCCAGCGGATGCGGAATTCCTCGCTCCGCGTCGCGAGTTCGCCGACGAGCCCGGTGACGACGGTCGAGTGGGGTGAGTGTGCGGCCTCCACCCGCAGCAGGGCCACGGCGTCGTCGGCCGACGTGTTCCACTCCGGGAACACGTCGTCGGCGTGCGGGTCGAAGAAGTCGCAGTGCCCGGGCGACGGCGTGTAGAACGTCGTCGGAGACTCCGGCGACGTTCCCGCGTTCGATCTGCGTGTAGTACTCGATGCTGACCCCGGCCAACTGCGCGACCTCTTCACGCCGCAGGCCCGGCACCCGGCGTCGCCGGCCGGGCGGCAGACCCACCTGCCCTGGGGTGATCTTCGCCCGCCGGGTCATCAAGAACTCTTTGACGTCCTTGGCGATGTCCATGGATCCACAGTAGGAACAAGACCCCGGCGCCGGGAAGGGTCAGGGTGTCAGCGGCAGGAGCAGGGTGGCGACGACGTCGTCCACCTTGTCCAGGTACAGCACGTCGTGAATCATGGTGTCGACCACCTGCTCGGCCAGCGGATGCACCGAGTACGGCACGCACTTGCGAAACTTGTCGACAAAGTCCTGCTCGCTGAACGGGTTGTTCGGGTGCCCCTTGACGTAGACGTGTTCGGTGGTGATCGTGCGGCCGTCGCGCAGCGTGGTCGTGAGCCGCGCGCCCCAGTCCGACACGGACGGGTCCTCGGCGGCGGAGATCCTCGACATCAGCTCCCGGACGTCCTCACGTTGCCGTGCCTGGTCCGTGTAGGACTGGACGAAGACACTCTTGTCGATCGCGGCGGTCGCGACGGCGTACGGGAGGCTGAACTGACATTCGGGGACCGTCCGTGGGTGCCACTTCACGTCGGTCGGTTCGCACACGGCCCGCCAGCCGGAGGTGGAGACGTCGATGTGGACGGTGGCGATGTCGTCGGGGCCGAAGCCGTGCGTGCGCATCTGATCCAGGATGCCGTCGATGGAGGAGTGCGAGAAGTAGCAGGCGCTGTACCCCTTGGTGGTGATGTTCGTCGTCTCCCAGCGCTCGCCCAGATCCCGGGTGAGTAGCTCGGGATCCGTCTCCCAGCGGGCCGTACGCAGGTATCCGTTGGGGCCGGTCAGCACCTCCCGGCGGGGGCCGGTGATGCCCTTCTCCGCGAGGAGGCAGGCGGTAATCGCCGATTGGCAGACGAGGCCGTGGTGCACCCGGACCATCAGGGTGGCCGGTGCGTAGATGGCCATCGTGTGGGGCTGCGTCATCGTGCGGGCGATGCCCTGGGCATTCTCGAGCAGCTCCTGGGAGAAGCCGAGGAGTTTGCCGACGGCCGCGACGGCCCCGAAGATGTAGTGGCCGCCGCAATCGTGGGACTTCACGGCGGTACTGATGACCTTATACGCCGAGCCCACCCGGATCAGCGTCTCCTGCCCGACGACCAGCGCCGTCAGGAATTCCTTCCCCGTGACTTCCGGCCGCAGCCCGGTGGCCGCCAGCAGACTGGCCACGATGTATTCGCTGATGTGCCCTGCTTCTTCGTGAAGATCGCCGCAGTCCATCGCGCGGGGCATCGGGCCGAGCGCCAGCGCCGCCTCCGCTGCGGGAACGCGGCCACCGTAGAACGGCAGGACCGACTGCGGTGCGCCGCCCTTGTCCTTGACCAGATCCACGATCGCCGGAATTCCGTCCATCCCGGAGCCGCCGATCATCACGGCCATACAGTCCAGCAGGGTGTGCTTGGCATGCCGGACGACCTCGGCGGGGAGATCGTCGTAGTCGGTCTGCACCGCCATCCGGCACAGGGTGCTCATCGGATCTTCCGAGTTCTGGATCGCGAACTTCGTCATGTCGTCCCTCTTCCGCGTCGAGATGTCGCTGTCGGCAACGCAAGTCGGCGTCCCGGTTCATGTCAGAAGGTCGCGCATGTCCCGGCTCGGGGATAGAGGGATTCTCGCCTACCGAGAACACGAGTCCGGTCAGGGCACCTCGGTCGCGTGCCGGATCTGCTGCTTCAGCAGCGCCAGCCGTGGGACGTCGGCGGTGCGCGTCGCGCGGGAGATGCCGAGAGCGGTGGCGTGCAGCGCGGGCAGCAGGGTCGAGGGCGCCTCGGTGTCGAACGCGGTGGTGACCGACAGCGCGCCGATCGCGGTGCCGTCGTCGGCGAGGATCGGCACGGCGACCGCCGTCGAGTCGGGGGAGATCCAGCGGCGGGCGACGACGTAGCCGGTGCGCCGGGTCTCGTTCACGATCCGCAGTAGTTCGGTCCGGTCGACGACGGTGTGCTCGGTGAATCGGGTGATCCTGCCGGTAGCGAGGATGTGCTCCCGCACCTCCGGTGAAGCGAACGCCACCAGCACGATGCCCGGGGACGATGCCAGCGCGGGAAGCCGCACACCCGGCCGAGTCACGTTGGTGACACCCGGTTGCCGCGTCGTCAGCGTTTCCAGGTTGAGGACGTCGTTGCGGTCGAGCACCGACAGCAGGGTGGGGGCCTGCACCGCGGACCGCAGGTCCTCCATGTACGGGAGGGCGACTTCCCGGAGCGTGAGGGCACTCGACGACCGGGCCACCACCTCCCACAGTCGCGTGCCGATCCGCAGCCTGCGGTCGGGATCACGTTCGAGGAAACCCACGTCGACGAGTTCGGCCACGATCCGATGCGCCGACGGCATCGGGATCGCGGTCCTGCGCGCGATCTCCGACGCCGTCAAGGGGCCGCCCGCGCCCTTGAACGCCTCGAGCACCTCGACGACCCGCTCGATCATCGACTCACCGCGAGTGGGCATCGAAACTCCTGGGGCATCGAGCGTGTCTCGAGCGACTCGGGGCAGTCCCGACCCTCGTCTTGCGCAGATTGTCACGCGCCATTCGGCGGCACCAAGATGAGCGGCTACGGCGCTCGAAGTAGTCGGGCCTTTCTCGTCGGCCGGGTGCGCCGGGCTGTCGTGAACAGCTGAATGGTGCGAGGAAGTGGGCGATCAGCCCGCGTTGGCCTCGGCATCGGTATCCCACAGCCCGCGCTGCTCGAGTTCGTCGATCAGGTGATCGGCGCCGTCCAGGATGTGCGACTCCATGATCGTCTTCGCCCTCTTGCCTGCGTGCTTCTTCAACGCATCGAGCAGGAGGGGGTGTTCCTCCTGGGTCGTGGTGATGTGGCCCTCGATGGTGGCGTAGAAGCGATTCGGAAGATTCGTGACGACGGACCCGAGGAGGCGGGCGAGACGTGGCGAGTCCGCGATCAGGTTGATCTTTCGGTGGAACGCGTGCCCGAGGGACGAGATGCGCTCGGTGTCGCCCTGCGCGATGGCGTCCTCGTGCTCCTTCAGGATTCCCTCGAGCTCGGCGATCTGCTGGGGCGTGATGTTCTTCGCGGCGCGTGCGGCCAGTTCGGCGGCCAGCTGAGCCTGGGCCCAGAACAGATCACGCACGTCCTGCTTCGTGAACGGGGCCACCACGAAGCCGCGGCGGGGGACCATCTCCACGAAGCCTTCGCTGCGAAGGGCGAGGAGCCCCTCACGGACGGGTGTGGTGCTGACTCCCACGGCTTCGGCGATCCGCTCGATGCGGAGGAAGTCGCCGGCACGCACCTCGCCGGAGATGATCATCTCGCGGACGTACGTGGCAACTTCCTCGGGCAGTTGCTGTCGTCTTGACCTGTCATTCAGGGGCATCGTCGGTCGCACCTTCCCGGATTCGAAAGACTCGACATAATGTACCATCCGCGCCCGCGTGGTCGACTGCAGCCCGGAGCCGCGCCCGGAAATACCCGATTCCCGGCCGCGGGGGCGCTCGTACCCTCCGCCGCAATTTCTCGCAGTCGGATCGATCACAATTCGGAGTCGACATAATCCACGACACATCATATATTGTTTTGAGTGTGATCTGTGTCGCACCGACTGTCGGTGCTACGAGCGAGAGGGACCTATGAGCACAACGAAGGGTTGGGCGTCGCGCGTGGGGATGCGCCCGTATCAGATTGCATCCGTGGTCTTCTGCATGTTCCTGAACATGCTGGACGGATACGACGTCCTCGTGATGGGTTTCGCGATGCCGCACCTGCCGGAGGGCTTCGCGACCAACCCGGAGAAGGGCTACCTGATCAGTGCCGCCCTCGCCGGGATGGCGGTCGGCGCGATCGGCCTCGCCCGCTTCGCGGACGTCATCGGCAGGCGGCGCATCCTGTTGGTCGGCCTCGCGGCCAACACCCTGGGCCTGACCGCGTCGGCGCTGTCGAACGGTTTCGCGATGCTCCTGGTGACCCGCTTCGTCACCGGCATCGCGATCGGCACGATCAGCGTCGTCATCATCGTCCTCTGCCAGGAGGTCGTCCCGCCCAACCGGCGAAGTGTGGCGCTCGGCCTGGTCATGGTCGGCTATCCGCTCGGTACGACACTCGCGGGCTTCGCGGGCGCCGGACTCGTGGCACTGGCAGGCGGGGCGTGGCAGGGCATGTTCTGGATCGGCGCCGCGCTGGGCGTCCTGCCGTTCGTGGTGACCGCCGCCTTCCTCCGCGAATCGGACGACTTTCTGGCCCGCAAGGGAACGAAGACGGCACCCGACCAGGCGATCCCCGCGCCGCAGAGCGAGGTCCGTCTGCTCGGCCGGGAACTGCGATCGCGCACACTCCTCCTGACGTTCGGATACTCGATCCTCACCGCCGGGTACTACTTCGTCGGCACGTGGACGCCTCAACTGATCAAGGACGCCAGTGGTGACGCGGGGAGCGGTGCGCTGGCCGGCATCATGATCAGCTTCGGTGCGGTGGTCGGAGGATGCCTGTTCGGTGCGTTCGGGCTGCGGTTCCCCGGCGCGCGGATCGCGGTGATCACCTCGGCCGTGTCCGCCGTGGCAATTGCCGGGTTCGCACTCACGCTGCAGGGACCGTTTGCACTGGCCATGGCCGGGCTTCTCGGCGCAGGCACCTTCGCGGCCATGTCCGGGTTCACCTCCACGTCGACGGCGGCGTACCCCGTGCTCGCGCGCGCCAAGGGCTACGGAGCGATGATGGGCGTGGCCCGCGGAGGGGCCATTCTGTCGCCGATCGTCGCCGGATACGCGCTCAGCGTCATGACACCGCGCGCGATGTACCTCGCGGTCATCGTGCCCCTCGTGCTCGCGGCCGTCGCGGCGATCGCCCTCACCCGCATCACCCGGGGCCAGGTCGTCGGTGAGCCGAGCCGGACGTCCCCGGCGCTCGCCGTTACCGAGTAGGCACAGGACGAAGAAGGGCCGCTCGGGAGATCCCGAGCGGCCCTTCCGTGTGTGCGGGTGGTCAGTCGAACAGGATGACGCCGCGGATGTTCTTGCCGTCCTTCAGGTCCTGGTATCCCTGGTTGATCTCGTCGAGCCGGTAGGTGCGCGTGACCATGTCGTCGAGGTTGAGCTGTCCGGCCCTGTACATGTTCAGCAGCCGATTGACGTCCCACGTGCCGTTCGTCGAACCGAAGACGCAGCCCTGCAGGCGCTTCTGGGAGAGGGTGAGGTCGGCGACCGGAATCGGAAGACCGACCCGGGAATGCTCGCCGACGGCGGTGACGACGACGGTGCCCGCCTTGCGGACCGAGGCGAGTGCCTGGGCGACGTGCTCGGGTTCGAGCACACCGACGGTGATGACGAGGGCGTCCGCGCCCTGACCGTTGGTGTACTGCTTGGCGAGTTCGGCTCCCTCCTCGACGGTCGCGACGGCGTGGGTGGCACCGAACGTCTTGGCGCTGTCCCGCTTGAAGGCGACGGGGTCGACGGCGATGACGTGCGACGCGCCGGCGTGCCGGGCACCCTGCAGTGCGGCGGAGCCGAGTCCGCCGATGCCCATCACGATGACGGTGTGCCCGGGTTCGACGTTGCCGAGGTTCACGGCCGATCCCCAGCCGGTGCTCACGCCACATCCGACGAGGCAGGCCTTGTCGAGCGGAATGTCCTTGTCGATCTTGACGACCGAGTTGATGGAGACCGTCGTCGTCTCGAGAAACGTGGAGATGCCGCACATCTGCCCGACCGGGGTCCCGTCGGTCGTCCGCACCCGGAACGTCCCGTCCGTCCAGCGCGGGCCTGCGAGGATGCCTGCGGCGAGATTGCAGAGGCTCTGCAGGTTGCTCGAGCACCAGCGGCAATGGCCGCAGGACGGGATCGCGGAGAAGACGACGTGGTCGCCGACCTTGATTCCCTTGTAGTTGGGGGACGCCTTCGTCACGATGCCCGCGCCCTCGTGACCGAGCGCGAACGGGTACATGCCGACGGGGATGTCCCCGGTGACGTGGTGGTCGTCGGAGTGGCACATGCCGCTCGCGACGAGCTTGACCTGAACCTCGTCGTCGCGGGGATCTTCCAGTTCGAGGTCGATCACCTCCAGTTCGCCGGGGACCTGCCGGATGACTGCGCCGCGAGTTCTCATGCTTCTCCTTGGGGTTGGTGAATGGGATGTGCTCGTGTCAGTCGGCGAGCCGGGTGACCACGGACTTCGTCTCGAGGTACTCGGCGAGCGCCTCGGCGCCGTTCTCGCGGCCCCAGCCGGACTGCTTGTATCCGCCGACCGGCATCTGCACACCGCCCGCGCGGTGGACGTTGATGCCGATTCGGCTCGCCCGCAGCCGATGTGCGATCGAGTGGGCGCGGGCGACGTCGTTCGTCCAGACGCTGCCCGCGAGGCCGTACTCGGTGTCGTTGGCGGCGGCGACGGCGTCGTCGAGGTCGGTGAACTTCACGACGCCGAGCACGGGGCCGAAGATCTCTTCGCGGATCATCGCCATCGACGGGTCGGCGTCGACCACCACAGTCGGCTCGTAGAAGTAGCCGGTGTCACCGATCCGGTTGCCGCCGGCGACAACCCGTGCCCCGGCCGCGACGCCGCTCTCGACGTACCCGTGCACCCGGTCGAGGTGCCGCTCCGAGACGAGGGGTCCGAGGTCGGCGTCCGGGTCGGTCCCGTAGCCGACCTTCAGGTTTCGGCCGAACTCGGCGACCCCGTCGGCCACCTCGTCGGCGATGTCCCGGTGGACGAACAGCCGGGATCCGGAGGTGCAGATCTGGCCGGAGTTCCAGAAGATTCCGGTGGCGACGCCGGGGATCACGCTGTCCAGATCCGCGTCCGGCAGCACGATCATCGCCGACTTGCCGCCGAGTTCGAGCGACACCTTCTTGAGGTTTCCCGCGGCGGCGTGCACGATCTGCCTGCCGACCTGCGTCGACCCGGTGAAACTCACCTTGTCGACGCCGGGGTGCGCGGCGAGCGGAGCACCGACCCGCGGCCCGAATCCGGTGACGACGTTGACGACGCCGGGCGGCAATCCGGCGTCGAGGAGCAGTCGGCCGACGGCGAGCGCGCTGAGGGACGCCTCCTCGGAGGGCTTGAGCACACACGAGCATCCGGCAGCGAGCGCCGGAGCCAGCTTCTGCGCGGTCGCGACCACGGGCGCGTTCCACGGCACGATCAGTGCGGCCACACCGACCGCTTCCTTGCGGGTGTATCCCTGGAATCGCATTTCGGCAGGGCCGATCTCGACGCTCTTACCCTCGACCTTGTCTGCCCAGCCGGCGAAGTACCGGAACTGATTGACGGCCTCAACGACCATGAGTCGCGCCTGGGAGACCGGCATGCCGGCGTCCATGCTCTCCAGCGCGGCGACGTCGTCGGCCCGGCTCTCCAGCAGGTCGGCGATGCGCCACAGGATCAGCGACCGCTGCTGGCCCGACAGTCGCAGCCAGCGCCCGTCGTCGAAGGAGCGGCGCGCGGCGGCCACCGCGGCGTCGACGTCGGCCTCGGTGCCTTCGGCCACCCGGGCCACCTGTTCTCCGGTGCCGGGATCGATCGCGGGGAACGACGCACCCTCGGCCGCAGGTACCCAGGAACCGTCGATCAGGAGTCGTTCCGGCTCGACGAGTTCTTTCAGTGCCTGAGCACCCGTGGTCGATGTCATCTGTTACCTCCGGCTGGTCCCCACACTATGAGTACATAGTACAGAATATATAAAACGGCTTGTGATGCACGGTGCTTTGTATATCATGCGTGACGCGGCTCACACGGTGCCGCGACTTCCCCTTTGCGAAGAGGCACGACGTGGCCAGTTCCGGCACCATCAAGCATTTGTGGGCGCTCGACGCACCGATGCTGAAAGTCGACAAAAGCATCATGATCCTCGGTGCGGGCGGTGAACTGGTGTCGCTGCCCTCGCCCTCGTTCCTGATCGAGCACGCGGAGCACGGACTGCTCCTCTTCGACACAGGCCTCGCCGGTGCAGGCGATCCCGCGTCCACCTACGGCCCGCTCGCGGAACTGTTCATGATCGAATTCCCGGCCGAGCGTGCCCTCCCTTTCGGCAGGAAGACCTCGACGCGGCCGATCGGATCGACTGGTGCGAAGTGCCTGCGGGATACGACCACGACGTGTTCGGGGACGGCAGCGTCGTCGTGCTCTCGATGCCCGGACACACGCCGGGTTCGCTCGGGCTGAAACTCCGCCTGCCGGACGGCAGCACGCTGGTCCTGTCCGGCGACGTCGCGCACATCCAGGACAACATCAGTTGTTGCGTCGGCATGCCTGCCGACTCCGATACCGTCGGCGCGATCGAATCGCTGAAGAAGCTCAAACTGCTTCGCAGTCAGCCCAACACGACCGTGGTGGTCAATCACGACCTCGACGACTGGAATCGCCTCCGCGCGAACGGTCGGCAGGTCGTCTAGGCCCCCGACCTCGTGGTCGCTAGACTCGGGTGGTGGACATCCGGGACGCCGAATACCTGGTCGCCGTGGCCGATCACGGCAGCGTCACCGAAGCTGCGCGAGCGCTGTTCATCGCGCAGCCGTCGCTGTCGCAGGCGATCCGCACTCTCGAACGCGATCTGGGTGTCGAACTGTTCGATCGACGGGGACGGAAACTGCGGATCACCCCGGCGGGCGCGTCGTTCGCGCACGCGGCGCGCCAGGTGCTCGCGGATGTCGCGCGGGCGCGGGCCGTCGTGCACGACGTCGCCGAACTGCGGTCCGGAACGCTCACGATCGCGGTGCTCAATTCGCTTGCCGCCGATCCGCTTCCCCGCCTCGTCGGCCGGTTCCACCGACTGTTTCCGAGTGTGGTCCTGTCCACGGTGTCGGCGGACGGTCCCGACGGCGTCGGCCGCGCGGTCCGGTCGGGGGAGTGCGACCTCGGGCTCACCGAACTGCTCGTCGACCAGCAGGGCCTCGAGTTCCGGACGGTGGGCGACCAGGAGATCGTGCTCGCGCTGCACGCCGATCTGGCGATCGAACTCCCCGATCCGGTGCCCGTCAGCCTGCTCGCCGACATTCCGATGATCGTCGAGATCGGTTCGCGCCCACGACTGCCGGTGAACAACATCGCCGTCGAATGTGCGCATCGCCAGTCGATGTGGGAACTGGTGGTCCAGGGGGCGGGGGCAACTCTGCTCCCGCGGCGCGTGGCCGAGCAGGAACTACCGGGCGTCGTGGTCCGCTCGCTCGCGCCGCCCGAGGTGCGCTCCGTCGGGATCGTTCACAGGCCGGATCCGCTTCCGCCTGCCGCGGCGGCATTCATCACGGCGCTCGACGAGACTCACGGCGCGAGCGTGTCGAGGAACGCGCGTCCGGCAGGCGACAGCCTGGCCTCGTCGTAGATCACCCCGTACGGGACGGTGATCGGCGGGTCGAGTGGGCAGATTCGTGCTCCGCCGCCGGCGGCCCGTTCTGCAAGGGTGCGTTCCATGAACGACATTCCGACACCCTCGACGACGAATGCGCTGACGGCTTCCCGCTGCTCGACGACGGCCGACATGGTCGTCCGGCTCCCCGCGGCCTGCAGCGCCTTCTCGATGACGGTGCGCGAAGACGACTCCTTGGGCAGGCCCACCACGGGAATGTCCGGAAGGTCGTCGAGCGGGAACGGATCTCGCCACACGATCTCGGCGTCGTGCGGAACCACCAACCAGTATTCGTGGATTCCGAGGACGCGCGTCGTCAATCCCGGTGCGGAAAAAGGGAAATGACTGAAGGCGATCTCGCAGTGCCCGTCCCGGATCAGCGACGCGACGACGTCGACCGGACGCAGGTCGGCGAGCCGGACGACGACACCCGGATACTGCTTGCGGAAGGACCCGATCAGTTCCGTGACAGGGCCTTCCGCGACGTGCGCCGACGCGCAGATGTCGAGGCGGCCGCGCGGCAGACCCGAGACGTCGACGAGCGAACTCTCGGCGGCCACCAGATCGCGCACGATCTGACGGGCAGGGCCGACGAACGCCTTTCCGGCCGCGCTCAGCACCAGGCCGCGGCCGACGCGGTGGAACAGGTCGACACCGAGGTCACGCTCGAGATTGCGCAGCCCCTTCGACAACGACGGCTTCGTGACGCCCAGGGCCTCGGCCGCGAGCGCGAGGCCGTCGTTGTCGACGGTGGCGAGAAAGTACTCCACGTGACGCGACTCCACCAGTGAAGACTACTGCGCGGAGACGCGCCGGTTGTCAGATGTGACGTCCGCCGGTGACTTCGAGGACGGTGCCCGTCATGTAGCTGGATAGGTCGGACGCGAGGAACAGCGCAACGTTCGCGATCTCCTCGGGCTCGGCGCCGCGGCCCATCGGGACCTCTTTGAGCTTCGCCTCGATGATGTCGGCGCGCAGGGCCCGGATCATGTCGGTGTTGACCACGCCGGGCTGGATCGCGTTGACCCGGACCCCGAGGTGGGCGACCTCCTTCGCGGCGGCCTTGGTCAGGCCCACCATGCCGGCCTTCGCGGCGCTGTAGTTGGTTTGCCCGACCATCCCGACCTTGCCCGAGATCGACGAGATGTTCACGATGGAGCCCTTGCCCGCCTCACGCATCGCGATCGACGCGATCTGGGTGCCCAGCCACGCGCCCTGCAGGTGCACGTCGATGACGGAGCGGAAATCGGCGAGCGACATCTTGCGCAGCGTCGCGTCGCGGGTGATGCCGGCGTTGTTGACCCACACGTCCATCGCGCCGAAACTGTCGAGCGCCGTCTTGCCCAGGTTCTGCATCTGCTCCGGATCGGTCACGTCACAGGCCACGGCGACGGCCTGGAAGCCGTCGGCCTCGAGCTTGGCGGCGGCGCCCTTCACGTTCTCGGCGTGCATGTCGCCGAGGACGACCGATGCGCCCTCGCTCGCGAACTTCCTGGCCATCTCGAAACCGATGCCCTGGGCAGCGCCCGTGACGACGGCGACCCGTCCCTCGAGAAGTGTCATGTGTGTGTTCCTTCCTCAGTTGTACGAACGTCTTCGGCGTGCGGATTCAGGCGGTCGCGCAGCGCGGACCGCAGGACCGCACCCCGCGGGGACAGAGGCAACTCGTCGACGAACACCACTTCCCGCACCTTCTTGTACGGCGGCACCGCGGCCGCCACGAACTCGATCAGTTCCTCGGCGGTCGGCTGCGCCGCGGTGTCCGCCACCACGAACGCGACCGGCATCTCCCCGACCCCGGGGACGGAGCGGCCGACCACGACGGCGTCGAGAACGCCCCGCCGTGACAGCAGCAACTGTTCGAGTTCCTGCGGATCGACGGTGTAGCCCTTGTAGAGGAGTGCATCCTCGGGTCTGCCAACCATGTCGAATATCGAATTCCATCTCGCCGGGAGTTTGTTTGTTCGCGAATATGCCCGAAATGAAATCCGGGCGGTCGACATCTATTCAAGTGCCTCGGACGGCCGTGGTCAAAGACGCTGAGGGAAACCGACAGTTGCCTTCTTCCTATGGGTCATAAATAGCCTCTGTGCTGCGAGTTCTCGTTCGGAGGGCGCGCTTGACAGCGCGGCCCGGTTGCTGGATATTCACCTCATGGCTGAACGTGAAGTGAGTGACGAAGACTTCAAGGACATTCTCGCGCAGACGAGGACCTTTATTCAGAAGGAAGTAATTCCCAGGGAAAATGAAATCGCGGAAAAGGATCTGATTCCGGACGACATTCGCCGCAAGGCGGCGGAGATGGGTCTGTTCGGGTACGCGATCCCGCAGCAGTGGGGCGGGCTCGGACTCGACCTCACGCAGGACGTCGAAATGGCGATGGAGTTCGGGTACACGAGCCTGGCGTTGCGGTCGATGTTCGGCACCAACAACGGGATCGCCGGCCAGGTTCTGGTGAACTTCGGTACGGACGAGCAGAAGTCGGAATGGCTCGAGCGCATCGCGTCCGGCGACGTGGTCGCGTCGTTCGCGCTGACCGAACCGGAGGCCGGATCGAACCCGGCGGGCCTGACCACGCGCGCCGTCCTGAAGGACGGCAAGTGGACGATCAACGGCACCAAGCGGTTCATCACCAACGCGCCGCTGGCCGATCTGTTCGTCGTGTTCGCGCGCACCCGTCCCGCCGACGAGACCGGCACCGGCATCGCGGTGTTCCTGGTCCCCGCCGACACCGCCGGTGTGGTGGTCGGGCCGAAGGACAAGAAGATGGGCCAGGAGGGTGCCTGGACGTCCGAGGTGGCGTTCGACGACGTCGTCGTCGGCGAGTCTGCGCTGGTCGGCGGCAGTGAGGAAGCCGGCTACCGCGCCGCCATGACGTCCCTCGCCCGCGGCCGCGTCCACATCGCGGCGCTCTCGGTGGGCAGCGCCCAGCGTGCGCTGGACGAGTCCGTCGCCTTCGCGGCGGTCACGAAGCAGGGCGGCACCCCGATCGGCGACTTCCAGCTGGTGCAGGCCATGCTCGCCGACCAGCAGGTGGGTGTGTCCACGGGTCGCGCGCTGGTCCGGGACGCGGCGCAGAAGTACGTCAGCGGCGAGGACCGCCGGATCTCCCCGTCCGTCGCGAAGCTGTACTGCACGGAGATGGTCGGCAAGGTCGCCGACCTCGCGGTGCAGGTCCACGGCGGAACCGGATACATGAGAGACGTTCCGGTGGAACGGATCTACCGTGAGGTCCGGTTGCTGCGCCTGTACGAGGGCACCAGCGAGATCCAGCGCCTGATCATCGGCGGCGGCCTCGTCCGCGAAGCCAAGAAAGCGCTCTGACCCATGTACGACGCAGTGATCTGTGAACCCGTCCGCACCCCCGTCGGGGGATTCGGCGGCATCTACCGCGACGTCCCCGTCACCACCCTCGCGTCGACGGTGCTGAAGGGCCTGATCGAGCGGACGTCGCTGACGTCCGAGGACATCGACGACGTCATCTTCGGTCAGGGCTACGCCAACGGTGAGGCGGCTGCCATCGGCCGGATCGCTGCGCTCGACGCCGGTCTCGACGTCACCGTGCCCGGCATCCAGCTCGACCGCCGGTGCGGCTCCGGGCTCCAGGCCGTGATCTACGCGGCCATGCAGGTGCAGACCGGGATGAGCGACCTCGTGATCGCGGGCGGCGCCGAGTCGATGAGCCAGACCGAGTTCTACAGCACCGGGATGCGCTGGGGCGTCAAGGGCGCGTCGGTGGAGTTCCACGATCGACTCGCCAAGCCCCGCACCAACTCCGGCGGCGTGAACTTCCCCGTCGAGGGCGGCATGATCGAAACCGCGGAGAACCTCCGCCGCGAGTACTCGATCACCCGCGAGGAGCAGGACGCGTACGCCGCCGAATCCCATGCCCGCGCGATCCGCGCGCAGGACGGCGGTCTGTTCGACGCCGAGACGATCCCGGTGACGGTGCCCGGCAAGCGCGGCAAGGACCCCGTCGTCCACACCACCGACGAGCACCCGCGCCGCGACGTCACCGTCGAATCGCTGTCGGCGCTGCGGCCCATCCGGTCGCGCGTCGACCCCGCGGCGACCGTCACCGCCGGCAACGCGTGCGGCCAGAACGACGCCGCCGCAGCCGCGATCGTCACCACCCCCGAGAACGCCGAACGTCTCGGACTGCGCCCGTTCGCCCGGCTCGTCAGCTGGGGCGTCGCCGGCGTGGAGCCGAACCGGATGGGCATCGGCCCGGTCCCGGCCGTGGACAAGGCCCTCACCCGGGCGAAGCTCACGCTGAACGACATCGATCTCCTCGAGATCAACGAGGCGTTCGCGGCGCAGGTGCTGGCGTGTGCACGGGAGTGGAAGTTCGACGAGTCCGACATGCGAGACCGGTTCAATGTCAACGGATCCGGCATCTCCCTCGGCCACCCCGTCGGCGCCACCGGCGGCCGCATCCTGGCCAATCTGGTCCGGGAACTCGACCGCCGGCAGGCCCGCTACGGCATCGAGACGATGTGCATCGGCGGCGGCCAGGGCATCGCAGCCGTATTCGAGAACGTCAACATCTGACCGCCCCCACCCTGCCGGTACCGGGCCGACCCGAAGAGAGCTCATGCGCGTATTTCAGAACATCGACGACGTCGAAGCCGCAGTCGGCGAACATCTCGGCCACAGTGACTGGTTCGAGATCACGCAGGACCGCGTGAACGTGTTCGCCGATGCCACAGGCGACCACCAGTGGATCCACGTCGACCCCGAGCGGGCCGCCGAGGGTCCGTTCGGCGCCCCCATCGCCCACGGTTACCTCACGCTGTCGTTGCTGCCGAAGCTCGGGGCCGATCTGATGCGGGTCGAGGGCACGAAGCTGACGATCAACTACGGCCTCAACAAGGTTCGCTTCCCGAAGCCGGTGAAGGTCGGGGCGTCGATCCGGGTCGGCGGCGAGATCGCGGCGTTCGAGCACACGAAGCAGGGCGCGCAGGTCGTCGTCAAGTACACCATCGAGATCAAGGGCGAGGACAAGCCGGCGTGCGTCGCCGAGACCGTCCGCGTCCTGGTCTCCTGAAACGAGGAACAACATGCGAAGAGCAGCACTGGTCGCCCCCGTCCGCACCGCCGTCGGCCGCTTCGGCGGCGGACTGCGCGACGTACCCGCGGAGAGCCTCGCGGCGGCCGTCATCAAGGAGACCGTCGCACGGTCGGGCATCGACCCCGAACTCATCGAGGACGTCGCGATGGGCCAGTCGTACGCCAACTCCGAGGCCCCGTGCATCGGACGGTGGGCCGCACTCGAAGCGGGACTGCCGATCTCCGTCGCCGGACTGCAGACCGACCGCCGCTGCGGCACCGGACTGCAGGCCCTCGTGACCGCGTCGATGATGGTGCAGACCGGCGCCGCGGACGTCGTCCTCGCCGGTGGTGTCGAGTCGATGAGCAACATCGAGCACTACACCACCGGGGCCCGGTGGGGCACCCGCGCCGGATCGCTGAACCTCTACGACCGCCTCGACCGCGGCCGGGAGCGTTCCCAGCCGGAATGGCGATTCGGGAAGATCAGCGGAATGATCGAGACCGCCGAGAACGTCGCGACGCGGTGCGGAATCGGCCGCGAGGAGTCCGACGCGTTCGCCGCCGGCAGCCACGCCAAGGCCCACGCCGCTTGGGAGGCAGGCAAGTTCGACGACGAGGTGATCGAAGTGAAGATCACCGACCGCAAGGGTAACGTCTCCGTGGTGGCGCGTGACGAGGGCATCCGCCCGGACACCACCGCCGAGTCGCTGGCGCGGCTGCGCAGTGTCGTCAAGGACGGTGTCGTCACCGCGGGCAACGCGAGTCAGCAGAACGACGCGGCGTCGTCGATGCTCGTCGTCGCCGAGGACAAACTCGACGAACTCGGGCTCGAGCCGATGGGTTTCCTCACCGGGTGGGCCGCCGCCGGGTGTGAACCGGCACTGATGGGACTCGGCCCGGTCGCGGCCGCATCGAAGCTGTTCCGCCGCACCGGTGCGAGCTTCGACGACTTCACGCTGATCGAGCTGAACGAGGCATTTGCCTGCCAGGTGCTCGGGGTCCTGAAGGAATGGGGTTTCGAAGACCGGGACCGCCTCAACGTCAACGGGTCCGGCATCTCGCTCGGACACCCGATCGGCGCCACGGGCGCACGGATGACGACCACCGCGCTGCACGAGTTGAAGCGGCGCGGCGGCGGCAAGGCGCTCGTCACCATGTGCATCGGCGGCGGGCAGGGAATGGCCGCTGTCGTCGAGGGTGTCTAGCCCCGGCTGACGCGGGCGTCCGCCGGTTCCGATGCCGGGGCCGGCGGACGCGACATCACGTTGTTGACGAGCAGCGCCGCGAAGACGATGGCGCACCCGATGGCGCCGACGGCGAGAGCGGTCTTGATCCCGCCCTCGGTGGGGTGCAGGTCCGGCGCCAGGTTCGCGGCGAGCACCGCGCCCGCGACGGCGCTGCCGAACGAACCGCCGACGGTGCGCAGCACCTGATTGAAGCTCGCGGCGCTGCCGAGTTCGGTGTCCGCGACGCTGCGGGCGATCAGGGCGGGCATCGCCGCGTACGTCATACCCATTCCCATCCCGAACCCGAACATGCCGGTCAGGATTTCCCACAGTTCGTCGTGGGCGAACCAGAGGAGCACGCTCGAGGCCGTCACGAGGCCCGCGCCGGAGAGCAGCAGCGTCCTCATGCGTACCCGCTGTGATAGTGCGCGCACGAGTCGGTTCGCGCCGAAACTCGCCACCGACAGCGGAAGCATCACGAATCCTGCCCAGAACAGCGGCAGCGCGATGCCGTATCCGGTGGAGGCGGGCGCCTGGGCGATGAGGCTGCCGATCGAGAGTCCGATGTACATCGTGGCGCCGAGACCGATCGCGGTGCTGTTCGCGACCAGCACGTCACCGTTGCGCAGCACCCGCAGGTTGATCAGAGGATTCGCGGTGCGCAGTTCCACGACGCACCACAGCGTCAGCAGTATCGCCGCCGCGGCGAAGAATCCGAGGGTCCACGGAGAGGCCCATCCCCACCGCGAGCCCTCGCTGACACCGACGAGCAGTGCCGCGAGACCCGTTCCCACCAGCAGCGCGCCGGGGACGTCGAGAGTGCAGCGAGGTGCGCGCTCGTCCGGTCCCGCGGGAATCACCCGCCAGACGACGACGATGGTGGTGATCAGAAACAGCGCTGCGAACCAGAAGGCGAAGCGGAAACCGAGAAGGTCGGCGAGGATGCCGGTCAGGGGGTAGCCGAGCCCGAGTCCGGTGGTCACGGTCACCGACAGGCTGGAGATGCCGACGCGGGCCTGACTGTCGGGGAGATAGCGGCGGGCGAGCGCGATCGTCACCGGGACGATCCCGTACGTGAGTCCCTGCAGTGCGCGTCCGATCAGGAAGACGGTGAAGTTGGGAGCCGACGCGGCGATGATCGAACCGACGAGAATCGTCGCCAGGGAGCACAGGAGCAGGCGCTTCTTGTGGGGTCCGTCGCTCAGCCGGCCCATTATCGGCGTGGCGATCGCCCCGACCAGGAGGTTGACGGTGAGCATCCACTGTCCGGTGCTCACCTCGACGTGCATGTCCTGGGAGATCGTGGGCACCAGCAGCATGCCGAGAGAACTGACGACCGCGGTGGTCAGGGCGGCATAGGCGAGGGCGGGCAGTAACCGGGGACTTGTCGCGGATTCAGTCGGTGGATGCATCGTCCACCAACTTGCCTGTGGGGGCGTCGTCCACCAGTTTGCGCAGAATCGGGACGACGGAGTCGAGGGTCCGCTTCTCGTCGGCCGTCAGTCGTTCCGCGATGGCGTGGTTCAGCCAGTCCAGACCTTCCGACCGTTCCCGGGCCAGCCTCTCCCTCCCGGCATCGGTGAGTTCGATCCAGATCCGGCGCCGGTCTTGCTCGTCGGGAGTGCGCGCCACCAGGCCGAGGCCTTCGAGTTCGCGCACGGCCGTCGCGATCGCCTGGGGCGTGATTTTTTCGGCCGACGCGAGGGTCGAGGCCGACGTTCGTCCGTGCTTCGACAGGTACGCGAGCACACCTGTCTTTCCCACGGAGATCGTCCTGCCCGACGTGAGCTGTCGCCAGATCGGGCGCAGGGCTTCGCGAAGTACCTGCGCGGTGGCCTGTTCGGTGATCATGAGCGAAGCGTACAACCAAATTGATCAATCTAGTTGTCTAAATGGGGAGGCTCACACCGGCAACCGCAGGATCGCCCGCAGCGGACAGCGTCAGCGATATCCTTGAGGGCACGCCATCGAGAGGTGAGTCCACGGTTGTATCCGCGCTGGTCATGCCGTCGGAACCAGCGCGCGGCAGCACGAGCCGACGGAGTGAGTAGACCGTCCGATGGGTGAAGGTGACCCGCTCGACACGCAGCGGTACCCGCCCTCCCCGGCCGCGGAGCTGGCTGGCACCGGCTTCGACGACGCCCAGGAGATCGGGCACGGCGGCTTCGGCGTCGTCTACCGCTGCACCCAGGCCGACCTGGATCGCACGGTGGCGGTGAAGGTGCTCACCGTCGATCTCGACGAGGAGAACAAGGCCCGGTTCTTCCGGGAGCAGCGGGCAATGGGCCGGATGACCGGTCATCCGAACATCGTGAACATTCTGCAGGTCGGAGCCACCGCGAGCGGTCTTCCCTACATCGTGATGCCGTATCACCCGCAGGATTCTCTCGACGCGCTCATCCGTCGCCGCGGGCCGTTGCCGTTGACCGAGGCGCTGCGGGTGGGGGTGAAGATGGCGGGCGCGGTGGAGACGGCGCACCGGCTCGGGATCCTGCACCGGGATATCAAGCCTGCGAACATCCTGCTCTCCGATTACGGCGAGCCGGAGTTGACGGATTTCGGCATCGCGCACATCAGCGGCGGCTTCGAGACCGCGACCGGCGTCGTCACCGGGTCCCCGGCGTACACCGCACCGGAGGTCCTCGCCGGTGACCCGCCGAGCCCGGCCGCGGACGTCTACGGGCTCGGGGCGACGTTGTTCAGTGCGCTGACCGGTCACGCCGCGTTCGAACGCCGCAGCGGGGAGCAGGTGGTCGCGCAGTTCCTGCGGATCACCACGCAACCGGTGCCGGATCTGCGGGAGCACGGGATCCCGGACGATGTGTCCGATGTGATCGCCCGGGCGATGTCCCGCGAGCCCGATCAGCGACCGGCGACCGTCGCCGACTTCGGGGAGGAACTGCGGCAACTACAACGCAACCACGACCTCCCGGTCGACGACATGGCGCTGCGCACCGAGGCCGATGCGCACGGCAATGGCGAGGAACCGTCCTCGCATCCCGGACGGTCGTCGCACGGCCCGTCCACGCTGGGCGCGACGGGAAGTCTCCCACTGGAGCTGACGAGTTTCGTGGGCCGCCGTCACGAGCTCACCGAGGCGAAGAACCTGCTCGGCGGGTCTCGGCTGGTGACGCTGACCGGGATCGGCGGCGTCGGCAAGACGCGGCTGGCGATGCGGGTCGCGGCGGCGGTGCAACGCGAGTACGGCGACGGTGCGCGTTTGGTCGAGCTGGGCGAACTGCGCGACGGGTCCTCGCTGGTCGATGCGGTCGCCGCGGCGGTGGGGGTGCGGGATCAGTCGGTGCGGCCGCTGCGTGAGGTGTTGATCGAGTTCCTCGCGTCGAGGGAACTGCTGTTGGTCCTCGACAACTGCGAGCAGATGGTGGACGCGGTGGCCGACCTCGTGGGCCTCCTGCTCCGGGCCTGTCCGCGGTTGCGGATCCTGGCCACCAGCCGTGAACCCCTGGTCATCGGGGGAGAGGCGGTGTTGCGGGTGCCGCCGCTGGGCTTGCCGGATCCCGGCCGGCAGCCGTCGTTGCGGGGGTTGCCGAAATACGATGCGGTGACGTTGTTCGCCGACCGCGCCGCTGCTGCGGTGCCCGGGTTCGCGCTGACCGAGGACAACGCGGCGGCGGTGGCGGGGATCTGCCACCGTCTCGACGGGTTGCCGTTGCCGATCGAATTGGCCGCTGCCCGGTTGCGCGCGATGTCGCCCGCGCAGATCCTGCAGCGGCTGACCGACCGCTACAGCCTGCTGTCCCGCGGCAGCCGGGGTGTCCCGACGCGGCAACAGACCCTGCGGTTGTCGGTGGACTGGAGTTTCGAACTGTGCACCGCCGGTGAACAACTGGTGTGGGGACGGCTGGCGGTGTTCGCGGGCAGCTTCGAACTCGATGCCGCCGAGCAGGTCTGCGGCGCCGGTCTGGGCCCGGACGAGCTGCTGGACACGCTGACATCCCTGGCCGACAAGTCGATCCTGATCCGGGAGGAGCACGGATCGGTGGTCCGGTTCCGGATGCTCGAGACCCTCCGCGAGTACGGCTACGAGAAGCTGGAACAAACCGGTGAGACTGTGACTTTGCGCCGCCGCCATCGGAATTGGTATGAGGCGCTGGCGCTCGATTCGGAAAAGGAGTGGATCAGCGCCCGCCAGCTGGACTGGATCGCCCGCTTGAAGCGGGAGCAACCGAATTTCCGGGAGGCCCTCGAATTCGACGTCGACGACGATCCCGGCGCCGGCCTCCGCACCGCCGCCGCACTGTTCCTGTTCTGGAGTTCCCAGGGAATCTACAACGAGGGTCGGCGCTGGCTCGAGGAACTGATCGCCCTCCAGAGTGGGCCACCCACCCGCGAGTGGGCCAAGGCGATCTACTGCGCGAGCGTGATGGCCAACGTCCAGGGCGATCTCGAGACGGGGGCCGCGCTCGTGGCGGAGGGACGCACGCTCGCCGCCCAGACCAGCGACCCGATGATGCGCGCGTTCGTTTCCTTCGCTGACGGAATGCTGGCCCTCCTCGGTGGGGATCCCGTCCGCGCCCGCTCGTACCTCGAACCCGCATTTGCGGAGTTCAGCGAACGCGGAGAGCGAACGCTCGCGGTAGCTGCCCTGTATCCGCTGGGGACGGCCTACGGGCTGTCCGGTCTGACGGAGGAGGCCGTCGAACGCCACGAGCGGATCCTTGCGATCACGAAAAAGTACGGCGAGAAGATGTACCGGTCTCATTCGCTGTGGGCCTTGGGAATCGCCGAATGGCAGAAGGGTGATGCGGATCGCGCGGTCCGGCTCCTCGACGAGGCGCTGGAGCTGACCAAGCAGGTGCGCAGTCCCCGCGTCGTCGCCTCCTGCCTCGCGGCCCTCGCCTGGATCGGCGTCGAACAACATGACGCACTCCGGGCCGCCGTGCTGCTGGGCGCCGGCGACGAGCTGGCGCGGGCGATCGGCAGTTCTGCCGTCATCCATTCCAACCTGATTGTCTACCACGAGGAATGCGCCGAGAAGGCCCGGAAGAAACTCGGCGACAAAGCATTCGCAGCGGCCAAGCGCAAAGGCGAACAACTCGGCTTCGACGCGGCCATCGCCTACGCCCTGCACGAGCAACCGTCCGGCGCCTCCGCGCCCGACACCGACACGCCGGCGCAACTGACGAAGAGGGAACGCCAAGTCGCCGACCTCATCGCCGAAGGCCTGACCAACCAGGCGATCGCCGACCGTCTGGTGATCTCCCCCCGCACCGCACAGGGCCACGTGGAGCACATCCTCGCGAAACTGGGCTTCACCTCCCGCACCCAGGTCGCCGCCTGGGTCGTCGAACGGGCGCACGACTAAAGCCCGGGCCGCCTCGCTCGGTCACCGAAATGCCGCTGCCGCGGTGGTGATGGTGACCGCGACGAGGAGGAGTATGTAGCTGACCGCGTGGACGCGGTCGGGCAGGCGGGGTGGCCGCCGCCGCAGGAGGACGATCACCGGGAGTGCGCCGAGGAGCAGAGCAAACGCCGCGGCCACGTCGACCGAGCCGACGAGTGCGGTCCCCGACGTCGTTCCGGGAGCACCGGCGGCGAGGAAGGTGAGGGCCGCAGGCAGGCTGATCGCGAGGGTCAGCGGGTTCGCGAGGGTCGTGACCACGTCCATTCCCTGGCCGGCGCGGCGCAGGAGTGGCACTGTCATGACGCTGCCGCCGACGCCGAGGAACGCCGCGGTCGCGCCGATCGGAAGTCCGAGCGGGGTCGGGATCGGGAACTGCTGTTGCGGGTGGATCGTGTTCGGCGTATTCGGACGGACGAATCCCGGTCGCAGCAGAACGTCGACGATCGTCACGACGAGGTAGAGCCCGAATCCCCACTGGATGACGGCACCCGGCACGTGCCGCGCGAGGAGGGCGCCCACGATGCCGCCGAGCCCGAGAAGAACGAGGAGCCCGCGCGCCCGTCGTAATCGCCGCAGCACCGTGCCGGGCGTCGCGGCGGTGGCGACGGCGGCATTGATCAGCATGACCGCAGCGGACGTGGCGACGGCGACCTGCGCCGCGGTGTCACCGATCCCGGACTCGGCCCAGAGGATGACGGGGACGGTCACGAATCCGCCACCGAAACCGAAGAGGACGGTGGTCACTCCGGTGACGAGACCGATGAGGACGAGGACGAACAGACTCACGGGGTCCAGTTCACCGTACGGACGCCGTGACGACAATCGAATGCTGGTCGGGTTCTTTCGAGAGTCAGCCCCGGTAGGTTCGAATGCTGTGAGGAATGTGCCGCTCAGCGAGGTCGACGGTGTCGAGCGGGATGTGCTGGCAATCGCGACCGACTACTCGCCCGGGTTCCTGCTGGACTGGCACGAGCATCGCCGTGCGCAGTTCCTGTACGGCGCTACCGGAACGATGATCGTCGACACGGGCGACGGCACGTGGACGGTCCCCACAGCTCAAGGGGTGATGATCCCACCCGCGATTCGGCATCGGGTGCGGATGCTCGACGCGACCACGAGCAGCCTGTACATCGAGCCGGTCGCGGTGCCGTGGTGGCCCTCGTCGTGCGTTGTGGTCGAGGTGTCGTCGTTGCTCCGCGAATTGCTGCTCGTCGCTGCGGATCTGCCCGCCGCATACGACCGCGGAGGGCGCGACGGCGCCATCGCGGCGCTGCTGCTGTTCGAGCTGTCGACCCTCGGGTCGCTGCCGCTGCATCTCACTCTGCCGGCGTCGCCCGATCTGGTCGCGCTGTGCAGGGACTATCTCGGCACGCCGGAGGCCGGTGTGACGAACGCCGACTGGGCGGGCCGGGTGGCGATGAGCGAACGTGCCTTCACGAGAAAATTCGTCCGCGAGACGGGTATCAGTCCGGCGGCGTGGCGTCTGCGGGCTCGGTTGCTGGCGGCCATCCCGATGTTGCGCTCGCAACCGGTGACCCGGGTCGCGACGAGCCTCGGGTATGCGTCGCCGGCCGCGTTCTCGTACGCGTTCAGCCACGAGTTCGGCATGTCACCATCCGCCGTGGGCCGCCGCGAAGGCATATCTCGTCGTCAGTGAATTACTGTGTCACGTAACGGTTTCCCGCGAGAGTTTCAGCATCGCCGCCGGAAGTCGGTGAGGATGCGGTCCCGTAAAGCCGGGTCGAGATCCTCGAGCGACAGTTCGCCGAGGGTGTGCACCGTCTGTTTCATCTGGTCGACGTAGTTGGCGCAGCCGCCGCATTCGTCCACGTGCGTCTCGAACCTGGCCTTGTTCTGCGCGGCGAACGCATCCTCGAGGTAGACGGTGACGAGTTCGACCAGTTCCTGACAGTCCATCGTTCGTTTCGATTCCTTCACGGGAGCGCCTCCTGAGTCCCGCCGACCCAGCGTCTGCGGCTATTGCCACAGTGTCCTGAAGTGCCCGGATCGTTACACCGGACGGAACGGCGTGCGGATGCGTGGTGGCGACGGGCGGCGCGGGCGTACGGTCGAGGTCATGACCGAGGACAACCAGGTTGCGCCGTGGGACGACATCTACCGAGGCGATGCGAAGGAATTTTCGGGGCCGGTTCCGTGGAACATCGGTGAGCCGCAGCCCGAGATCGCCGCGCTGATCGCGGAAGGCAAATTCCGCAGCGACGTGCTGGACGCGGGGTGCGGACACGCCGAAACGTCCCTGCAACTGGCGGCGCAGGGATACACGGTGGTCGGTCTGGACCTGTCGCCGACGGCCATCGCGGCGGCACAGGCGGCAGCGGCTGATCGTGGCCTGACGACGGCCACCTACCAGGTGGCGGACATCACCTCGTTCACGGGTTTCGACGGCCGATTCGCGACGATCGTCGACAGCACCCTCTTCCATTCGCTGCCCGTGGACCGGCGGCGCGACTATCTGCAGGCCGTGGCCCGGGCGGCCGCACCCGGCGCGTCCTACTACATCCTGGTGTTCGCGAAGGGCGCCTTCCCCGAGGGACAGGGGCCGAACCCGGTGATCGACGACGAGCTACGGGAGGCCGTCGCCGAATACTGGACCATCGACGACCTGCGCCCGGCGTTCATTCACGCGCTGCTCGGTCCGGACGAGGCCGCGAACTGGCAGCGCGACGACAAGGGCCGGACCATGCTGCCTGCATGGCTCCTGTCGGCTCACCGCGACTGAGTTGCGACCGCGCCGCCACTGGTCTGCTAATCGAGATCGGGCAGCGGCCGGGTGCAGACGTCGTGTGCGTCGGCGGCCGAGAGACCGAACGTGCGGAGGATGTCTTCGGTGATCCGGTCGGTCGCTTCGGCGGCGTCGCGATCCGGTTGATCGTGCAATAGCTGACCGAGGCCGACGATGGCGCCGGCAGCGAGGACGAGCGCCAGCTCGGGGTCGCGAACGGCGAAACGGCCTGCTGCGACGGCTGTTTCGATGTCCCGTTGGGCGCGGGGCGCCAGGCCGCGATCGGCGGTGATCAGGGCGGGCCCGTTGTTGAGCAGGACGCGGCTCAACTCCGGTTCGTTCCGGAACAACCTGCCGGTCAACCGGAAGCTCTGCGCGAAGATCTCGGCGGGGTCGTCGAGATCCCCGGTCAGCCTGTCGAGCACGTTGCCGTGCGATTCCAGCGCGTCGTCGACGGCCGCGCGGAAGAGGTCGTCCTTGCTCTCGAAGTGGTTGTAGAACGAGCCCATCCCGACGTCCGCCGCCTGGGTGATCTCCAGGACCGGCGCGTTGAGCTTTCCGGCGGCGATGAATGTCTGTGCCGCCCGGACCAACGCCGCGCGAGTGTGCGCCTTCCTGCGCTCGAGTCGGCTCTCCGCCGCACGCTCCTGCGTGGCCATCTCCTGGGGCACCACCTCTCAGCCGCTGATCGGCGCAGCCAACGTAGCACACAACCTCAGTGGTGACGATTTCGTCAAGACTATTGACTGACTGATCCCTCATGAGTGACGATATCGTCAATTAGTGAGGAGCGGCACATGACCAGTCATCACACCGACGCCCACCGCAATCTGCACAGCGAGCACGGAGCGCTGCGCGGTGAACACCCCGGCCGGGCGCCGAATCCGGTCGTGAAGGTGCAGGATCTGGCGTGGCTGGAGTTCCGGAAGCCGGATCTCGACCGAGCGGAAATCTTCGCGCACGCCTTCGGTTTCACGACCGCCCTGCGCACCGCCGACCAGCTGCAGTTGCGGGGAACCGACGCCGGGGCGCCGTGCGTGATCATTCGTAGGGGACCGCGATCGGCGTTCGCCGGTGCCGCGTTTCTCGCGGCGGACGCCACCGACGTCCTGCGACTGGCGGAGGTGACCGGCGGACCTGTCGAACGGTTGCCGGAGGGTCTGGGCGGCGTCGCGGTCGATCTCACCGATCCGAGCGGCGGCTGGGTGCGAGTGGTCGCCGACGTGGATCGGCTCCCCGCGCTTCCCGCCCAGGCGTCCCGCACCTACAACTTCGGGCACGACCGGGGCCGCGAGAACGCCACCCAGCGACCGCCGCGGGAACCGGCCCGCGTGCAGCGACTCGGACACGTGGTCCTGCAGAGCACCCGGTACCTGGAGAACCTCAACTGGTACCTGAAGAACCTGGGCCTGATCGTCAGCGACTTCCTGTACTACCCGGACCAGCGCGAGCGCGGCCCGGTGATGAGCTTCATCCGCTGCGATCGCGGCGAAACCCCGAGTGACCACCACACCGTGGCGATGACCCTCGGTCCGAGCAACCGGTACGTGCACTCGGCGTATCAGGTGTGCGATCTCGACACCCTCGCGGCGGGCGGTGAATACCTGCTGGATCGGGGATACCGCCGCTCGTGGGGAATCGGACGCCACATCCAGGGCAGCCAGATCTTCGACTACTGGCGCGACCCGGACGGATTCCTGGTGGAGCACTTCAGTGACGGCGACCTGTTCGACTGCTCTCTCGAACCCGGGTGGGCACCGATGAGCGCGTCCGGGCTGGCTCAATGGGGGCCGCCGGCGACCAAGGACTTCCTCGGCGTCTCACCCGACAGGGCGTCGCTGCGGGAACTGCGCGCCATGATCACCTCGCTCCGCGAGGACAACGAATTCGATTTCCAACGCCTCCGCGGCCTGCTGAAAGTGGCTTCCTCATGAGTATTTCCGTCCTTCGCACCTCCGACGGCTGGTGGGTGCAGACTGCCACCGGCGCGGCCGAAATCGACACTGCGGCCATCACCACGGCGCAACTGCTGGCGGACCGGGCGGCCATCGAAACCGCGGCGTCCGCCGGCCGTACGATCCCGGTCGAAACCCTCGACCTGATCTCTCCCGTCACCGCACCGTGTCGGGTGGTGGCCCAGATGACCAATTTCGTGTCGCACGTGAAGGACTCGGGTATGAACCCCGATACCGTGCCGCTGACCTTCTTCCGCAAATCGTCCGGGTCGATCAGCGGGCCCTACGACGACGTGATCAAACCCGGCCACGTCCGGTTTCTCGACTACGAGGTGGAAATCGGGCTGGTCTTCGGCCGGTCCGTGCCGGTGGGTACCGCGATCGACGAGGACAATATTGCCGACTTCGTCGCCGGTCTGGTCGTCACCAACGACGTCTCGGCCCGCGACATCCAGCTGCCGAAAACCCAGTTTTACGAGGCGAAGTCGTACCCGACGTTCACTCCGGTCGGCCCGGCGCTGGTGCTGCTGGAGGCGGGGGAGTTCAAGCGTTTCGAGGATCTCCGCCTGACGCTGCGGGTGAATGGAGTTGTCCGGCAGGACATGACGGTGTCGGACATGATCTACCGTCCCGTCGAGGCGCTACGGGCGCTCACCAAATTCCAGCGTCTGGATGCCGGTGATCTGCTGCTCACCGGCACTCCGGGCGGCACCGCGCTGAAGGCTCCCGCCAAGCCGATCGAAATCCTCGGCTCACTCCTGCCCCCGGCGGTGAAGTGGAAGAATTTCTTCGCGTCCCAATCGAAGAACCCGAAGTACCTACAGGACGGCGACGTCGTCGAACTGTCGATCGCCACCGACGACGGGGCCCTGGATCTGGGCATCCAACGCACCGTCGCGAGGTACGCCCGGTGAGCAACCAAATATTGTGGCCGGCCTACGACCAGCCGCGCGATCTCGCTGCCATCGAGACGGTTCCGCTCGAGGAGCGGGGACTGCCCACGTCCACCTACGATCTGCTGGTTCGGGCGGCGGGTCTGTGGCCCGAGCGCACCGCGCTGACCGTTCTCCCCGACGGCGCGCGCTGGCGCGAACCCGTGAGCCGGACGTACGCGCAGGTCCTCGCGGACGTGCACCGCGCCGCCAACGCCCTCCACGACGCCGGTGTCGGGCGAGGCGACGCCGTGGCGCTGATGTCCCCGAACTGCGACGAACTGATCACCGCAACCCTCGCCGCGCAGGTCGCGGGGATCGCCGCACCGATCAACGCGGGCCTGTCCACCGGGCAGATCGCCGAGTTGCTGCGCCGAACGGGAGCACGCGTGATGGTCACCGCCGGACCGGATCTCGATGCCCGGATCTGGTCGACCGCACGGGCTCTCGCCGCTGCCGGTGCGATCGACACCCTGCTGCTGCTCCGCCCGACCGGCACCCGGGTGCCTTCGGACCCACCGGTCATCGACGGGGTCCGGGTCGCCTACCTCGACGCGGCGGGGCGGGACGCAACCGGTTTCGCCGGCGTCGCCCCGACGGGGCACGACCTGGCGGCACTGTTTCACACGGGCGGCACCACGGGCGCCCCGAAGCTGGCCGCTCACACGCACACGAACGAGGTGGCCGACGCGTGGATGATCGCGGCCAACTCGGTGCTCGACGACGATTCCCGCGTCTTCGCCGCCCTACCGCTGTTCCACGTCAACGCCCTGATCGTCACGGTGCTCGCACCGATGCTGCGGGGGCAGTCCGTGATCTGGGCCGGGCCGGCCGGATACCGGGACGCCGCACTCTACGGGGAGTTCTGGAAGATCGTCGAGCACTACCGCCTCGCGGCGATGAGCGCGGTGCCCACCGTGTACTCGGTGCTCGCGCAGTGCCCCGTCGACGCGGACATCTCGAGTCTGCACGTGTGCATGGTGGGGGCGTCGGCGCTGCCCCCGGCGGTGCGTGACGGTTTCGAGTCCCACACCGGCGTCCGGCTGCTCGAGGGGTACGGCCTGACCGAGGCGACCTGCGCCAGCGCCCGCAGCTTTTCCACCGCGCCCCGCCCGGGGTCGGTGGGGCAACGGATGCCGTACCAGCAGATCAAGACCGTGCGGGCCGCTCCGGACGGCCGATGGACGGACCTGCCCGACGGGGAGGTCGGGACGATCGCGATCAGCGGTCCCACCGTCTTCGCCGGCTACGTCGTCGGCCGGGAGGCGCACGGGTTCGTGCTCGACGGGAGGGGTGTGCTCGTCGACGGCTGGCTCGACACCGGGGATCTCGGCCGCGTCGATCCCGACGGTTTCGTTCACCTGACGGGGCGTGCGAAGGATCTGATCATCCGCGGTGGCCACAACATCGATCCGGCGGTGATCGAGGACGCACTGCTCGCACACCCTGCCGTGACCGGAGCGGCCGCCGTCGCATGCCCCGATATCCACTCGGGGGAAGTTCCGGTTGCCTATGTGACCGTGACGGCGAGCGCCGAAGTGTCCGAGCAGCAACTCCTTTCCTGGGCGGCCGAACATGTCGCCGAGTCGGCTGCCGCCCCGAAGTCGGTGACCGTGATCGATACTTTGCCGGTCACCGATGTCGGCAAACCGTACAAGCTCGCCCTCCGCGCCGACGCGGCCCGCCGCGTGGCCGAGGACGCCCTCGGCGGCGTCACCGGCGTCGACAGTGTTCACACCGTCGTCGAGGACGGTACCGTCGTCGTCCTCGTCACCGCACCTCCAGGCGGCGACACGACCGGGGTGAAGACGGCGCTCGACCGGTTACCGGTGACGTGGCGGTTCGGGATGACGTCGTGATCGCCCCGCACTACCCGGTCGTCATCGTCGGCGCCGGGCCCACCGGACTGACGGCCGCAACGCTGCTGGCCCGGTACGGGGTCGAATGCCTGCTGCTGGACCGGTGGGACGGTGTGTACCAGCAACCGCGGGCGGTCCACCTCGACGACGAGGTGTACCGCATCCTCGCCCGGCTCGGGCTGGCCGAAGAATTCGCGGAAATCTCGCGACCGGCCCGCGGTCTGCGACTGGTCGACCGGGACATGACGATCCTGGCCGAGTTCCGCCGCGACAACGCTCGAAACCTGCACGGCTTCCCGCAGGCGAACATGTTCGATCAGCCCGAACTCGAGACACTTCTCCGCGCGGGGCTCACGCGCCACGACCGCGTCAGCATGTGCGGCAACAGTGAGGTCACGCGCGTCGCGCATGGCCGCGACCACGTGCGGGTGGATTTCACCGACCGGGTCACCGGCGAGCGGCGGGCGGTCCGCGCCGACTACGTACTCGGCTGCGACGGCGCCAACAGCACCGTGCGAACCTCGATCGGCTCGGCGATGGAGAATCTGGGATTCACGCAACGCTGGCTCGTCGTCGACATCGCCACCGACGCGGACCTCGATCAGTGGGAAGGTGTGCATCAGGTGTGCGACCCGGTACGGGCGGCGACCTACATGCGGATCGGTGACACCCGCTACCGGTGGGAGTTCCGGCTGCGGCCCGGCGAATGCGCGGCGACCTACGCCGACCTCGACGCCCTGCGTCCGCTGATCACGCCCTGGACGGCGAACGTTGCCGACACCGACCTCGAGCTGATCAGAGTGGCGGACTACACCTTCCGCGCCCAGCTCGCCGACCGGTGGCGCGACCGGCGAGTATTCCTGCTGGGCGACGCGGCGCACCTGACGCCACCGTTCATCGGCCAGGGCATGGGCGCCGGACTGCGGGATGCGAGCAACCTGACGTGGAAGCTGGCCGGCGTCCTGGGTGGGACCCTGCCCGAATCCTGCCTCGACACGTATCAGCGCGAGCGAAAGTCGCACGCGAAGTCCATGATCCGGCTCGCCGTCGGCGTCGGACGGGCGATGACCGAGGGCGGTGAACTCGGTAACGTTCTGCGTCGGCGGATCGCCCCGATGGCGCGGTGGATTCCTGGTCTGAACGCCAAGGTCACCGACAGCGCGACGCCGCCACTGCGGACCTCCGGCTTCGTCGAGACGGGGCTGCGCCGGGGACTGGCCGGCACGCTGTGCCCCAACCCGGTCGTCGACGTCGACGGTGGGCGACTCGACGCGGGGGCGCCCGGACGGTTCCTCGTGGTGACGTCGACTCCGCCAACCCCCGGCCAGCGGTGCGAGATCGACCGACGCGGGGCCGTCGTCGTAGCCGCCGCACCCGAGTCCGAACTCGGCCGGTGGCTTGCCCGCGGGCACGCCGTCGCGGCGATCGTGCGTCCCGACCGGACCGTCATGCGGGCCGGGCGATCACTCTCGGCGGTGTACACCGCGCTGCCGACGTTCCTCCCGCCGACCGAATTCGACGAGAGCACCTGTGGCGCCGGGTAGGTCTGGTCCGTAGTGCCTCTCGTACGTTTAGTCTTGCTGCATGACCTGGGCGGCGCAGGACGGCGACGAGGACGAATTCGCGTACGTGTTCACCGGCGAACTCGCTCAGCGTGTGGTGGACGAGGTGAGCCCCCGACTGGACTACAACATCAATCTGATGGACCGCAACGGCCGAATCATCGGGTCGGTCGACGGGACGCGTATCGGTACCGTGCACGCCGGTGCGCTCGAGGCCATCCGGGACGGCCGGCGAGTCCTCGTGGACACCGACGAAGAATCTGCGGAGGTCAGAGCCGGGATCAACATTCCCCTGACGCTCGACGGGCGGATCGTCGGTGCAGTGGGCGTCACGGGCGACCCAGGCGAGGTCGAATCGGTGTGCAACGTCCTCGCCCTCACCGTGGAACTGTTGTTACGGAACGAGCAGCACCGGGACAGTTCACGGTGGCGGGAAGCGGCCGTGCGCGAACTGCTCCTCGGCCTGGTGAACGGAACCGTCACCGAGAACGGCCTGCTGGAAGCGTTACGCCACATCGGATCACCGATGACCCCGCCGTGGAACATCACGGCGGTCGTCCCCGCAGCGGGCAGCGGATCGTGGTCCCTTCCCTCGTCCACGTCGGTGGCCCTGCTTCGACGGGTCCAGGGGGTCGCCGGGGTGGTTGCCGCCGAATTGCAGGGCGCGGTGTGGGTTCTGAGCGGTTCGGTGACAGACCGCACACTCGCCGCGACTTGGCAACGGCTGCGCACCGGCGACGTCCGTCTCATCACCGGCAGGCATGCCGCTACGTCTCGCGAATTGTCCGTGGACGCTGCCCGGCTGGGCATCCTCCTGGCCCGGGCGCACCTGCTGCCCGCGGGAGAGGAGACGAAACTCTCCGCACTGGTGCCCGAAACAGCTGTCGCACAGCAGTCCCGGGAGATTTCACACGACACCGTGGAGCGCGTCCTCACGCCGCTGTCCGCGACCCTGCGCGAGACCGCTCGCGCCTTCCTCGACCACGATCTGTCGATCGCGGCGACGGCGACCGCCCTCGAGGTGCACCGCAACACGCTGGTCCAGCGACTCGATCGGATCCAGCACGTCACCGCATTGAACCTGCGCATTTTCGACCACGCCGTCGCCATGCGCCTGGCACTCCTCGCGGCCGCGGCGCTGGAGGATCCGCACCGCGGAGCGTGAAGCGCTGCCGAGCGCGTACGACAATGTGCACATATTTAGCGGCCCGAATTGAGTGAGAATCTGTGCAGAATATACATATGACCCCGGGTGTGGGAGACCTACGCTCTATTCATGCGAAAGCGCACACCTACCGTTGTCCTCGCTCCCGACTCGTTCAAGGGGAGCCTCTCCGCCGTTGACGTCGCAGCCGCGATGGCCGCCGGTGTCCGTGCAGTGCTCGGCGCCGACGTCCGGATCGTGCAATGCCCGCTCGCGGACGGTGGCGAGGGCACGTTGCAGACGTTCCTCTCGGCCGGCAACGCCGAGCCCCGGGTGATCCACGCTCACGATGCCCTCAGACGCCCGCGGAGCGCCCGCTACGGACTGTCGAACGACGGCAGGGTCGCGATCATCGAGGCCGCGGAAGCGAACGGTCTGCCGCATGTGGCGGACGTTCCACCGTCACCGTTGCGGGCGGATACCTTTGGCGTCGGCGAAATCGCCGTGAGCGCACTGGAAGACGGTGTTGAAGAAGTCCTTCTGTGCATCGGAGGCAGCGCAACCACCGACGGGGGCACCGGGATGCTCCGCGCACTCGGTGTGCGATTCCTCGACGCAGACGGTCACGACGTGGAACCCGGCGGTGCGGGGCTGGGCGACATCGTCGCCATCGACGAGTCACAGTTGCACCCCCGGGCGCGGTCGGTGCGCTGGCGCGTCGCGACCGACGTCGACAATCCCCTCTGCGGGGAGAACGGGGCGGCCGCGGTGTTCGGGCCGCAGAAGGGCGCGACGGCCGACCAGGTCCGCGAATTGGATTCCGGGCTCGGACAGTTGGCGATCGCTCTCCGCGCTGCGTACGGGGCCGACATTCTGGCCCTGCGCGGAGCGGGAGCGGCCGGCGGGATGTCGGCCTGCCTGAGCGCAATCCTCGCCGCGGAACTGGTGCCCGGCAGTGATCTCGTCTCGGAAACGGTGGGGCTGCGGTCTCTGTGCGCCGACGCGGACCTGGTGATCACGGGGGAAGGGGCCTTCGACGCGCAGTCGCTGCAGGGGAAGGTGGTGCAGGGCGTCGTTCGTCAGACGCCGACCGAGTGCCCCGTGGTCGTGATCGCCGGTACGGTTCGCCTGTCCGCAGCCGAGATTCGCGCTGCCCGGATCTCGGCGGCGTTCTCCATCGCCCGCGGTCCGGCGGAACTCCACGAATTGCTCGACAACACCGCCGAACTCCTTCAGGAGGCAACCGCTCAGGTCGTCGGACTGATCGACAGTCAATGGAGCCTCCCCGCGCCGACGCAGACGCATGCGCGAGCGACCGCGGACAGTCCGTCGTGACGAACCTTTCAAGTCACACAACCACTCTCAACTCAGCCGCGAGGAGTCACATGCCCACCATCGATCTCGAACGGTCCGCGTCACCCACCGCACAGCCCGAACTGCTCGGCACCTCCCGACGCACGAAGATCGTATGCACACTTGGACCTGCTACCGCCACCGGTGACCGTATTCGCGAGCTCGTCGAAAGCGGTATGGACGTGGCCCGGCTGAATTTCAGCCACGGCGAGCACGCCGACCACGAGGAGAACTACAAACGCGTGAGGGCGGCCGCGGAGGCGACGGGCAAGGCGGTCGGTGTCCTCGGCGATCTGCAGGGCACGAAGATCCGGTTGGGCCGGTTCGCGGAGGGTCGCACCACGTGGGCCAACGGTGAGGA